>JAUNQV010000072.1 GCA_030535995.1 Bacteroidales bacterium
ATGCAGCCGGCGACAACACAGTGAAACAGCTGATTGACATAACGCTGCTGCAAAACAATATGCTCACCGGCGAAGCACTGAACAACTTTGTAAAGCGCAGCATAGAGCTGATGAAGTAAAAAAAATGGAGCATATATGCTCCATTTTTTTACTTTATAAAATCAAATACCTTGCTTAAACTCCAAGTTTTTTAAGTATTATCCCGACTTCGCGTTCCATTACCGGAACCGGAACGACCTTGTAGGCCGGAAGTTCAGGGTGAAGAACCACAAGGTTCATGCGGCTGACCTTAAGGCCATAGTTCTTTTCGAGCATATAACGGTAAAGGTTCTGCTGCAGACAGTAGTGGCTGTACGAGGTATCGGTCAAGTGCTCAAGTCCGTTGATGCCGTCGGCCCATGGATTGCGCTCGGTGGGGTCTATCTTGTTACTGCGTTTCCAGTCATATATTTCGTATGTTCCGTCGGGGCAGACACATACAAAATCAAGTGTTCCGGCCATGCGCGCATCTGCATCATAGACTCTCCACTCGGTGCGGAAAGGCACGAATGGGGTATTTCTCTCAAAAGCCTTGAAATAGCTCCACTCGCGCGAGATGTCGAGCGTGTCGCTGCACTTCACATAATCGCCATTATAGCCGACATCGCACATGAGGTCGGGTTGCTGCTTGCCGTTGAGGTAATCCTCTATCTGCTTGTGCAGAAAAGTTCCCGCCTGGCTGGCAAGAGCGCCCTTACACTCCCACACTTCGCGCAGTTTCTTTGCCTCAAGCACGTTGCCGTAACACTTCTTGAGGCTGACAGCCTCGGCATCGAATTCGCGGAAAAACATTCCCACTACACTGCTTACGGGGCGCATTACAATATCGCCGAGGGTGTAGCGATGTGCCTCTTCGTCAAAACCGAGCTTTCCGTCTTGCCCGAATGTGATGTCCGAGCCGTTCAAGTTTCTATTTATCATTATCTTGTTTATTTTTCTTTGTTCATTGGCATAAGTTGAGATATCCCCCTTACGGTCGATATGACAAGATACGCTATAATCAATGCAATATCTTATATAGCAGTTCGCGCATAATCTCGCCGTCGGTAGTCTGCGGCCCTTCGGCACCTTTGGACTGCGCATCGGCAAGGCGTATAAGATGAAGTATGTCCAGCACATGAACTGCCTTGTAGTTTCTCATGGCCTTTATGTAATCGCCGACACCCCATGCGCTGCGCAGGCCGAGGAACTCTGCAACACCACGTTCGCTCTTGTCGGGGGAGTAATAGCACATCATCACATTAGAGAAAAAGCTGAAAAGCAACGCAAGCGTCATCTGTATCGGGTTTTTCTTGGGATTACGGGCAAAATACTGTATTATTTTGTTTGCCTTCAGGATATCCTTGTTTACAAGGGCGTTCTGAAGTTCGAAGTTGTTGTACTCTTTGCTTATTCCAATGTGTTCCTCAACGAGTTCGGGGGTTATGGCCTTTTCTCCCTGGGGAAGTGCTATTGCCAGTTTGTCTATCTCTCCTGCAAGGCGTGAAAGGTCGGCTCCTATGGACTCTTTCATCATAAGCACCGACTTGTTATCGGCAACGAGGCCTTTCTCGCGCAGATAGCTGTTTATGAATGAGGGCAACTGGTCGTCGCGCAGTTTCTTGGAATCGAGCACTACACCCGTGCGTTCAAGTTCCGTTGCCACCTTCTTGCGCTTGTCAATGGAGCCGTTCTTGTGGGCAAATACCAGCACCGTTGTGGGTTGCGGCGATTGGAGATAGAAAAGCAGGGAATCGAGGTTCTTCAGCATCTGCGCCTCTTTTACTACAATAACCTGCCTTTCGGCCATCATGGGAAAACGCTTTGCTGCAGTGACAATGGTGTCGATATCGGTATCTAGTCCATAATAGACGGTGAGGTTGAAGTCGCGCTCCACCTCGGTCAAAGCATTGTCCATAATGTAGCCGGTAATTCTGTCGGTGAAATACCCCTCCTCGCCCATAAGGTAATAGACAGGACGGTAAACACCGCTCTTCAGTTCCGACATCAATGTATCGTATGTATATTTTGCCATAATTTGTCTGTAGAGGTTATTTTTCAGATAATTGTCTTATCTTTGTACTTACGCACTAACTTGCAAATATAAGAAATGTTGACGTTAAATCTGCCATCATACGAAACAAAAATAACCGGGCACGATGGCAAAATGCAAATTTATGATGCCATACGCAAATGTTATGTTGCGCTCACACCCGAAGAGTGGGTGCGCCAGCATTTCGTACACTACCTGATTGAATGTAAAGGGTATCCGGCCACATTGATGGGAAACGAGGTTGCCATTACCCTGAACGGCACCAAACGACGCTGCGACACGGTGGTGTATGACCGTGCCCTACGCCCACGTGCCATAATTGAATACAAGGCTCCGGAGGTAAAGATAACAAAAGAGGTCTTTGCGCAGATATCGCGCTACAACCTCACTCTGAAGGTAGACTATCTGATAATAAGCAATGGTCTGAAGCACTATTGCTGCAAGATGGATTATTCGGGCAACACTTTCATATTCATGAATGAAATACCGGAATATGAGGCAATTATCGCAGAATAACAGAAATGTTATTTGAGTTTGGAAAGAAAACTCATCTTTATGAGCATATCATTATCGAGCTCTACCGTTACACTGCCCTGCTCTCCGGGAGTGCAGGCTGCAAGTGTTTCGCCATAGGGGCTCAAAATCACACTATTGCCCTGATAGGTGCCGTATTCGTCGACTCCCACTCTGTTGCTGGCCGCTACATAGCATATATTCTCTATTGCTCGCGCCCTGACAAGAGTATTCCAGGCAAGCAGACGGCTGTCGGGGAAATTTGCCGAAATGAGAAGAACATCGTACTCACCACGGTTATACAGGAACACCGGAAAACGCAAGTCGTAACATATTGCAGGACAGATGCGTACGCCACGCCAGTTCCATATAACCCTCTCCTTTCCGGGAACGAAGACTTTATCCTCGCCACTATATTCGAACAGGTTGCATTTGTCGTATGTTCCCTTTATACCTTCTGGAGTTATGAAATACATACGATTATAGTACTTGCCGCTGATGTGTGTCATTACCGGCACAGCCAATGCCGCATCGAACTCCACTGCAAGTTGCTTCATCCTCTGGACTGTGCGGCCTTCGGCATCTTCGGCAACACCCTCGGGCTGCATACAGAAACCGGTTGAACACATCTCGGGAAAAAGGTAAAGGTCGGCATGTTCGGCTTCGCGCAGAAGCTTTTCCATGCGGGCTATGTTTGTATCTACATCTTTCCAAGCAATATCCTGCTGAATTACAGTTATCTTCATTAGAGATTATTTTACAACAAACAACCGTGTGGGTCACACGGTTGTTTGATAAATTATTGATTATCAATTGAACAATTCGTCTCGTTGGAGATAAGCAATAACCTCTCCACGGTTAACATGGTCGCCTTGTTGTGCACATATCTCAACAACACGGCCGCCCAAGCCGGTTGCAACCGGCTGCAACTCGCCCCATGGTGTAATAATAGTACAGAAGAGCTCATCAGCGGCATAATGACGGCCAATTGCAGGAGCGTGTGATTCACCTTCAACAACAACCTCCCAAATTATCTGACCTTTTTCGGGAGCAATAATCGGGTCGGCCTTTGCATGTTTTATAGCCTTTATCTCCTCTACACTCACACCCTTGCTGGCCATCTCACCATCCTTTGCCTTTTCAATGTCGGCAAGGAAACGCTCTTTGGCTACACCGCTCTTGTAATCGCGGTACTGACGCTCATGCATTGCAAACTCCCAAAGCTCCTCGTCGTCGCGTCCGGCATCCCAGCCAAGTTCCTGCATCTCCTTGCGGTATTTGTCGAGAGCGTCGGGGTAGAAACTCTGCGGATCGGCAGTTGTGAACTCATAACCCTTTTGCTTGGCAAGTTCAACAATCTCCGGAGCAACCTCGCCGGGCAGCTTACCACTCTTGCCAAGTATCATGCCCCACATACTCTCATCCATACGGCTGAAACGAGGCTCGTCCTGTGCACTCGAAAGAAGGTTCATCAATGCGATATTCTTTACATACTGGCTGAAAGGTGTTACAAGCGGGGGGTAACCTACACGTGGCCACACATAAGCCACCTCATTGAATAGCTCGACCATTAGCTCGTCAAGGGTATATGTAGGCTTTCCTTTGCTCTGGAGTATTCCGTTTATGCCTTTATGTACACCGGCAAGGTCGGACATCATTGAACCCATCATGCCACCGGGAAGACCGCTGGTTAGCAACAGAGAACTCATTAATTTGTTGTTCTTGTCCATGAAAACGCCCATCCAATCATCAATGAACTCCTGGGTTAGGCTACGCACTTTCATATATGCGTTCATGTTGATTTCAGGCACTTTAAAGCCTGCATCTTTAAGCATCGCTTGAACGCTGATAACATCGGGATGAACCTTTCCCCACGACAATGGTTCAACAGCTGTGTCAATAATATCACAACCATTCTTGCAGACTTCCAAGATAGATGCCATGGATAGACCGGGACCGCTGTGGCCATGGTACTGTATAATAATTTGCGGGTGTTTATCCTTAATGCTCTTTACCAGACGCCCCAAGAAAGCCGGACGGCCTATACCCGCCATATCCTTCAAGCATATTTCTGTTGCCCCGGCCTCAATCAGCTCATCGGCGATAGAGCTGTAATACTCAACTGTGTGGATAGGCGACGATGTGATACAGAGTGTTGCCTGTGGTATCATACCTGCTTCAAGAGCATATTTTATAGAAGGTATAATATTTCTCGTGTCGTTCAAGCCGCAGAAAATTCGAGTTATATCAACGCCCTGTGCATTTTTCACCTTATACATAAGACGCCTTACATCGGCAGGAACCGGGAACATTCTGAGAGCGTTCAAGGCTCTATCGAGCATGTGGGTTTGGATTCCTGCCTCGTTGAATGGCTTTGTAAAAGTCCTGACAGCATTGTTAGGGTTTTCACCGGCCATAAGATTTACCTGCTCAAAAGCTCCGCCGTTTGTCTCCACTCTGGCAAAACACCCCATTTCAATTATTGCGGGTGCAACCTTTTCGAGCTGGTCGGCAAGAGGTTGGAATTTTCCCGACGATTGGTACATGTCACGGTAAACAAGACTGAATTTAATCTCCTTTTCCATATTGATTAGTTTTACTTTGTCTGTACACAGAAATAATCTGTGCTGATAATGTTTTTCTCTATCTGCAAAGATAATTTCTTTATTTATATAAACTAATTATTTGCCCATTTTTTATCACAAAAAGCGAATTTGATTTAAACACCATTCTTTGTTCAAAATATGCATATCGCAGTGCAAAATGTGGTGAAATATTGAAAATTGAACATGATTTAACAGTTATTTTGATTTAATTTTACCCCTATATTACTATTTTCGCCACGTATTTTTCGGTTTTACCAACACAAACAACTGTATACGGTATAAATTATCATCTTTGAAAAGTTAATGCGAAATTTGCATCGGCAAACAGCGAAAACGCTTACAAAAAACTGAAAATTATTTAGGTACATTTATGAAACACTTTTTGCACTACAGCGAAGATGCAATAAAAAGCGGCTGGAATTCACCGGCCATCTCAAACTACGGAGCAAATACTTTGACCTATTGCGATATTGCAAAAAAAATAATAAAACTGCATATATTCTTTAATGAATGTGGTATAAAAGAGGGGGACCATGTTGCCATTTGCGCAAGAAACTCTGCCGAATGGTGCGCAACATTCTTGGCCATAACATCGTACAAAGCTGTGGCAGTTCCCCTACTGCCCGATTTTCTACCGGAGAACGTAGCCCACTTGACAAAGTTGTCGGACAGCAAAATGCTTTTTGTAGACAAATCGATACTTGCAGGTCTTAAACGTGACAATGTTTTGGACAAGTTTTCCGAAATAGAGAAATTTACAGGCGTAGTAGATATTGTAAACAACTATGCAATAGAGGGTTATGAAGAGAATATTAAAGTAACACCCGAGGATATAGAAAAGCTATACAGCAAACAGTATCCGGAGGAGATGACAGCAGAAAGCTTCAAACTGAACCCCGGCAACCTCGATGACCTTATACTTATAAGCTACACATCGGGAACAAGCAGCTCGCCTAAAGGCGTTATGCTCACAGCAAAATCACTGTCGGCCAATGTGGAAGTCGCACAGAAGCTGGTACCCATTGCAATAACAGAACCGGGGGCCACCCTATCAATTCTGCCATTGGCACACATTTTCGGCTTGGCGTTTGACTTCTTGTTCCTTTTCTCCAGCCGTTGCCACATCAACATTTTTACAGAAAAACCTGTTCCGGCACGCCTGTTAAAGGCATTGGCCGATGTAAAGCCGTTCATATTCCTGACTGTCCCCCTCCTTGTGGAGAAGATATTCCGTTCAAAGGTTATACCTACGCTGCGCAAGCCGGCAATGAAAATCCTGACATCAATACCCGGTATACGCCAGCTTATATTCGGCAAGGTGCGTTCAAAGATTATAGAGACATTCGGCGGCAACCTTGGAAAAGCCGGTTTCTTCATCGGTGGTGCTGCAATAAGCAAGGATGTAGAAAAGGTGATGAGAAAGATAAAGATACCGTTCGCTGTTGGTTACGGAATGACAGAGTGTGGACCGCTAATCAGCTACATTGGCTCTTCACACCCCTCTATCAGCGAAGTCGGTGGTATTGCAGCTCCCACTATTGAGTTGCGCATAGACTCCGACCGTCCTGTAAAGATACCGGGCGAAATTCAGGTGCGCGGCGATGTGGTTACAAAAGGATACTACAAGAACGAGGAGGCCACAAAATCATCGTTCACAAGCGACGGCTGGCTAAAGACCGGCGACATGGGTACACAGGACCGCAAAGGAACTGTATATATAAAAGGACGTTGCAAGAATATGATTTTGACCGGCAGCGGACAGAACATATACCCCGAGGAGATTGAAGAGCTTATAAACCAGCTCCCTTATGTGGTTGAGTCAATTGTTGTAGGCCGCCAGCATGCACTCGTGGCACTGATTGTCGTTGACGGTGATGCTCTGAAAGCAGCCGGCATAGGCGAGGATAAGGTTCAGGAGACAATCGATGCCAGCGTATTTGCCCTCAACTCCAAACTGCCGCCCTACAGCCAGATAGGACGTTGCGAAATTCGCCGCGAACCGTTCGAGAAGACCCCGAAATTGAGTATTAAGCGTTTTATGTACAATTAAACGAAGAGAATAAATATTAAATCTATGGAACACTTTTTGACCTACATTGACAAAGCAATCAAAGAGAATTGGAACAGCCCCGCGTTGAGCAATTACGGTGCCAACACACTAACTTATGGTGTTGTTGCATCGGAGATAGAGAAGATGCATATTCTTTTTGAGAAATGTGGAATTGCAAAAGGAGAAAAAATAGCCCTTTGCGCCAAGAATTCGGCAGAATGGTGTGTAACCTACCTTGCCATTGTCGCATACGATGCTGTTTGCGTTCCCTTGCTACCAGACTTTTTACCACAGAATATAGCCGACCTTACACGCCTTTCCGACAGCCGCCTGCTCATGCTTGACAAGGCAATCCTCGGCAACCTGAAACGTGACAACATCGTTCCGCAATTCGAAGGTTTCGCAAATTTCTGTGGTCTTGTGGACATTATCGGGCTTGAGGTACACGAAAGCTGCAACGGCAAGCTCGACGGCATAACCGAAGAGGTTGAAAGCACATTTGCGACACGCTTCCCGGGTGGCGTAACACCAAAACGCGTAAACTACGCAAAGAGCAACCTCGATGCATTGGCAGTAATAAGCTACACATCGGGTACAAGCAGTTCACCAAAAGGTGTAATGTTGACAGCTCGTTCAATTTCATCGAATGTTGAATTTGCACGTACAAACATCCCGACAAGCGCCCGGGATACAATTCTTTCAATCCTTCCTCTGGCACACATATTCGGACAGATTTTTGACTTCGTATACCCGTTCTCTTACGGTTGCAACATCAATATCTTTACCGAAAAACCAATTCCTGCACGCCTGCTCAAGGCATTGGCCGATGTCAAGCCTTATATGTTCCTTACCGTGCCCCTGCTCATTGAGAAGATATTCCGTGCAAAGGTAATGCCTACACTGCAGAGCCCCATGATGAAGGTTCTCTTGGCAATACCCGGTATAAAATCCATTATATGTAACAAGGTACGCGCGAAGCTCATTGCCACATTCGGCGGCAATATATGCAAAGGCGGTATAATCCTTGGCGGTGCAGCCCTGAACAAGGAGGTTGAAAAGGTGATGAAAATGATTAAACTACCCTACACCGTCGGTTATGGCATGACAGAGTGCGGCCCGCTGCTCAGCTACAAACGCTGGCAAGACTTTACAATGCGTTCATGCGGTGCTGTTGCACACCCGGGTGTCGACATTCGCATAGACTCTGAAGACCCCGAAAATGTAGCCGGCGAAATTCAGGCAAAGGGAGCCTCTGTCATGATAGGATACTACAAGAACGAAGAGGCAACAAAGGCTACATTTACAAAGGATGGCTGGCTGAAGACAGGTGACATGGGTCTTATGGACAAGAACGAGAACATCTTCATCAAAGGACGTTGCAAGAACATGATTCTCACAGCCAACGGACAGAATGTATACCCCGAGGAGATTGAAGACCTCATTAACCAGGTTCCTATGGTTGCCGAGTCGCTCATCGTTGGCCGCAAACATGGACTCACAGCACTCATCGTTCCTAACCCCGATGTTGTAAAAGAGGCCGGCATTGCAACAGAGGACTTGCAGAGCACATTCGAGGAGAATATAAAAGAGATTAACAAGAACCTCCCGACATACAGCAAGATTACTGCTTGCGAAATAATGAACGAACCATTCGAGAAGACTCCGAAGTTGAGTATTAAGAGATTTATGTATAAATAATAGTGTACATAATAATTTGATAGTTGTGCGAGAGGGTGACCTGAAAGGGTTACCCTCTTTTGTTGCATTTAATAACCGGCATACAAACCCAAAAAATTGCGCAATAAAAGTTAAAATACGTTAACAATAAGGCCGTTTTATACTGTTTTTAGAGAAATAATTGCACATTTCACATTAAAATGTGCAAAACATTATTGCTATTTAAAAAAAAAGATAGATATTTGCAGCCAGAAAATAAACACACTATCAAATTATGAGACATTTTATAAGTTATTTCAACGATTCTATCAAGAGCAACTGGGATTTGCCTGCGGTTACCAACTTCGGCAAAGAGACCTACACCTACGCTCAAATGGCAGAAGGTATCGAGAAATACCATATTCTATTTGAGGAGACCGGAATTAAGAAAGGAGACAAAATAGCGCTCTATGCACGCAACTCTGCCGAGTGGTGTATTGCCTATTTTGCAACACTGACATACGAAGCCGTTACCGTACCGTTCCTCCCCGACTTCATTCCGGCTGCAGTAGCAGAGCTCTCGACATTCTCGGAGTGCAAGCTTATAATATGCGACGACATTGCGACAAACGCTCTTAAATCGGACGAGGCATATATTAAACAGTTGGATAGCATAGAGGGCTTTGTTGGAATACTTAACATAAAGAATTTCAAGGTAGAACATGCAGCCAATGAAAGCTTGACGAATAATGCAGAAAAAATCGAAACACTATTCTCTTCGCGCTATCCCGATGGCCTGACAGCCGACAGTGTAAACTATTATAAAGAGGAGCGCGACATGGAAGCTCCCGTGGAGATAAGCTTCACATCAGGAACCACAAGCGCAACATCTAAAGGCGTTGTTCTTCCGGCCCGTTCACTCTCTGTAAACCTCGAATTCGGAAAGAATGAGATACCGTCAATCGTAGGCGGACACAACTTTGCAATTCTCCCGATGGCCCACATGTTCGGACAGACATTTGATGTTATTTTCCCATTGACAAGCGGTTGCCACTTACATGTTATGCCTGGCAAGCCCACTCCTGCCCGTCTATTGGGTGGCTTGGCAATAGTGAAACCATATATGTTCCTAACCGTTCCTATGGTCATTGAGAAAATCTTCAAATCAAAGGTATTCCCTGCAACACGCAAGTTCCCTGCAAAATTGTTGCTCAAGATACCCGGGCTCGACAGGATTGTTCTCAACAAAATACGCAAGTCACTGCTTGCAGCATTCGGCAACGGCCTCACAACCGGCATTATCATTGGTGGCGCAGCACTCAACCGCGAGGTTGAAGACCTGCTCAAGCGCATGAAGTTCCCTTACGTAGTCGGTTACGGCATGACAGAGTGCGGCCCGCTTATCTCATACAGAGACAAGAGCGAATATGTAAAATATTCATGCGGAACAAAGGCACACCCGCTTGAACTGCGTATTGACTCAGCCAACCCTCGTCGCGTACTTGGTGAGATTCAGGTTAAGGGCGATGCCGTAATGCTTGGATACTACAAGAACGAAGAGGCAACAAAGGCAACCTTTACAAAAGATGGCTGGCTGAAGACCGGTGACATGGGTGTACTCGATGCAAAAGAGAACCTCTTTATAAAGGGTCGTTGCAAGAATATGATTCTCACAGGTAGCGGACAGAATATCTACCCCGAGGAGATTGAGGACAAGATAAACAACCTCCCCTACGTTATTGAATCGGTTGTGGTAGGCCGCAAGAATGCTATCGTAGCATTGGTTGTTGCCGATTATAACACTGCTGCAAAAGATGGTTTGAGTAACGAAGAGGTTGAAAAACTTGTCAACGACAATGTGCTAGCACTGAATGACGAACTTGCAGCATACAGCAAGATTGGCTACACCGAGATTCGCCGCGAGGCATTTGAGAAGACTCCTAAATTGAGTATCAAAAGATACATGTACTCATAAAAGATTATATTCACACAAAAAGACGGTTCTTTTACAGGACCGTTTTTTTGTATATGAATTTATTTTTATTACTTTTGCACTGAAAAAGGAAAGATGCCAGAGTGATCGAATGGACCGGACTCGAAATCCGGCGTACGCTTTTTAGTGTACCGTGGGTTTGAATCCCACTCTTTCCGCTACGATAGAGAAAAGTACAAACCCACGGTACTATCATTGTTTGTTATTGGGGGTTTGAATCCCACTCTTTCCGCAATGTATAATATAAAAATGTACCAAACTTGCTTGAGTACATTTTTATATTATACATTGCAAGGACGCCCGCGGCAGCGGGGGGATGCGCAATGCGAATTCTACTCTTTCAAAAAAACCGCGGCAGCGGGGGGATGCGCAATGCGAATTCCACGCTTT
>JAUNQV010000157.1 GCA_030535995.1 Bacteroidales bacterium
TCAAACCTGTAACCTTCTGATCCGTAGTCAGATGCTCTATTCAGTTGAGCTACGAGACCGATTATGTTGTCGTTGTCGTTTGACGTGTGCAAAGGTATAGCTTTTTTTGGAACCTGCAAAACTTTTCAAACTTTTTTTTGATTAAAATGCATTTTTTTTATTCCAGGAACCTCTCGTTAAACATGAACCACCCGAGAGAGATTCCTACATTCACGCTGCTTTTGTGTGAACTGTAATGGTTTACGAATCCACTGACCGAAATGTTCGAGAATTGTGCGGCAACAGTAAAATCTGCAATATATTCGAAACTGTTGAACCTTTTCCGGCATATCATGGCTGTGCCGTCGCTCTTCTCCTTAATCTCCCTGTAGGGCATGAACGCATAGAGGCTCGGGCGCAACTGCACAAAGTTGTTCAATGTGAATATTGGTGTAATACCTCCGGCAACGAACTGGTGTGAACGGAATTTCGGATCGTAGTTGAAAATACTGTTCATGGTCGGTGCAAAGGCTTCGGCCTGCATCATTGTTGCCTGGTAGGTCTTTGCCAATTTGCGGGTAGAATAATGAATTTGAAGATATGTTCCAAGAGTCAGAGAAGAATTTACTTTGAAATGGTCGCGACGTTTATAACTAATTTGCAACCATGATTGCCGTGTCGTGTTATGCTCGGTCTTTGTTATACCGTAATACCTCTCCTTGCCAATCACAAACTGTGCTGTCAGCGCCTCGAACCATCCTCCGGTAGGGAACACCTTTGCGTTGAGCGTGTTGCCCTCAAACTTGACCGACCCTCCGAACAGAGTCTGTTTGTTGCGGTCGAAGGAGGGGTTTTCAAGGTTCAGTATGCTCGATGGCATGTATTCGTCTTTAATGTTTGCTACACCAATGCCCAACTCTGCCTTCTTGTTGCTGAGGAAAGGAAGCATCATCTTCATCTTTGCGAAAATCTCCCTCTGGTGGTTCAGAGCCATCGAGTTCTCCTTTGAGAACAGATAGTTCATGTTGTAGTAATCGATGGTGGAGTATGAACCGATGAACTTCAGTGAAATGGGCAACTCGCCAAGGAAATCTATTCTCGACGACAGTTGAAGATTGTTGTATACCTTTCCCAGCTGCCCCTCAAAACTGTATTCCTTTGAGTGGTTGTTTAGGTTACGGTAATGTATCCCGTAGTAAATCTGGTTGGAGATGTTTGTCGAAAGGCTTGCGCCGAGGTTCAGCGAGAGAGGCGGATTCACTGTCACATCAAGATGCAGCGTGTAGGTACTGTCGAGCTTGTTGTATATGGCGTGGGGCATGATGCTCTCTATGGTATTGCCCGACAATAGGCTGTAGTAGCCCTTTTTGCACTCCTCGTAACCGAACCTCTCATCTTCTTTCTGGAACTCCTTTTTTATGGATTTCTCCTGCTCCTTCGTTACTCCGTGTACAACAACCTTGCCGAAAACAAGCTCGGGTACACGCTCTTTGAACTCCTTGCGCCTTTGGGCAAGTTGCAGGCTGTCCTGGCGGCGTTGTATGCGGTTTCTAATGGAATCGATGTGTTCTGTGGTGAAATCGTATCCCAGTTGGGTTATGTCGTCTATTTTGTGGAAATCGAGCAGGTTGACACCTTTTATATGCATGTTAAGGATTACTCCAAGCTCCTCGGGTAATGAGTAGTCGCTCTGTCCCATAATCAGGTTTTCGGCCTGGCTCATGATGTCCCTCTCGTCGGGGAGGGTGGGGTTGTCGCTCACAACACTGCCGATTATTAAATCGGGGTTGAAATGTTCCTGCATTACATCGCGTGGAAAATTGTTGTATAATCCTCCGTCGTAGAGCAGTACACTGTCAACCTTTATCGGCTTGAAGAAGAAAGGGTAGCTCATGGAGGCGCGCACGGCATCGCCAAGGTTACCGCTCGAAAATATCACCTGTTTCTTGTTGTATACATCCGATGCAACACACCTGAACGGTACCATCAGATTATCGAAATCTCCTTCACAGGCTGCCGTGTAGCCCGAAAAAATTTCAAGGAAACCAAGGTTCATGGGTGTTGAGTTGATAAGGTTCATCGAAGGCTTTACAACCCTGATGGAGTCCTTTATGTCGAAGTGCAGGTTTACAAGGTCGGGAACCGTCCTGTTCTTCTTGAAGTAAAACATGTAATCCTGGTCCATGGTACCGGTGTACCAGCGCTGGAAATCATCGCTCTTCATTGTGGCAATCATCTCGTCGGGAGTGTAACCCATTGAGTAGAGTGCCGCAACAATTGCCCCCATGGATGTTCCTGCCACATAATCAATGGGAATATTGTTCTCCTCCAGCACCTTTATTACCCCGATATGTGCAAGACCACGCGCACCGCCACCGCTCATCACAAGGCCCACTTTCTGCGCATGCAGCATGGATGGCAGAAGGAGCAGTAGAAATATGTATGGCATCACTTTTTTCATACCGGAAAGTGCAGAATAGGTTTTCTCTATCGTTCAAAGAGCAAATTTAGTTATTTTTTTTCCTATGCAATATCAGATGATGTTTAAAATTTTTATAAAAAATATTAATGTTGAATAAAGTGATAACAAATGGTTCTTTTACTATATTTGCGGTAACTGCGAATATAGACTGTACTTGCTGTAAAAATATTGAAACAAACCTCATATTTGCAATATAATAATACTCATAGTATATGTACATACGAAAAGCTACAAGTGACGATATTCCAGCGTTGATGCACATTTTCGAGTGTGCAAAGGGCATTATGCGCGCAAGCGGCAATATGCATCAGTGGGGAAAAGGCTACCCATCGGTGGAGATTGTTAAGCGCGATGTCGATGCAGGGGTGTGCTATGTGCTGTGCGAGGAGTGTGGAACCATAGTTGCGACAATGGCATTCATTCCCGGGCCCGACCCCACATACGCTACCATTTACGACGGCGAGTGGCCTTCAGATGAACCATATTATGTGATACATCGCATAGCTGTTGCAACGCTCGGCAAAGGTTGTGCGCGCCTGTTGCTCGACTGGGCCTTTAAGCACTGTTCAACAGTGCGCATAGACACCCACCGCGACAATGTAATAATGCACCACATACTGCGCAGCTACGGCTTTAAATATTGCGGAGTAATATACCTCGCCAATGGCGACCCGCGCGATGCATACC
>JAUNQV010000158.1 GCA_030535995.1 Bacteroidales bacterium
ATCCAGAAATAATAACCTGTCAATGGCAAGGCAGCTCCAAGCAGAGCTGCAAGGAAAGCAAGCACACGGGTTGCTGTGCCGCCCCATGAACCTACATGTATCGAATATATCCAACCACGCAGTTTGCTCTGCGATGAGTTGTTTTCATATAAAGAGGCAGAAAGCAGTTCACCACTCCTTTCATCGAACATATACTTGTCGCTTGCCCTTTGGTTACCGCAACCTGCAAGCCTCACAGAAATTTCACCTGCAGAGAAGGTTATTTGAGAATATGAAGGATATTTATCGGCAACTGCGTCAAAAGCTCTGCTCCAAGCTGTATAAAGCGACTCGTTGCGCCCGGAGCTTGTGACTGTTGCCCCTGTAACGCCATCACTGTTCCACGAACTTGCCGTAGCCGTTGTAACAGCATCGGTTACAGCATGGCTCTTCGCACTATCAGCAGCCTTTGTGCTCGTAAACTTCACCGCCGGAGAATTTTCCACTGTCACGGTTTTAGCGACCGGGCTGTCATTGGCTCCAAAAACAGAATAGAAACCATTACGGTACCACTCGAAAGACCATGTGAGGCCGGTAAGTGCCATAGCCAGCAGGAACAGGAGAGCATAGAAACCACCTGCAACATGCAGGTCGTACCAGAAACGGTTCTTTCCTTTTTTCAGCACTACCTGCAAGCGGTTTTTCAACATTTTGCGGTTGCGTGGCCACCAAAGGATGAGACCCGACAGCAATATTACAACAAAAGCAATTGTACTTGCACCTACCACCATCTTGCCCCAATAGACACCACCATCGGCAGGACGTGTGCCCAAGAGCCAACGGTGCAGGCGCAATACTGTTTGAAAGAAAGGAAGACGCTCTTTCTCTCCCAGCACCTCACCGGTATACTGGTTGACATAGAGAGTTGCACGACGAGGCTCCGATATATTCACTATCCAAGCCTCTTCTTTCTCTTCCGTAACAGTTATCCCTGATATTTCCGTACCGGATGGCATGGTTGCCGTAACCTTTTCGACAAGCACATCAATAGGCAACGGCTCGTCTATAGGTTCAACGGTAGCCATATCACAGCAGCACAATGCGGTTATCTCTTTCTCGAACACCAGCATGGCACCAGTGAAGCAAGTTACAACAATAACAAGCCCGAAAGGTATCGAGAGCCACAGATGCAGTTTACGGAAAATATTTTTCATACAGGGATGACTCAAGAAACATTTATTACTCAACAACCGCCTGTGCAGGAGAGTTCACAGCCTCTACTGTGTAGCCCTCTTTGCGTAGCAGTTCAATAACACCACGCTCACCGGGCAGGTGACCTGCACCTACAACAAAAAGAGTAGACTTTTCGCTCATTATGGCAGGCATGGATACAACCCAGTTCACATTGCGGTCGTAGATGAGAGCGTTATCTTCCTCGGGGGTACTGTCGCAACTGTTGCCCATCTTCTCATCAAAGGCCTCTTTTATTGCTGCCATATCTTGAGAGAAATATGCCGAAGCAACCTTTTTCATCACCATAAGGGTAAACTCGCTGTTGTCTACGACACAAAGTAGTTTCTCCTTCTGACGCTCAAGCGGTGTTCCTGTATAAAGTACACCTATCTGGAAATCTATTGTCTCTAAACCGGCTATGCTCTTTCCCATACGCGCACCTTCGGTCTGGAAATAGCTGTCAATCATTTCATTGGGGTTGAAGCCCGGAGTTAGTTTAACGTACTGTACCATCTGCAACTGAGAAGCAAGGGCCGCGGGACTCATTTTTCCCATGCTACCCTTTATCATGGGATTAGAAAGGTCAGCACCTATAATGGATTTCATATATGCATTTATTCTCTCCATTTCGGCAGGAGAGAAGATTGTCTCAAGTTCCTGACCATCGGGGAGAAGCATTGCAGCCTGCACCTTCTGCAAATTCTCGGGCTGAAACATCTCACTCATGACAACCTCACCACAAACCTGCTCAACACTTTCAAGCGCAGTTCTTGCACCCGGAATCGAGTCGACAAAAGTTGCCGGAGCAAGATGGTAGGTTCCGATTATATACGATGGTTTATCGAGCCCTTTGCCACTTACCTTATACAACAACTGTGCATTTGCACCTGCAAATGCAAAAAGCATAAAAAGAGAAAAAAGAAGTGATTTTTTCATAATACCGTTCTTTTAATATTGAATTATACATGCAAATATAGGGCTTTGCACTCAAATGCAAAGCCCTATAATAAATTATTTTAACAAAAATGTTATTTATCCCAATAGGGAGGGTTTATCTCATCTATTATACGAACAAGGTATCACTTTACAAGATACTTACGGCCATCAACGATGACGATGCCTGAAGCAGGAAGTTTTTCGAGTTTCTGCCCCTGCAAGTTGTATATGCCTTTACCCACCTTCTTTTCAACAACAATACTCTCCACTGCTGTCTCTTCACCGAATTTGATATTGGGATTTTCAATGATATACATTACCGCGCCATGGTCGTCCCATCTCCAGTTGCGGACAGCCGTCAGGGCTTCATTTGTAACTATACAGGCAAAATATGTAGAACTTTCATTATAATTTCCACCTGCATGGAAGCTGAAAGTACCGTCACCGTTGTCGCGTATTATATCCAATGCTGTCTTTTCGGCTGTAAACTTGTAGTCGCGGCCTTCACGGGTAACATACTCCTTCTTTGCAGGCTGATAGAGGTAGTATTTCCCGTCTTCTTGTATAATCTGCCATACAACGGTCATATCAAAAGGGCTTACAGCCTCCTTGTAGATATTGACTACAGCCTGGTTCGAAGGAAGATTATTGTATGAAGAATTTGTCAGACCACGCAAACTGATATAAGTATCAGTTATGGTTGTATTCCATGCATAATAGCCTTCACCGCTCTTGGCTTTGATATGATAGGCTGCATCATTTTTCAATTCACTGAGCGAGTTTACCTGACGGTACTCCAAAATCTTTACATACTTAACGACAACAATATTATTCTTGGTATCCAATGATATTTCGACAGTATATCCCTCGATATCGATAACTGTCACATCTTCTACGGTAAAGAACTGGGTCACTTCAATAACGTCGCCCGATTTATATTCCTTGCCGGCATATACGATACCGCCCTCGCCATTGTCGCCGGTACTTGTTACCG
>JAUNQV010000011.1:0-9893 GCA_030535995.1 Bacteroidales bacterium
GGGTGCTGTTCACTCTTCATCGGGCTGGAGCATTTCGTAGCGGTGCAGGAGCATTTGTGGGTTGTAGGCGCGCTTTACCTGGCGCAGGCCGGGGTCGCCGAGGTCCTCTTCGCGGTTAACGAACTGAATGTGAGGGTACTGTTCCAGAATATCGTTCACAAACATGCGGTTTATGGCTTCACTTGCACCGGCTATGTCGTGGTCGGCCTTTTCGATATGTACATAGAGTGTGTCGCCAAATACCTCTCCCAGGGTGAAAGCTGCTATCTTACCGTTCACTCGTAAAACAGCTGCAGGCTGGTTGTATTTTACAAGGTTTCTTACCGTTGCCATGCATTGCCACTGTTCGTAGCAGCGCATGTTCTCCTCGCGGTTATGCTGGCACTCGCGGTGGGCGGCGATGAATGTGGTTACCTCCTTTATATCATCGGTACAGCATCGTGTGTATATATGTTCGGGGTTCTCGGCTATGAACTTGTTGTATCGGTTACGTTTCTTGTTCAAGGCTTTCCCCTGTAGCGTGGCAAGCGACTGTGCACTGTAGATATAGTCGCTCCAGCCGTCGAGCATTGTCGAGGTGTAGCCGGGGAGTAATAGGCTCATCTCTTCGAAAAGCTCCTCGGGAACTGCTGTAAAACGCATTTTTCTCTCTTCGCTCTTGCAATAGGCTGCCAGCAGTGGCAGTGATTGCTCAAGTGACAATTTGCCTATCGGCGGCAGGAATGCTGCGCTTTTCATGTCGGCCTGTGACTTGCATTGTATGAACAGGGTCTCCTGCTCGATGGCGTAGCGGTAGTCCATGAAGCGTGCCCACATGATGAGGTTGCCCGGTGTGTAGTCACATGAGCGTGTCAGCGCGGGTTGTACAAACTCCCGGAGAATGTCGGCATCTTCAATTGTTATTGGCTTGAATGTGAGCATAATTCCTCTGCAGGTATAAAAAACAGGGGGCTTTGCATTTCTGTTGCACTCCCCCTGTAGTCCGGTTTATTTCTTGTCCATATCCTCGGCTTGAGGGCGTGGCTCTTTCTTTGCAAGTGTGACAATCTTGTACACATATTCGGTCATCCACTCCTGTGAGTAACCGAGCTTCTCCTTGTACTGGCGCACAGTATACACAGTGCGGAATGTCGCTTCGTCCTTCCACTTGTTTTTTGTGAGAATATCGGCAATAATCTTCTCTGTCATGCTGTGCAACAGCTTGTGCATGAAGCCGGGTACACGGAACTTCCACTTCATGAGGTTGCCTACCAGCATCATCAGGTCGTTGTTGAAGCCCTGGAATGCGAACAGGTATGGCTGTACATCCTGCATCTTCTTGCAGTTGCGTTTTATCGAGGAATCAATCTCCTTGAAGAATGTGTCGTTCATGCCGTATATCTGCTCAAGCATCTTTTTGCAGCGGCTACGCTCGGCAACTCCAAGTTTGTTGTTCTGTGTTGCAACCTTCAATGTGCGCTTGAAGGTTGCGAGGTCGGGCAACATGCCGATATTTGTTATTCCCAAATTTGCAGCCAATACCGATTGGTAGTAAACGCGGATGAGGGTCATGAAATCCTCCATTCCACCGACAACCTCGGCTGGTTTCTTTTTCTTGAAAAAATTAAACAGTCCCATCTATAAGTCTAAAATTATTTGTTCTTTTTTGCATTTCTCTCTTTTCTCAATCTCTCCTGCTCCTCAAGCATCTTCTTCTGCTGCTCCTGGAGAGCCTCAAGACGTGCCATCATGTTGTTCTTCTTGGCGGGGTTGTTCTTGTTGCTCTCGGCGTATGCCTCCATCTTCTGCAACAGCTCATTCTCCTTTACTGCACGACGCAGGTATATGAAGATAAATACACTGATGAGTGTCGATACGAAGTAATAGAAGTTCAAGCCCGAAGAGTAGTCGTTGAATATGAAGAAGAACATGATGGGCATGAAGTACATCATCCAGCGCATCATCTTTTGCTGCTGCTCCATTTCCGGGTTACCCATATTGGGCTGCATCTTGCTTGTATAATATGTGTTCAGAATCTGTGTAACGCAGAACAACAGGCAGAAGAGGCTGATGTGGTCGCCTATGAGCCATATCGGCTGCTCCCAGCTTATGATAGCGTCGAATGCCGAAAGGTCATTGGCCCACAGGAAGCTTTGCTGGCGTAGTTCAATGGCATTTGGCACAAAGTTGAACAGAGCAATGAATACCGGCATCTGAATGAGCATAGGCAGGCATCCGCCCATGGGGCTTGCACCATATTTTGTGTAGAGTCCCATAACCTCCTGCTGTTTCTTCAAGGCATCCTCTTTCCTCGGGTATTTTGCGTTTATGGCATCTACGTGAGGTTTCAATGCGCGCATTTTTGCCGATGAAATGTACGATTTCTTTGTGAACGGGTATACAATGGCCTTTACAATTATGGTAAGCAGAATAAGTACAAGGCCCATGTTGAGTCCGAGGCTTGAAAGACCGTCGAAAAGATACATGATGAAGTAGCGGTTAATCCAGCGTACGATAGGCCAACCGAAGTATATTATCTCTTCGAGCTCAAGGTCGTTGTCGGCGTTGATAGCCATTGTGCTGCACTCCTGCAACGTGTTGAACTTGTTGGGGCCGAAGTAGAACTGCATGGCTGTAGGTGCATCGCCACTCGGGTCAAAAGGTGCGCTCATCTTTGCCGAACAGTCTTTCAGAATATTCTGTCCTTTTGCAACAATGTCCGATTTAAGTTCAACATTGTTGAATTGCTCTCCTGCTATGAGAATGCATGAGAAGAACTGGTTCTTGAATGCAATCCAGCTCATTGGCATTGTGAAAGCCTCTTTCTCGCTCTGCATTTCGCTTAAGTAGTCGGAGTCGTCGTCTGTGGGCTTGTATGTAATGTTTGTATATCGTTGCTCAAAATCGTATCCCGGCTCATGCTGGCGGAGAAGCTGTTTCCAATCAATGCCCATCTCTCTTGAACTCAACAGGTCGTCCATGTCGTGTGCCTTGATGTAGAGGTCGAGCATGTAGCTGTCACTCTTTAGCACATATTTGAAGTCGATGTACTTGCCGGCCCCTGTGCTGTCCTGGCTGAAGCAGAGGCGCATAACCACTGAACTGTCACTCTTCTCGACGGGGGTAGAGTAGAGTGTGCCGCTGTTGATGTCTTTCACACCCTGCTTGCCCTCGAAAATGAAATTCATGCTGTTGCTTCCCGGCAACTCTTTGTTGGATTTGTTGCTTCCCAGTTTGTCCTTGCTGTCGAAGAGCACCAGGTTGTCACCGTTCTGGTCTTTGTACTCTTTCAGTGTTACACGGGTTACACGGCTGCCCAGTGTTGAAATGTCTATGTCAACCTTGTCGTTCGAGAGGGTTACAATGCTGTCTTTGCCATTGAGCACGTTGTAGAGAAGGTCGTCTGGGTTGCTTCTTTGGCTTTCCAGAGCCGCTTTTTCGGCTTCAGCCTTTTTTGCTTTTTCCAGTTTTTCAAGTTGCTGTACAAGTGCTATCGAGTCCTTGCGGTGTTTCTCGGCTGCAAGGTCTTCGGCTGTAGGCTGATTCATGGTAAAATAACCTATAAGAACAAGCCCGATAAGAACGTATCCTATAATACTTCTTTTATCCATTGCTTTTTTATTGTCTGTTTTTGTTATTAATGTCTTGAATTCGCAAAGTTTGGCAAAGATAATAAAAATAACCGAAAGGAGATGTCTAATCCATTAAATTTGTGCCGGACAGTGTATAACAGAAACTTTTGTGGCCTTGTTGGAAACGGTTTTTGTGCAAATTAGCAAGAATATATTCTGTTTTTCTTCTCTTCTGTGCTGTGTTTCTTTTATAATCTGTTAATTTTTACTACCTTCGCGTTGAGAAAACTTTCGTTGGAAATATAAATGTCGACTATGAAAACCAAATACGCTTTTTTGCTGTTGTTCTTTATGGCATATTCTGCGGCCATGGCGCAGAATAACGATGTTGTGGATTACTACAACTTGAAAATTGATGAACTTGTCGCCAAATGGCAGAAAACCTCGCTTGACAATGAGGAGGGTGATACCGACCCGGTATACGCGAAAATGTTCGTTACTCCTGTGCTGTACAGCTCGGTGGTCGACAAGGCTTTCGGCTTTGACGAGGCAGAAGGGTATACCGGCGAGTATGCCACCGTCGATGACAAGCGCGCATTTGTCATTGATGGCCTTATGCTTGACCTATACAGAACCTCTCCCGAGTTCGTGGAGATGACTGAAGAGGAGTTGTTGAGCGAGCAGAGTGTTCCTGAATATGTTTCTGAAATAAAAGCCCCGGTGAAAGATATTGCACCGGTCGCCATGCCGGGAAGTGTTGCCGGTGGCATGAAAACTACGGTTGTGAAGCCCAATTACTGGAGTACATCGGGTAATATCTCGTTGACATTTACACAGAACTTTATATCGGGCAACTGGTTCCAGGGCGGCGAGAGCAACAAAACCATGCTCGGACAGTTCAATTTCCATCTGAATTATGATGACAAGGACAGGATAACCTTCAAGAACCATTTTAATGTTGACCTCGGCTTTGCAACGACAAAGGCCGATACCTTGCACTCGTTCAGGACAAATACCGACCGTTTGCGAATAGAGTCTTCGCTTGGCTACAAGTTGGTCAAGAACCTCGACTTGACAATGAAAATGAAGCTGGAAACACAGTCCTTGCCTAATTACCCTGTAAATACCCCCGACTTTGTCTCGAACTTCATGGCTCCTTTCGATGCGAATTTTTCATTGGGTCTTAACTACAATACATCATTCCTGGGCATGAAGCCGGAGTTTTTCTTTGCTCCATTGTCGGCCTACAACTACAAGTTCGTGCGTTATGGCGACCTTGTTTCCCGTTATGGTATCCGCGAGGGCCGTCATCATAAAGAGGACTTCGGTACACAGTTGATAATGACTATCCCTACTGTGAGAATTTTCAAGATTGTCGATTTCTGGTCACGGGCAGAGTTCTACACCAATTATGCACGTGCATTCTTCCAGATTGAGACAAAGTTCGATATAATGTTGAACAAGTATTTCAAGGCATCGCTGAATATGCATGCCCGTTTCGATGACAGTGCTCCGGGCCTTTACGACGATGAGTACGGTTATTGGCAGATTAAGGAACTTATGACATTCGGTGTTACCTACACCTGGTAACAATAAGGAAAAAATTTATACGGTTTCATGAATTTCAGTTCTCTTTTCCCGGTTACGGAGCCTACATGGATATTCCTTGGCGTGTTGTGCATAGTGCTCTTTGCACCGCTGCTTTTCAATAAGTTGCGTATGCCGCACATCATTGGAATGATATTGGCGGGTCTTCTCATAGGCCCTAACGGCTTGAATATAATTGAACGTGACGACAGTTTTGAACTGTTCGGGAAGGTTGGGCTCTATTACATAATGTTCCTTGCCAGTCTTGAGATAAACATGCAGGAGATGAGGCAGGCCAAGGGAGGGGCTCTCCTTATGGGGCTTGCGGTGTTCATTATACCTATTGGTTTAGGTATGCTCACCAATATGTTCATTCTCAAGTATAGCCTTATCGCATCGTTGCTGTTGGCAAGTATGTATGCTTCGTATACGCTAATATCGTACCCCATTGTGGCAAGGTATGGTCTTTCGCGTTTGCGTTGTGTGAACTTTGTCGTGGGCGGAACAATAATAACCGATACGCTAACCCTGTTTGTCCTTGCTGTGGTTGCAGGAACCTTTACCGGTGAAGCGAGCATCTGGATGGTGTTGCTCATGCTTGTGAAGCTGCTGCTTATCGTTGTAATAATAATATTCTTCTTTCCGCGTATTGCCCGCTATTTCTTCAGGAAATATAACGATAGTGTAATACAGTATATCTTTGTGTTGGCTATGCTTTTCCTTGGTGCCGGGCTCATGGAACTTGCCGGCATGGAGGGTATCCTTGGTGCCTTCATAACCGGTCTGGTACTGAACCGCCTCATTCCTCACTCCTCGCCATTGATGCGACGCATAGATTTTGTGGGTAATGCCATTTTTATTCCCTATTTCCTCATTGGTGTGGGAATGATGATAGATATACGTGTACTTTTCAATGGCGGCGATTCGCTTCTTGTGGCAGCAGTAATGGTTCTCACTGCTCTCACCGGCAAGTGGACGGCATCGCTGCTTGTAGCAAAGTCGTACCGTATGTCGGCAAACGAACGCAATCTTATGTTCGGGCTCTCTACATCGCAGGCTGCGGCCACATTGGCTGCGGCGATAGTGGGGCATGGAATAATTCTTGCCGACGGTACCCGTTTGCTGAATGACGATGTTCTTAACGGAACAATTATACTTATTCTTGTCACCTGCATTGTAAGCTCCATAATCTCCGACAGGGCCTCGCGCAAGCTGGTGGTTTCGGGCGATGTTCTCGATAATCCGGTGACAAACCTGTCGAAAAAAACACTTGTGGCGTTAGCCAATCCTCTTATGGTGGATAAACTTATGGACCTTGCACTGCTTGTGCGCAAGGAGAACAGCAAAATACCGTTGTCGGCAATAACAGTCGTCCTTGACGAAGATAAGAAACTGCAGGCAAGAGGAATGAAGGTGCTTGATGCTGCGGCAAACATAGCTGCGGCTGTCAATGTGCCGTTGCTCACAAAAGTGCGTCTGACAACCAACCTTGCCCATGGAATTATACACGAGGTAAAGGAGAATGACTATCGTGAGCTAATCCTGGGCTTCCACAAGAAAGAGACTGCCAACGACAGTTTCTTGGGCAATGTATTACCCGAGGTTCTTTCGGCTATTGACTGCCAGGTTGTGATGGCGCGCATGAATATTCCGTTAAATACCGTGCGTGTAATACATATAACATTCCCTGCCAAGGCTGAATTTGAGGCGGGTTTCCCTTATTGGGTAGAGGAGACGGCACGAATGGCAGCAGGCCTCGGCTGCAGAATTATGTATCATGGGCATCCCGATACCATGTCGAGAATACAGCGGATGCTCAAGTCTTTAGACCCTATAGAGGCAAGTTTCTTTGAAACCGATGGCGGAAACGACCTCAAGCGCCTCTCGAAGGTGATACACGAAGACCACCTGCTCATTATTGTGAGTGCACGCCGTGGCTCAATCTCGTTCCGTCCTTCACACGACCACATATTCGTGCAACTTCAACGCGACTATCCAAACACCAGCATACTTCTCATTTATCCTAATGGTTATAAGGTAGAGGGTGGTGAAACACATTAAACAGTACTGCTATGGAAGAAAACAAGTATAATATCTTTGTGAGTTACAGCCGTAGGGACATTGACCGTGTCAGGCTTTTTGTCGATGATATACATGCCAAGACCAATGCCAATTGTTGGGTCGACTGGAGTGGCATTGAAATAGGTTCGCAGTTTACCGACATTATCATCAAGGCTCTTGATAAGGTCGATGTGCTGCTCTTTATCCTCTCCGACAACTCAATGTCTTCGGAGTTTGTAAAGAAGGAGATTACATACGCCATGAACACGGGCAAAAAGATAATCCCGGTGGTAATAGACGGCGGAAAACTGCGTGGTTGGTTCCTTTTTGAATTCGGCCAGATAGACTATATAGATATAGACGACCAGTTGCAGTACAACAAACTCATAGGCAACCTCTCGTTGTGGTATGGAGAGAAAAAGAAGAGCGACGAGATAAACGGCCATAAGTTTGTCGACCTTGGCTTGCCGAGTGGCCTGAAATGGGCTACATGTAATGTGGGAGCTGCCGGTCCTGAATACAACGGTGAGTTCTTCGCTTGGGGAGAGACAGAGAGCCGCAAGGAATTTACCGATAAAAGCTATTCCCATTTCCGTGGCTTCATGCAGGGCTATACCAATCTTGGAAACAATATAGGTGCTTCAAAATACGATGCAGCGACCAAGAAGTGGGGTGGTACATGGCGTTTGCCGACTATTGACGATTTTGATGAGTTGTTGAATAACTGCGTATGGGAAATGACTGTTATCGACAATAGAAACGGATATAAAATAACAGGAAAGACCGGGAACAGCATTTTCCTTCCTGTTGCCGGCTATCGTAATGGAAAAACGCATTATTGTGAAGGCAAGAACGGCCACTATTGGAGTGCTTCGCCCGACAACACCCACACAGGTTGTGCTTTTTATCTCTATCTCACGGGTGAGAACAAGAGAGTCAGCTGGGGCAGCCGAGGTTACGGGCGTTGCATACGTCCTGTAGCAGATGAGTAAAAATGGAAAAGTCGGGAATTCCCGACTTTTCCATTTTTATGTTTGTCATTTATTCTCTTCCCAGTGGAACGGCTCGAATTGCGATTCCTTGTCTACCCAGTGGGGCTTGCGCATCGCATATATTACAAACGGTGCCCCAACCACAATAATGCAGCCGATGAACAGTACTGCATACCACACGGTGTTGCTTCCTATTGAAATCTGTGCAGGAGGTATGAAACTCAATACAAATGCAAGAAGGCTGCCAAGAAAACCTACTCCCGAAACAATCCACATTACCATGTTGCCGCTTTTGCCCAAACGGAACGGGCGCGGAGCCTCTTTCATGTTGTATCTCAGATATATCGCGGCTGCAAACATTAGCAGATACATAATAAGGTATAACAGCACGGTTAGCTGCGACAGAATCTGGTAGAAACTCTGTACCGAGGGCATTATCACAAACAGCAGGCTCAAGAGTGTGACAATACCGCCTTGAATGAGAAGTATGTTCTTCTGCACTCCAATGCTGTTGCTCTTCTGCATGAAGGGAGGCAGGTAACCTGCTTTACCCACGGCAAAGATACCTTTCGATGGGCCCGATACCCAGGTGAGTACGCCGGCAAGCACACCGAAAGCGAGGGCTATTGCTATAATAGGTGACAGCCACGACATCTGTATATATTTGAAGTAATTGTCGAAACCGACCAGAAGGCTCTGTGTGAGGTTTATATCCTTTTGCGGAATGATTATTCCAAGGGCGAATGTTCCGAGCACAAATATCAGCACGGTTATTATTGCACCCATGAACACAGCTTTCGGGTAGTTCTTGCTCGGGTTCTCCATGTCCTTGACATGTATGCCTGTCATCTCCATTCCTGCGTAGAAGAGGAAAATACCCGATGCAAGCACAAGATTGTCGAGTTTTGTAATGTCGGGGAAGAAACTGCCTCCGAAGTCCATCTGCGACTTTCCGCCGCTCACAAGGTAAATTATGGCAAGAACCACAAGCAGAGCAGCCGGAATAATGGTGCCTACAAGGCCCCCGATTTTTGCAACCTTGCTCACCCAACCGAGTCCTTTGAGTGAAATGAATGTTGCCGCCCAGTAGATGGCAAGAACAACCGCCAGCGTGTATATCTTGTTCGAAGCAAGCGACATGTCGGTTGTGCTGTCCATACCAATGAATGCCAACGACACAGCGCCGAAGGTGAGCACAGTGGGGTACCATATTGTACTCTCAACCCATTGCAGCCATATAGCCACGAAGCCGATTTTTTTACCGAATGCTTCGCCTACCCACCTGAATACACCGCCTTGCTTGTCTTGGAACATAGCTGCGAGTTCTGCTGCTACAAATGATGTTGGTATAAGGAATACCAATGCTGCAAAGAGGTAGTAGAATGCCGAACTTATTCCATACTCCGCCTCGGCCGGCAGTCCGCGTAGTGAAACAACTGCCGTTACGTTCATTATGGCCAGGGTGGCCACTCCTAATTTTACACTTTTTGTTAAAGTAGACATAGTTATCCGTATTTAATGGTTATTGAAAAAATCCATAAAGCATAATAGTATAACAAAACCAGCGAGCCATTGGTTCGCTGGTTTGGAATAGTGCGGCTATTGCCGCTTATGTCATTGAAACTTTACTCTGCAGTCTCTTCTGTACTCCAGTCAAGTTTGACAGCACTCGCTTTTCGCAACCCGCGGGGCACGACCTTGT
>JAUNQV010000011.1:9993-29989 GCA_030535995.1 Bacteroidales bacterium
GACCTATTGCTGCTCGTGATGTCTAACTTGAATATTACTCTGCAGTCTCTTCTGTGCTCCAGTCAAGTTTGACAGCACTCGCTTTTCGCAACCCGCGGGGCACGACCTTGTAGCCGTGCAACCCGCGACCTATTGCTGCTCGTGATGTCTAACTTGAATATTACTCTGCAGTCTCTTCTGTACTCCAGTCAAGTTTGGCCATGCGCTTGTAGCTTGCATAGCGTTTCTTTGCCATGCCCTCGGCGGCCTCGAAGAGTTCGTGTGCCTCTGCAGGGAACTGTTTTGCAAGTGACGCATAGCGTACCTCGCCCTGCAAGAAGTCCTGGAACTTCTCCCACTGCGGCTCTTTGCTGTCGAGTGTGAACGGGTTCTTGCCCTCGTCTTCGAGTGCCGGGTTATAACGCCACAGGTGCCAGTAACCACACTCAACGGCTGCAGCTTGCTCGGCCTGCGCCTTGCCCATACCTCTCTTTATACCGTGGTTGATACATGGAGCGTATGCAATAACAAGTGATGGGCCGGGGTATGCTTCTGCTTCGCGTATGGCCTTCAAGCACTGGTCGTAGCTTGCGCCCATGGCAATCTGTGCAACATATACATAGCCGTATGTGGTGGCAATCATGCCAAGGTCTTTTTTCTTGATGCGCTTGCCGGCGGCCGCAAATTTTGCAATGGCGCCAAGAGGTGTTGCCTTTGACGATTGTCCGCCGGTGTTGGAGTAAACCTCGGTGTCGAGTACAAGAATGTTTACATCTTCACCCGATGCTATAACGTGGTCAAGACCACCGTAGCCAATGTCGTATGAAGCGCCGTCGCCACCTATAATCCATTGTGAGCGTTTCACGAGGTACTGCTTGATAGCAAGAATCTGTTCGCTTGTGTCGCTTTCGAACTCCTCGCATGCTTTGATTATTGCAGGTGTAATCTCTTTTGTAATCTCGGCGTTGTTCTTGTTTTCAATCCACTTCTGTGCAAGGGCCTTCATATCCTCGGGGCAACTGCGGTAGGTCTGTATCTCTGTGAGCAGTCTCTCAAGGCGTGCACGCATCTTGTTCTCGGCAAGTTTCATACCCAAACCGAATTCGCAGAAGTCCTCGAAGAGTGAGTTGCCCCATGCCGGGCCTTCACCCTTGTCGTTGGTTGTGTATGGTGTCGATGGAACCGAAGCTGTGTAAATTGAAGAACAGCCTGTTGCGTTTGCCACAACCTCTCTCTCTCCGAACAGCTGTGTAAGCAATTTTACGTATGGTGTCTCGCCGCAGCCCGAGCATGCGCCGGAGAACTCGAACAGTGGAGTAGCGAACTGTGAATTCTTGGGGTTGCTCTTTACATCTACAAGCGATTGCTTGCTCTTCACCTTCTTTACGCAATATTCCCAGTTTGCAGCCTCTGCTTTCTCTTCTTCCAAAGGAACCATCTGAAGAGCCTTTCCGCCCAATTTGGGGTTACCCGGACAAATATCGACACAGTTGCCGCAACCCAAGCAGTCGAGTACGCTCACCTGAATACGGAACTGCATGCCCTTCATTGCAAGAGGAGCCTTCATCTCAATCTTCTCTGCATTCAATCCTGCAGCCTCGTTCTCATCCATTACAAATGGGCGAATTGCTGCGTGGGGGCAGACGAATGAACAGCGGTTACACTGTATACAGTTCTCGGCGTTCCAGCGCGGAACGAATGTGCTCACACCACGCTTCTCGTATGCCGATGTGCCTACAGGCCATGTACCGTCTTCAAGGCCTTTGAATGCCGATACAGGGAGCTGTGCGCCCTTCTGTGCATTGATGGGGCGTACAATCTTGGTGATGAATTCGGGCTCGTTTCTCTTCTCCTCGACATCGGCGGGAAGCTTTGACCAGTTGGGGTCGATGGCCATCTGGCGGTATTCGCCTCCACGGTCAACGGCTGCATAGTTCTTGTCAACGACATCCTGTCCTTTCTTGCCGTATGACTTCACAATGAACTTCTTCATCTGTTCAATGGCAAGGTCTACAGGGATAACCTGTGTTATGCGGAAGAATGCACTCTGCAGAATTGTGTTGGTGCGGTTGCCGAGACCAATCTCCTGTGCAATCTTTGTTGCGTTGATGTAGTAGACGGTGATATTGTTGTCGGCAAAATATTTCTTTACATTGTTAGGAAGGTTCTTTACAAGTTCTTCGCCATCCCAAACAGTGTTCAAAAGGAATGTTCCGCCATTCTGCAATCCGCGTGTGACATCGTACATACGCAGATATGCCTGAACATGGCAGGCAACGAAGTTCGGTGTGTTTACAAGGTATGTGCTGCGTATTGGCTTGTCACCGAAACGGAGGTGTGAACAGGTGAAGCCTCCCGATTTCTTTGAATCGTATGAGAAGTATGCCTGGCAGTGCTTCTTTGTGTTGTCACCGATAATCTTGATTGAGTTTTTGTTCGCACCCACTGTTCCGTCGGCACCGAGACCATAGAATTTTGCCTCGAACATTCCGTCGACAACTGCAATCTCCTCTTTCGGAGGAAGTGAGAGGAATGTAACATCGTCCACGATACCGAATGTAAAGTGGTTCTTCGGTTCGGGCAATGCAAGGTTTTCATATACACCCATTATAATTGCCGGTGTGGTGTCGCATGAACTCAAACCGAAGCGGCCGCCAACGATAATCGGGTTGATGGCCTGCAGTTCAGGTGTGCTGTTGAATGCCTCTACTACATCGAGGTACAAAGGTTCTCCGTTGCTACCCGGCTCTTTTGTACGGTCGAGCACGGCAATGCGCTTTACGGTCTTGGGCATTACTGCGGCAAGGTATTTTACAGAGAAGGGACGGTAGAGGTGTACACTTACCAAGCCAACCTTCTCGCCCTTTGCTGTCATGTAGTCGATAGCCTCTTTAACAGCCTCTGTTGCAGAACCCATAACAATGATTACACGGTCGGCATCTTCGGCACCGTAGTATGTGAACGGTGCATATTTGCGTCCTGTGATAGCCGAAATCTCTTTCATGTATTCGGCAACAATGTCGGGAACTGCATTGTAGAACGGGTTCTCGCTCTCCTTGTGTGTAAAGAATGTCTCGGGGTTCTCGGCTGTACCGCGTACAACGGGCGATGAGGGGCTCAAGGCTCTGTCGCGGAAGGCCTGGATGCTTTCCCAGTCAACGAGCGGAGCAATTTCTTCCTGCTCTATAAGCTCAATTTTCTGTATTTCGTGTGATGTACGGAAACCGTCGAAGAAGTTCATGAAAGGAATACGGCTCTTTAGAGTTGCAAGGTGTGCAACAGCAGAGAGGTCCATTACTTCCTGAACAGAACCCTCGCAAAGCATGGCGAAACCTGTCTGGCGGCAGGCCATGACATCCATGTGGTCGCCGAAAATACTCAAAGAGTTACCGGCAAGTGAACGTGCCGAAACGTGGAACACTGTCGGCAATTTTTCGCCGGCAATCTTGTACATATTGGGTATCATCAGCAACAGTCCTTGCGATGCTGTGAAAGTAGTTGTCAGCGCTCCGGCCTGCAATGAGCCGTGGAGTGCACCGGCGGCACCGCCTTCAGATTGCATTTCCTGTACCGATACTGTCTCGCCGAAAAGGTTCTTTCGGCCTTGTGCTGCCCACTCGTCAACGTACTCTGCCATTGGCGACGATGGAGTGATTGGGTAGATAGCAGCTACCTCGGAAAACATGTACGCAATGTGTGCTGCGGCCTGGTTTCCGTCACAAGTGATGAATTTTTTTGTTTTTGTCATAATGCAATTGAATTATGTGAATAAATTGTATATCTTTAAAATAGGGCCTTTTAAATAGAAAACAGCATTGAATGGGCTGTTGTTCCAAAGGATTGAACATACAAAAATACAAAATAATCATCTAAAAACATTTATAAAAAGAGGCGAAAATTGTACTTTTGCATTAATTTTATTTATGATTTTCAAAAAATACATTTCAATACTGTTTTTGGCATCCCTTTTTTGTGCATTACAAGCGCAAGATAAAGTTGTGCCCAAATATGAATATCGGGCGGTGTGGCTCACCACCATCGAGAACCTCGACTGGCCGCGTGTGCTGGTGAAGAATCCATCGGATATTGCACGGCAGAAACAGGAACTGTGTGTTATTCTCGACTCTCTTGAAGAGTTGAATGTGAATACAGTGCTGTTGCAGACAAGAGTGCGTGGCGATGTTATATACCCTTCGGCGATAGAGCCCTTCTCGCATGTCCTGACCGGTGTAGAGGGCAAAGACCCGGGATACGACCCTTTGGGCTTTGCCATTGAAGAGTGTCACAAACGTGGCATGCAGCTTCATGCCTGGCTCGTTACAATGCCGCTCGGCAAGGATGTGCACATAGCACGTCAAGGCAAAATGGCACTTTCGCGCAAGAGGCGTGCTCTCTGCACCCATTATCGCGGTGCATGGTATATGGAGCCCGGAAACCCCGAAACTGCCGATTATCTGGTGGCGTTGGTGGATGAAATTGTAAGAAAATACAATGTCGACGGTATTCACCTCGATTATATCCGTTACCCCGACAGAACTACAGGTTATCCTGATGCATCCCTCTATCGTAAATATGGCAAGGGGCTGTCGCTCGGGGCATGGCGACGCAAAAACATAACCGGTATTGCGCGCAGAATATATGAGTGTGTGAAGAGTGTGAAGCCTTGGGTTCGCGTGAGCTGTGCTCCGCTCGGAAAGTATGACAACCTCTCGCGCTACAGCTCTCTGGGCTGGGATGCCCGCAATGCCGTGTTTCAGGAGGCACAAGAGTGGATGCGCGACGGTATAATGGATATAATATTCCCGATGTTGTATTTCAATGGGAATAACTTCTATCCCTTTGTCCGCGATTGGCAGGAGAATTCATACGGAAGGCATGTGGTACCCGGTGTGGGCATTTATCGTCTTGTACCTAAATACGGCGGATGGCCTGCTATGGAGATAAAGCGTCAGATGCATACTTCGCGTGAGGCCGGTACTGCCGGTACGGCAATGTTCCGCACAGCACATCTTTTGGGCAATGCCGGTGGCGGGCGAGAGCTCTTTGAGGTTGTCTACAGGGCTCCGGCTCTTGTTCCTCCGATGTTGTGGCATGGTACACGCCCTTCTGCGCCAGTCATTAGCGAAAGCCGGCGCGAAAATCATGCAGTGACATTCAGTTGGGGAAAAGTTGCGGCAAAAGGTGGAGAACCTGCAATAAAGTATAACGTATATGCTGCTGTTGGCGATACGGTGGATACCGGTGATATCGGGAACTTGGTGGCACATTCGCTCTCCGATACTCTCTTTGTATGGAACTGTCGCACTGCAGAGCCTTTATCGGTGGCTGTTACTGCTGTGGATGCATACGGTGTGGAGAGTGAGCCTGCAGTGGCTCTGTTTGCAGGTAACAAGGCGCTTTTTGAAACTATTCACCTTCCCGAACCGCGCAGCTGGGGGCAACGCATAGAACTGCTTGATGTTCATGGCCGAAGATTGTATTTTGGCCGTTACAGCCGTAGTGTAGGCTTGCATGGGCTGCAAGGCGGTTGTTATATACTGAATGTATACGACCGCCATGGTGCAAGGCTTTTCAGCAGAAAGGTTGTACGTTGATAATCTTTTTATTATTGTTTTCTGCCGAAAACCGAGAAGTGGACATATTTCTTGGGGTTCTCGCGCAGGTCTTCGAGCAGCATTGTTGCCGCCTCGCATGTTTCGTTCAAGCGTGTGTAGAGGGTGCTGTCCTTCAACAGCATGCCGGCTGTGCCTTCTCCGTTGTTGAGCGATGCGGTTATCTGCTGTATGTTGCTTATCGAAGCTTCAAGGCTGTTCATGAGTTTGGTGTAATCGACCTCGCTGAGTTGTGACGATACCTGCAGAAGGTCGTCTTCAATCTCAATGAGTTTGTCTGTCGCTTGAGGTATATCTTCCGACAGTATGTTGTTCAACAGGGCTGTAGTCCTGTTCATCTGAATAGTCAACTGCTCGATGTTGTTTACCGAATTGTTCAGTGCCGGGTTCGACAGTACATTGTTCAAAGAGACAAGTATGGAGTCTACTTTAGGCAGGAGGCTTGTTATTTGAGGAAGCATATTGCCGGCCTCGTGAATTGCACCTGCGTTCAGTGTTCCGTATAATGTGTCGCCGGGCTGCAGGAACACCTCCTTCTGGCTCATCACAAGGTTTATTGTGCTGCTGCCAAGAGTCTTGTTTACAATCATGGCATAGCTGCCTTGCGGTATCTGCAAGCGCTTGTCGAGGCTCATCTCTATGTATACATTGTTTACCTCTTTGAAATCATAAGTGATGTCACTTACGTTGCCCACCTTATAGCCGTTGATGTAAACGGGGCTCGACTTTACAATCTCGCCGATATCGTGGAAACGGGCATAATACTTGTCACCTTCATTGAATATGCTTACTCCTTTGAAGAAGTTTATGAGCATATATATCATAGCCAATGCCAGAATTCCCAGCAGGCCTACCCAAAGTTCACGGGGAGATTTATTGATTTTTTTCATCATTTTCGGTTTTTGAACATTTTTATAGCTTCGCCGGTATCGGTTTTCTTTCCGTCTATGAATGCCACGATAAAGGCTTCCTTGAATTTCTTCGACAGTTTTTTCTTCAATTTTACTATTTCATTATAGTCATTGCTGCTGCCACATGTATATTTGTACATTCCGTTCTCCTTGTAATACTCGGCATCAACACCCTTGAGTCTTTTGTCGCTCTTCTTCAACTTCTTGTCCGATGCCAGTATCTGAACTTTGAATACCGGTTCCCCGTCGGCCTCGGCCTTTTTGTCGCTACCTTTCTTTGCGGTGGCAGGGGGTTCTACCGCTTTTTCCTTTGGCTTTCCGTAGGTACGGTAGTATTGTGAGAAACCCTCGAAAATACCTTTTGCAAGTTTTCTTTGCCCCTCTTTCGATGCTATTACACCTTCGTCCTTGCTGTTTGTTATAAATCCCAGCTCAACAAGTATGCTTGGCATGACAGTGCGGTGCAGCACCAGAAAACCGGCCGAGGAGACACCTCTGTTGTGCAGCTTGCTGTTCTTGACCATTCCGTTCTGTACCATCTCGGCAAGTTCGGCGCTCAACTCCATATCGTGGCTACGTATAAGCTCAAATATTATATAGCTTTCGCTTGAACGTGGGTCAAAGCCTTTGTACACCTCTTCGAAGTTCTCTTCGGAGAGAATTACCTCGTTCTCGTACATGGCAGCGGCCTTTGCTTCGGCATTGCTGCCAGCGCCAAGGGTGAAAGTCTCGCATCCGTTGGCCTTTCTCGATTTCGATGCGTTGGAGTGAATTGAAATGAACAGGTCGGCATTTGCATCATTGGCAATGCCGGCGCGTTTGACAAGGGGAATCTTTACATCGGTAGTGCGGGTAAAGATAATCTTTATCTCGGGGTATTTCTCCTTAATCATCTCGGCAAGCATCTTCGAGACACTCATATTTACATCCTTCTCCTTTGATTTACGCCCGAGCGCTCCCGGGTCAACGCCGCCATGACCGGGGTCAATGACTACGGTAAAAGGCTTTTTGCCGCTCTTTTTCTGTGCGCTCATGTAACAAGGAACTGCCGACAACAGTAATGTCAGCAGTATAATGCATATATGTAACAGCTTGCGCTTCATTATAGTCCTACCAGTTTTGTGAAATAGTTTTATGTTTCTGCAAATTTAGCTCATTTTATTATAAGCTTCTTAAATAATATCAAAAAAAATGTTATAGGCTTGTGTTTGTTCTTTTGCGGTGTACCGATAAAAGAGTTTGTCAAATATTGTTATAACATATATTTTTTTGTATTTTCGCATGGTTTATACACATTAGTCATTATATGAAATTCATAGAGTTCAATATAAAATATGGGGCCGAGACCGGTTCAGCCCTGTATCTTAATTTCCTTCTTGACGACAATGGCAATACAACTGCCGGTGTTCTATCCTTGCGTGAGGTGCAGAGAGGCTGGTGGCAGGGTTCAATGGAGGTGAGTGAGGATTATTCCCATATACAGTATGGCTACGAACTGCTTTCCAACGGAAAGAGTGCCTGTAGGGAGTGGGAGGGTACTCCTCACAGATTACGCTTCAATTGTGTAAACGACAATTATATAGTGTATGATATGTGGCTCGACTCCCCGGCCGGGTATTATAACCGTACCAACCTTTTCAGTTTCTTCGGCAGGGGCAAGCAACCGCTTGACGAGCCGAGTATAAACTGGTACAACAGAAGTGTCACCTTCTCGCTTTATGTTACCGGGCTCAATAATGATGAGCGGCTATATCTTGCAGGTGATGCCGATGTTCTCGGGGCATGGAACCCCGAAAAGGCTCTCCGTATGCAACAGCGCGTACCCGGGCGCTGGAGTGTCACTTTCGATGTCGACAAGATATGGAGCGGTGGAATATATTACAAGTTCATCGCTGTTGACGATAAAGGCAATGTACGTTGGGAAGAGGGTGACAACCGTCACATTCTGCTACCTAACTTCGAGGCTGCCACAAACTATTTCTATCAGCTCGACGAATTGAACTTCAAAGAGAAACCTTTGCGTCTGGCCGGTACGGTAATACCGCTCTTCTCTCTGCGCTCGTCCCATGGTTGGGGTATCGGAGATTTCGGCGATATAGAACTCATGGCCGACTGGCTTGCCGAAACTGGGCAGAATATACTTCAGCTTCTTCCTGTAAACGACACCACAGTGTGTGGCGGAAACGAGGATTCATACCCTTATAATTGCGTTTCGGTATTTGCTTTGAATCCGGTGTATGCCGATATGTCGGTTCTTCCCCCTCTGAAGAATAACAGACGCAACGAATACTACAAAAAGGAGAGTGCGGCTTTGAACGGTAGCGAAAAGGTGAACTATGCCCGTGTCTACATGCTCAAGACCGGTTATCTGCGCGAGCTCTTCAATGAAATTTCAGAGGAACTTCTCCTTGACGAAGAGTATAAATCATTTGTTGCCGAGCAGCAGCAGTGGCTAAAGCCATACACGTTGTTCCGTTTCCTTTCGGCCCGCCTTCACAGCAATATCTGGGATTGGGGCAGGTATAGGTTCTTTACCGGTGATACCTGGCAACAGGTAGCAGAGGAGTATCCCGATGCTCTCCGCGAAACGGAATTCTATAGCTTTGTACAGTATATACTTTATACCCAGTTGCGCGATGCACACAATTATGCCAATAGTCGCGGCGTAGCATTGAAAGGCGATATTCCTATAGGCGTTGCGCCCAATGGCGTAGATGTGTGGTGCGATAGCGAGCAGTTCAATCTCTCTGTTTCGGCAGGTGCACCGCCCGATATGTTCTCGGCCGATGGACAGAATGGGGGTTTCCCCACATATAATTGGCAAGTGATGGCTGCCGATGGCTACGCATGGTGGCGTCGTCGTCTGCAATATATGTCGCGTTTCTTCGATGCCTATCGCATTGACCACATTCTCGGCTTTTTCCGTATATGGGAAATTCCGCGTACAGCAAAGAGTGGCCTTGCCGGCAGTTTCTCTCCGAATATGCCGTTGACAGTAGAGGAGATAGCGGCAACAGGCTTTACCTTCGATGAGAAACTGCACACAGTTCCTTATATCGACGACGAGGTACTGAAAAAACTCTTCCCTCGTCGTGCAAAGACCATTGTGGAGTCGTTTCTCGACAAGCAACCGGGTGGCTGTTACCGTTTCAGGAGCGAGATTACCGATGCCAATACCTTGGCATACTACATATATGAGCGCACACCGAAACTGCCGGTGAAGATGAAAGAGGAGCTGTTGCGTCTTTATGGCAATGTGCTATTTATGCGCGACTTCAATGAGCCCGGAAAGTTCGTTCCGCGCATCCTTGCTTCTGACACCGAGGCCTATTCGCAGCTTGAGTTCGGCGACCGCATAGCCTTCGACCATCTTTATGAGGACTATTTCTACAACCGCCATACAATGTTCTGGTACCGCGAGGGTATGCGCAAACTTGCGCCGCTGTTGCAATCGACATCAATGACGGCCTGTGGCGAAGATCTTGGAATGATACCTTCATGTGTTCCTTGGGTGATGAAGAACCTTCAGGTGCTTTCGTTGGAGATACAGCGTATGCCCAAGCTCTTCGGCGAGACATTTGCCCGCCCCGAGCAATATCCCTATCTTTCGGTTGCTACACCTTCAACCCACGATATGAGCACTCTGCGTGGCTGGTGGTGCGAGGATGCCGTGCTCACACAGCAATTCTACAATAATGTTCTCGGCTTCGAGGGTAAGGCCCCGGCGGAAATGGACGGTCGTGTAGCCAGGGCTATTCTGCAGCAGCACCTTCACTCGCCATCGGCATTTGCTCTGTTTGCCTGGCAGGATTGGATGGCCATGGATGAGAACCTGCGCCACCCGTCGCACAGCGAGGAGCGTATAAATGTGCCTTCGAACCGCGACCATGTGTGGAACTACCGTATGCATCTGTCGCTTGAAAGGCTCATGGAAGAGCGTGCCTTTAATGGCGCTGTACGCGCCATGGTTGCCGATGCCGGTCGCCTTGTTGAGAATTGTTGAAAATCTTTCGGCTTGTGAAAATAAACAATAAATAATATGAAAAATACATTCCGTTCGTCTATCCTCTCCGGTATTGCGGTAGCTATTGCCGGATGGGGCTATCTTGCCTATAAGGACATTATAGGTGCAGTGCTGTTCTCTTTCGGTCTGTTGACTGTTGTGAACTACAAACTTAAACTTTATACAGGGACTGCAGGGTTTATTCCCTTGCGCGATGATGCCGGCCGTTCATGTTGGTTTAAGGCTATAGGTGAGTTGCTGTTTATCCTTTTGGGTAATATTGTCGGATGTCTTCTTGTCTCCTTGCTCCTGCGCATGTCTCCTTTGGAACTGGGCGAGTCGGCGCAGGGTATACTCGAAAGCCGTCTTGCGATAGGGCCTTTGCGTGCAGGTCTGCTTGCGATAGGCTGCGGTTTCATAATGACAACTGTTGTGACATTTGCCCGTGAGGGAAAGCCTTTGACACTTCTGTTCGGTGTTCCTCTTTTTATCAATTGTGGTTTTCCGCACTGTTTGGCCGATGCATTCTACTACCTCTCTGTGCCTCTTTCATATACAACAGAGCATTGGGCAGAGGTGGCGATGCTTTATCCCTGTCTGGTGATAGGAAATTTCATTGGCTGCAATCTTTACCGTTTTATCGCTCCGTCTGTAAAATGACAGTTATAGAGTAAGAAAGAGGCTGACCTCCCTACCAATAAGGGTGACCCATTTTACTTTTGGGTCACCCTTATTGTGTGTTGCGGTCTTGCGCTTTATTTTATGAACACTCTTCCGTTCTTTATGTAGATACCCTTGCCCGGGTTAGTTACCTTGCGGCCATGGAGGTCGTACAGAGTGCTGTCACCATTTTCCTGGTCTATCAGCTCTATTGCGGTGTTGTGCTGTTCAATTCTTGTCACGTACCACACAGCCTCATCGACAAGGCTTGTGCCGCCCACAATCTTTTTATCGCTGTTGAGAGTGAGGTACATCCCTTCGTGTTTTGTGGTAAAGTATACAGCTCCTTTATCGAGGTAGTTTGCCTTGAATATAATGGCATCCTCTTTTGAACCGCTGCACATTGCACCCAAGCCAAGCTCAATATTGTTTATATACTTGCCGTTCTTGTTCTTTATGTAATAGTGGTGCATCTCGCCGGTACTCTCCACAAGCCAGCATTTTTCTTCGCTTGTTTCATGAGTCTCGCCATTTGTGTTGGCTTTCAACCCCATATTGTCGTTACACAGGTAGTAATTCCTTTCTGCTGTGTTTGAAATATTGTATACATCGAGTTCTGCAAGATAAGCACGTGCATTGCTGTTGTTGCGTACATTCTTAACTTCCTCATCTATGAGCTCAATCCACTCCTTGTATGAGTGTACCGATGTGTCGTTGTTGTTTACGGCCGCTTTTGCTTCGTCGTACAGTTTCCTCAGTTGTACTACTGCATCGGCATAGTAACGCCCTATTTCGTCGCCGGTAGTGGTTGTGCGAAGAACTATGTACATTATAGATGAAATCTTTGCCTCAAGTGCCTTCTTCTGCATAGCTTCATTATCAGATGTTGCAGCGTTGGGTATCTCATAATCGCTGCCGTCGGCTTGGGCTGCCACAACCCTGTATTTCTTGTTTTGAGCATATACAGGAAGTGTAATGGAATGTGTGTTGGCAAATGTCAGCAATTTATTGTTGTCGGCATCGTAGACCTTAAAGCCGAGTGCTCCGGAAGCATCTTCGTTCTTGATTATTTCTATGGTGTTGTTCTTTACAATGTAATAATACTCTTTTGCTTTTATGCTCTCATCAATATAATCACTCCATTGTCCGGTTTCGCCCATTTTCCCTATTGCATATTCCTGGTTAAAGTCTATGCGATTACCCGGCACGCCGTCGCTTCTTTTTGAAGGTTTTATTCTGTCTTCAATAAACATCAGATGGCCTCCTTTGCGATTATATTTTTGCATTCTTTTACGGCTTTCTTCAGCTTCTTTTTCAGTCAGTGAAACCAGATATGTTCCATAATCACCTACATGGTATTGAGTCATGGGTTCGAAAAAGCCCCAAGCTTCAAAGAACTCGCTCAAATCCATCTGGGCTATCTCGCAACACTTTTCTGCGAATTTCAACTGGTCGCGGGTTGCACTCGTGTAATAATCTTTTGCCAATGGGTCTTGGCGCAGAGCCTCAAAAAGGCGTGGGTAAAATGTTACATCCTTTTCCGCTACATGAAAATAGAGGTATAGTTGGAAAAACATTCGTGATTTGCCAATAGCATCGGAACGGCCGGGGAAAGGTATTTTTTCATTGAAATCCTTTATACAGTTACTTAAACCGGCACCGCGGGTCGTTGATTTTCCTGCACGGTGTATCTGGACATTTGAAAATAGGTTATTGCTCGATTCGGTGCATGAAACAATGTTTATGGCTCCTTGATTTATATGCCCTATTTCATGTGCAGGTCCCCACATTCTTCCCGGGCTTTCGTAAACAGTTGCCCATGGGAGTATTTCGGGGAGTGTCGTATGCTCGTAGTACGTATAATTTTCTGTGGCATACATGTACGCTCCTTCGTGTCCGTCACGTGCCATCAACAGGCTGTTCCATCGGTCATAATATTTGTCAACACCCATTAATTCGTGTTGCCATGCTACGCATCTGTCCCACCAACCGATAGCATCGGTTATAGTATTTGGGCATATTTTCTTCAGATTTGCGAGTTCCATGTGAAAAAGGACTCTTTTGCCTTTTACTTGAACACTATAGTGCTTGAAGTTATTTGCAAGCATATCTTTCCAGTCGGTATCGTTGTGTCGCTCTACATCGAAATAGCCATTGACATAACCGCCTTCTATATGTATTTTTACAGGAGGGTAGTCTGATAATTTCTTGCTATTTGACACAGTGTCTGTTGTTACGGCATAACTTATAAACAATGTTGCCTGGGGCTGTGAAACTGTAACAATATTCAATCCTTTCTTCAGGTACTTTTCTGTACCTTCAATCTCCCAAGATGGGAATGGTGCATTCCCGGCAATCTCTTCAAGTTTCAGGAATATTCCTTGTGGAAGATTGTCGTCGATGAATATAAGCAACTTATCGTTTTTGGTTGCTGTAATTCCTGTCGGGTTCTGTAATGAAGAGTATTGAGATGTTCTCAATAGTTTGCTCCATCTATAAACATTGCTATGAGGTTTGTATTCGGCTACACGAAATTCTTTTTCGCGCGGAGCCCAACTGTTGTTTTTTACCTTGAGAGCAATATCTTTGAGAACCTGTGGCATGTCGCCCATTTCTCTCATGAGGGTCTCATCATCGGCGTTAGCGTATGTGGGTAGAATTTCACTACATGTATTATCGGTAAAAAACATTTTAAATCTGTCATAAGAACTTTCAACCGAAGTGTAATCGGATTTCTCTGCGATAAGAATTGTTGACCCGGCATCAGCTCCTTCGGCCCAGAAGGCAAGCTTGCCATATCCGGCGAAGTTGTTGACTGCATAATCGGTTCCGTGCAGGCGCATGAAGTAGCCGTTTACTCCGGCAATCTTGTCCGATGGCGAGAAATCCCATTGACCGATGTATCCTTCGGGCAATGCATCAGCAGGTTGCATTGTAGGGTATGTGCTGCCACCTTTACCACCGACTCCTTCCATTGCACTCATTATTGCTGACGAAGCCAGAATCTTGCCGGCACCGGCCTGCTTGTTGTAAATGGTATAACCATCGGTGCTGTTACCCACAAAGCACCAAAGGTCCTTGTCTTCGTTATTGGTGCTTGAACGGTTAAGGGCAATATAGTCGGCACCTTCGTTGTCCGAAATCACTCTGGCATCATTGCCTATCATCATGGTGTACCATGTTGTCTCTTCGGCAAATGCACCATTCTCAATGGTGGTTGTTTTAAAGGGGACCTGTGCATATATACATGCCGAGGCTACAGCAAATAAAATAAATAGTAAAGTTTTTTTCATTGGTGTAATATTATGGTTTGTTATTATTCTTTGTTGTGTCTCTTGTTGTCAATCTTTTATGAAAAACGAGCTTTTTATTTCATTCCAATGTCCGCGGGTGAAATCGGGTATCTCAACAGGGGCACCGCCGCCATTGGCCGAAATCTCTGTCAGTTCAACGAGGCAACTCCACTCGGCAGCATCGTATACATCCATGTCGAGCGGCAGCCCGTTGTTCAGGCAATATATGAGGCGGCTATCCATGGCAAAGTCTATCCATCTTCTGCCACAGAGCTCCTCTCCACGCTGCTTATACTGCATTGTTACAGGGTGACGGTATTCATCCATTATTGTGTTAAGCTTTTCGCCTGTAATAATGTTGTCACTCTCCGGAGAAAAGACTATTTGCGGAGTAGGGTATTTCTGCGCAAATCCATCGGTACCACTCAACAGGAATGAGCGGCTGTAGGGGCGTGGCAGGGATATGCAGTGCTGTACCGAGATTGTATGGCCATGCTCTGTCGTAATTATAGAACAGTTCATGTTGCCGTTAAAGGTGTTTGCATCATCTCCTCCCGTCACGTGCTTTGATGAAACGGAAACAATGCTCTTCATCCTGTCGCCACGGTGAATGTTCATTGCAAGAGCAACCGGCCCCAATCCGTGGGTAGGGTATGGGTTGCCGTTGTGTCTGTTCATGAATTCCACCTGCCAGTTGCTCCATCTGCGCCCACCCTGGTCGTTTGTGGAGATGCGTTCACGGAGGTCGTGAAGGTATGAACCCTCGGCATGGATTATCTCTCCCAATAGGCCTTTTTGCGACATGTTGAGCAGCGCCATCTCAAATTCATCGTAGCAACAATTCTCAAGCATTATGCAGTGCTTGCGCTGTTTTTCGGCAGTATCAACCAATCGCCAGCAGTCGGCAACAGTTGTTGCAGCGGGAACCTCTGTAGCAGCGTGTTTGCCACATTGCATTGCGTAAACGGCAATATCGGCATGGCTTGCCCAGTCTGTACAGATGTATACGAGGTCCACCTCCGGCATTTCGCATAGCCTCTTCCATCCATCCTGTCCGTTGAAACTCGCAGGTTCTTTGCCGCCAATATCCGATATTATCTTTTTTGCATCGTTGATGTTCTCTTCTACAAGGTCGCAGATGGCTGTTATGCAGCAACCATCGATATGCATCATGCGTAGTACGGCTCTTTTTGCACGTACTCCGAGTCCAATAAAGCCTATACGAACACACTCAATGGGCTCACACCGCAGTTGCAGTGCGCTGTTGAGCGGGGCTGTCTGGTTATGCTTATTCATTATTCAGGTATTTTACTTTGCAAAATAATAAAATAACTGTTTCTGTTCAAAGGTTTTTCCTAAATTTATAATTTTTTCAGTATTTCGGAGGCCTCTTTATTCCCTGCATTTGCAGCTTCTCGGTAGAGGTCCTTTGCCAGCTGCTTGTCGCGGCTCACCCCTTTGCCTTCGTAATAATAGTCGGCCATTCTCTTTGTACCACTGCTGTTGCCAAGCAGCGAGAGTTCTCTTGCATATCTGTAGGCCTCCTTGTAATTGCCGGCATTGTGCTCATAGTCGAGCATGTACAGCAACGCTCTCTGGCTTTTTAGCCTTGCAGCATCTTTTATGTACCCTATGCCATCCCTGTTGTGGCCTGCAAGGTATGAACCATATTCAAAGAGAGCCTCGGGATATTGCGTGTCGGCTGCACTCTTTAGCAGTTCTTCGCCCTTCTTCCCATCTTTTTCAACCATGGTGCCATTTATGTAACGGTGCGCAAGTTCAATGAGTGCGCGTGGCTCATTCTGCCCGGCGGCCCTGCATAGCCATTCGTGGGCCAGCGTGTCGTTACTCTCGGCTATGGTGCCTTTCTGAATAAACTCTGAAAGCTCGAATTGCGCCTCGGCACACCCTCTCTCGGCGGCCTCCTGCATGAATTTGAAAGCCAGTTGCGGGTTCTTGTTTATTCCTGTGCCGTTAAGGTAGCAAAGTGCAATGTAACGCATGGAGGGTGCATATTTGTATTGTACAAGCTCTGCAAAAATGGTTATTGCGTTGCGGTAGCGCTTCTGGTTGTAGAGGATTACTCCCTTATTGTGCTCACGGGCGCAGTCGGCCAGCAGCTCCGGCGATAATGGTTGCTCCTCTCTCTCTTTGTCGGTTACAATGGCTTTGTGTGGCACTGCGTTTTCTGCCTCGGGGTGCATGCGGGTCACTGTAATTGGTGAGTTGCTGAACAGAACTCTTCCGTTGCGCCCTTCGATACTCACTTCAATATTGCGGCAATCATTGTTGTTGTAAAGCTCTGCCGTAGCCTCGCCGTTTTCTATGGTTACTTCGGGAGCCCAGAGGAGTGTGCGGCGATAATCTTCTTCTACGGGTTTCATGCTGCTGTAGTCGGGCGAGTAGAATTTCTTGCTTTGGCTGTATCCTTGTATCGAGGTGTATCGCAAAGAACTTCCTGTAGCAGCATATTCCGGGGTTATACCGCAACTATCCTCATCGGAATAGGGAATGAGGCATGCGACATAGTTCGGGTGTATCGGGTTGCTTATCCCTTTTCCAATCATAATGCGTGAGAGGAATGTATTGTGGTCGGGGCATCCGTCTATGCCGTCACCTGCGAACAGATACATCTGCGATAGGAAACCGAGATAAAATTTTGATATAGGTCTTTTGTTGTCGAGCATTCTTGCAAGAGGGCCCCAATACGTATCGCGGTTTTCGAATTGCGAGCGCACATTCTCGTCGCTGCGTATCACAAACTCCTTGAAATTTGTCATCTTCTCGGCATCGGGGAGGCCGCGTAGGTACTCCAAATCGGGTTCAGGGGTGCTTGTAGGGCTGTATTTGCCTTTTACAACCATGAGCTGTGTCCAGTAGGACCAGTTATAGTTGTGGCGGCGCATTGCGCTCGATACAACATCGGCTGCTGTCAGTATATGGTCAAAATCGTGGTCTACCGTCATCCTGTTCCTCATGCTGTCGGGGCTTATACGCATGTTGCCAAGGTACTTCGTTGCAATTCTCCCTTTATCGTATACAGAGATAATCTCACCGTCGTCGTAGTTCATGTTGGCAAAAAGTTTCTCAACGTCAGTGCTACCTCCTTCAAGGTCTTTGTATAAATCGGCATTCTCTACCAATTGCCTGTATATCTCATCTTCGTATGTATAGAACATGTTTACATAGGTGATGTCCTGTGCATACTCCCACTCGTCGAGGTAGTTGAGGCGTATCTCGCTGTGTGGAGGCCGGGTGTTTATTTGCTCTCTCTTCTGGCCTACTACCTCAACCGAAGAGAGCATATACTCGAATGGGTTGAGTTTGACTATGCTGTCACTCATGCTGCGGCTCATGGCAGCTCCAAGGTGCCGTTCCCAGTAGTCGAAAAGGCGGAACCCGGGCGAGTAGTAGCGGTCGAGTGCAAACCGGTATACCCTGTCACTGCTCTGTTTCATTGCCGTCTGCGGGCGCATGGATGCTATGCGTGTTCCGTAGAAATCGTCAAGTTCAATGACAAAAGAGCCTGTGCTGTCGGTGCGGAATGTCGTTGTCTGTACCTGCTTGCCGTCGGTGGCAATGTCAATGCGTGTGAGGTTGTATTTCTGCGGTATTATAATGGTGTTGCCTTTGCTTCCGAAATCATCGCTGCGGCGTTTGAGGAAGAATTTACCCTTCAATGTTATACCTCGTTCTATGGGTTGCATGCCCATTATCTTTTTGCGTGTGAGCCGGTTCCAGTTGTAAGATGTCCAGCCGTGGGTCAGCATTATAAGGTCGAGATGCTTTTGACGGTTGCTGTTATGCGGGTCGAAGTATTGTGCCGCATCGGGGATATATCCTTTTAGCTCGGAGCCGAGTAGCATGTGTGTGTAGAGGTTGTAGCCATACGATGTCTTCTGTGCTGTCGCGGCATCACTTATGGAAAGCGAAAGGCTTGTTCCCGGCTTTAACGGCTTGCCGTCCTCTCTTGTTATCTTCAGAGTGATTTTCTCGCCTGGGGCCGGTGAAAGGTTGTCGGGGTGGCTGCCGTTGGCCTGAACTCTCAGTTTTACCGTAGATATATCTTCATTCTCCGGTGTGTCGTGCACTACAAAGAATTGTCTTTCGGCAAGCGGGGTGTCATTGTCGGTGAAGAGTACAGCCCGGCATACACCCTCGGGAAGTGCGCTCTTTGCTATTCTTGTCGAGACTTTTCTTGTTCCGGCAGGTCTCTTTTCATAGAAACCCATTGTTCCGCGGTGCAGAATAAGGAAGCCTAGCTCCTTTGCATCGGTCAGGTTGTGGCTGTATGTTATTTCTATGCTGTCACCCACATCTTCAACCTTTATGACAGCTCCTTCCTCGGCAATCTTCGGCAGTTTGAAACTATGCTTCTTCTTTTTTCCTTTTTCATTCTTTATAAAGAGTTCGGCACGGTAGTCGGCACCACTTTTTGGGGTAAGGGTGAATACTCCCTTGCCTTGGTGAATGGGGGTGCTTTCGAGAAGTTTGTTCCCATTTTCATAGATTGTTATCTTCTCATCGCAGAAGAGCCCGTCGGCTTCGCGTAATTCATAGGCAATGCGGCTCTCAATGCCCTCTACAAGGTTTCCTCCCTCGGGGTAGAAATCCAATGTGGCATCGGGCAGTTGGGCCGAAATCCAATTGCCGTTATGCATGAAGCCTCTTTTGCGGTCGAGCATGTTCTTGAAGTCCCAGTTGTTGGCATTGACCTTGTCGAATACCGGGAATACGCGGCTGAATATTGCTTCATCGCCCCAGTTTAGCATGTAGCGCGTGTAGGCGCGTATCTCGTAGTAGCCCGAAAGAATAAGCGGGTTCAGTTCAAACTCGCCGTGGCAACAGCCATTATCGTCGAGCTTGTATTTCTTTGTCTCTACAATATATCCCTCGGGGGCAACAAGTTCAACATAAAGCACCTTGCTGAGTGTACTGGGGCGGTTGTTGCTTCCGAAAGAGACGTATGCCTTGAACCATATTGTTTCGCCAATGTAGTATGCACTGTTGTCGAAATGCAAGAATACTCTCTCCTGCTGCATTACCCGGCCTACCTGCATGGCGCGAAAGGCAATACTGTCAATGCGGCTCTGCGAGAGCAGCAACTGCGTACACAATATAAAAAGTGTTGTCGTAATAATTCTTTTTATCATACCCATATACTATGATTTGCTAAATTATGATAAAAAATGTACAATACAGAGGTTCGATGGTTATATTGCCGCGGCATTAGGTTTTTTTCACAAATTTTGTCGTTTCCCTCTTTTGCCTTATATTAGCAACGGAAAAAACATTATAATGAAAAAGGGAATTCTTCTATTTGTGCTGCCGTTGCTTTCTGCCGGTTGCAGCAATATCTTTGAGGAGCAGCTGACTGTCTACGACGATGCCCGCGAAAACGTGGTCGAGGTCAAAGAACTTGAGTCTTTGGTCGACAATGTAATTGAAATGGAAATTAAAATTGCCGGAATGCTTGCGGCTCACAGTGTAGAGGCCGATGAGGAGTTGCAGGAGAGCCTCGGTGAAGAGTATTTCATT
>JAUNQV010000159.1 GCA_030535995.1 Bacteroidales bacterium
TGCAGGGATTTTGCCATCCTCTCCAAGTGGAGCCGTTCCGCCGGCACTGCCTTTACCGGTTTTAATAGCCTGAACTTCGGCATTTATTATTAGGGTTTGAGATGTATTGCCTTGAATTATTGGGCGCATTGCCTCTACTGCCCCTTGTAAAGAGTTAATCTGTGTCCCAATTAAAGTCAGTTGGGTATTTTGTCCTTCATCAACAGCTTCGAGACTCTGAATATCTTGCTTCATTAAAGCGATATCGCCTTGTAACTCGGCTACGGCTTCGTTGTACTGCTCGCTATCAACAGTCGGGTTTCCACCTTCTTCACCTGTGGGAACCCAATCACCACCGTCACCCACATAAATAGGACCGGGTAGCGAATGTCCTACAATAGCCCACCAACCATCGTGAGGAGTAGGGTAGGCCTCTTTTAATTTCTCTATTGATGTGAATATACCTTTGTTCGCACCTTTGATGTTCTTGGCATCAAGCCACCCCTCAATCTTTACACTCCCTTTGAATTGGGAACGTCCTTGAACGGTTACTCCGCCACCAACAGTTGCGTTGCGTTCAACGGCCAAATCGCCATCAATCAGTGTTGTTTTTATTGAACTGCTCATATTAAAGTTGATTTAGCCAATTCGTTTAATACCTCACTTTTCTCGGTATCTCCGAATGTAATTAACACTAATGCCGCAGCTGTATAGACCACAGCATCATAACATCGCTGACAAATCTCTATACTATCGTTCTCGTCGATTTCGGGATAAGGAATGTACGAGGCACGACTCACCTTTGCATCTTCGCTTCTGCAAGAGTAGAACTCTAAAACTCGGCCAACCGAGCGCACAGAAATGAAGCATACCGGTCTTTGTGCCGTACCTCGTATTCCCTTGAAGCGCGAATGTTGTCTTTCGTATTCCGGGTCATCGTGATTGATAGCAGTAAATACAGGTCTTGCCCAATCGTCCATTTCGAACACTACAAAACGCATAAAGTCCTCCGGCAAGAGTACCCAACCGCTTTCGTGTTCCATCCAATACACAGCATCTCCAAAATTGTAACCTCCGTCAAGGAGATAATGCGGAGCTGTACTATGTACTCTTTTGACGGCCTCAACAATTTTCGACCTTATGATGTCATTGAGGGCAAGTGTATCCACGTCGCCGATTTCGGTCAGCGCATCGCTCGTCTTGTTCAAGTCGAGCGTAATGCGGACATCTTCCGCAATCTTATCGAGTGGATAGACTGTCATACGCTTTCACTCTCATTATGACAATCCCTCAAACTCAATACCGTGTGCGGCCGCCTGTTCGATAATCGATTTCATACTGCGCAATGCAGTACGGCTGATACCGAAAGTGTCTGCAAGGTAATCTTTGGCATCTGCAAGGTCGCTTACTGCCACTTTCTTCAAAGTCGGTTTGTTCTCTGCCCCCTCGTTTGTTTTATTGTCGTTCTCGCCCTTTCCGGTGTTCTCATCATTATCGTCCACAATGCCGGGCACAGTCTTGTCCGTATGCTCCTCTTTATTGCCGGGGAGTTCCACAGCTTTTGTGCTCTCATCCTGTGTGCTGTGCAGACGGAACAACTTTCCGAAATTGTAATGGCGTTCAATGGCGTTCATAATCTCCTCGTTGTCGGTTGTGAATGTGCTACTGCCGTTTGACAGGGGAGTGAACGAAATGTGCAAATTTTTCTTGCTTGGAAGCACCACGTTAATACTCACGTTGGTGTTCGCTTTGTAAGTCTTAATCATATACTTATGGAATTAAAAAAGGGACGGGACTACGCCCATCCCTCGGTTGAACTTTTAGTTTCTGTTATTCTCGTTTATGCGGTAGGTGCTTTGGCAAGTTTCATACGTGCGTGTGCCTTTGCATAGCGCAGGTACAAGCAGCTTACCTCCTGAATTACCACTGCATCTGTGCGGCGAATGCCGGCCTTCTGCAAGTCGAGTACATTTCTCGCCCAGGATACGTGTGTTTTCTTTGAAAGATATTCGGGGTCCATTGCAAAACCGCAATCACTCATACCGTTCACATCAAACAACTCGTGGTGGATAGTAAGAACCTCACCGAAGTCTGTATCCCAAGACTTGAACTTCAAGTTCCAAACCTCAACAGTGTCTTTCAGACGGAACTTCTCGCTCTTAATCTTTGAGAATGCAGAGAGCATATCGCTACCGCAGAAAAGAATTTTACGCTTGTTACCGATACCAGTACCGACAAAGAGGTCTTTGGTAATATCCACGAGGTTCTCATCGGTGATAACGGCACACTTCTTGTCGCTGTCCCACTCGCCAACCTCGATGTCCTTGCCGGCCATCCACCATATACCACCTGTAAACCAAGTGCCCATTCCGTCCTTTGCAATATGCTTGATGTAATTTTTTACACCGAATAGGAATGTGTTCTCCATTGCAAGGCGCATATCATATACACCGTCCTCCTCAACATCAGAGAAATTCCAATTAACCTCCTTCTTGGCAATCTTGTCAAATGTGGACTGCTCCACCTGTATCATAAAGTTCTGACAGTACTGTGTTTCAGGCATTGGAATGTTGTTGAAACGTCCTGTCTGTACGTCAAGCTCGCCGCAAGCCTTTGCCATACGCACAAGTGTAGTGCCGGCAGGGATATCCGGTACAAGGATTGGCTGCTTTGAGTTCGAGTCCATATTGCCGTTTACTGCATATACGGTGGGCAAGTTTGTAGAGGCATCCTTGCCGCAAACGCAAAGAACAAGGTCAGGAACAAGGCTATCCTCTGCAGTGTACGCAGTGCCATCTGGTTTAGTCTTGGCAGATACACCCACTACGCGGATAGTATCATCCAATGTGAACATATTAAGGTCGCTTACAGGGAGTGATATACTTGCACCTGTAACCATAGCCTTAATCTCTGCGCTTGTGCTGCACTTGATTTCTTTTGTACCAACACTGTAGTACTTGACCTCAAATGAGTCTGTGCTGCTCGATTTCGCATAACGGCTGATTTGGTCGAGAGGTGTTGCCATCGGGCGTATCTTCACGATGCGTTTGTCCACATCGCTCAGATAGAAATTGGGGTCGCCCTCCTCTCTGCCTGCGGTCTCCGTTGCGATACCGCCTGTTCCACCGGTTGCATCAGCACCGGCTGTTGTTTTACC
>JAUNQV010000160.1 GCA_030535995.1 Bacteroidales bacterium
TTGCCTTTTTTCTTCCCGTCATGCAAACTCACGGTTGTTGTTATGTCGACCAACCGGCAAACATCTCTGTATTTTCCGCAAAAGAGCAGTTCATGTTTGGTAAAACAACAACCTTGTGTGCATTGAATGCTACTACTTTTGTTCTCGGATTTATAAATTAAAAATTACGATTATGCAAGAAGAGAACAAATTCAGTTACCGTTCATTGAACCAGAGCAAAGAAAAAGAGTGGCATTTCGCCCGCGGGTTAAACGACATTACCACAGCCGGCAACTATGCTGTACGTCTTTATCATGATGACCTTGAAGCAATAGGAATTTCAACAGCGGAATGTGACACGGAACATTACGTTGTGGCTCATCTCGTTGTTATTGAGAGCGCTGCAACAGGCAAGCAACAGAAGATGCGTACCGTTGGGCAAACATTGATGTTTACCACCTGTACCAACCAAAGCATGAAAATTATTACACGCATTTGCGTGCTCACCCCCGATGGGGTTGTATGGCACCCGTGGGTCGATTCAAAGGCCGGAACCGATTACCTACCCACAGTTCAGGAACTGAACACTACAGTAGGGCACCTCGACAATAAATTTGTTTACAAAGGTAGCGGTGATGTAGATATTGTCTCGGGAGGGTATTTCGACAAAACAGCAAGTTCCGTGACTTTAAATCTCAATAAATGGGGCGATACCACCGGCCTTGGCCGTGCCCGGCACACTATTGCAGCTGCAACCGAGGCTACGGCTGGTGTAATGAGTGCCGAAGACAAGAAAAAACTCAACAAAGCCGAGGTCGTAACTAAAGTAGAGTGGGGAGTGAACTCCAATATCAATGATTACACAAGTGCCGGTGTCTATTATATAACAGGCAAGCGCTCGATGAGTGACGACGGGTTACCAATCGACACCTACCCCTATTTCACTGCAAAGTTGTTGGTCGTTGGCAGCACTGCAAACAACAACTGCATAACCCAAATACTATCACTTAACGCGAGTGGCGAAAGTAATCTGTTCATGCGCAATTGTGTGCTTGGTGATACCACAGTATGGAGCAAATGGGGCAAGCTGCAGCAGAATACCAATGTGGGGCGTGTCGCCTCGCTCGACAACTTTGCAGCCGGTGGCGTGTACAGCGGTATATATACAGGTGGCACTTCGCACGAAACCTTTGTGCTCACAGTTATCAATAACGAAGCTGCAGCCACTGCAGCAGGTAGCGTACGTTGCATTAGCCAGTTCAAGTATGCACTTGACCTCCATAGCAACTACAGTTACAAAACCCGTACCGGCCGTGGAACCGACGAAATAGAGTGGGGCGATTGGGTTGAGGTAGGCGCTCCCGGAACTGTAAATATTCAGGATGGAGCAGTGACAGAACAGAAGTTGAGCAGTGATGTCAAGGTAAAAGTTAACTCGTCCTTTGATTATGTAAATACCATTGAAGATAAGCACTTTGATGTATCCTCGCTGTCTGTTGGTAATGCCGGTACCCGTGATGTTGGCACAACGGTGTCTTTCGGGAAACTTGAAGATTGGCGAGTAGGTACATTCCGATGCAAGGCAGGGCAGTTGATAAAGATTAACACGCAAGGCGGTTTGGAAGCTGTGCGACCTTTTGCTTTCTGTGATAAGGATTTGGTTATTCTTCAATCGTTCGGGTATGATGTTGGTGACGGCATAAACAAAGGTGCTTATGTGGCTCCAGAGGGTACAGAGTATATCGTAGTGAACTGCACGGCAGATTATGCCGATAAATTCTTGCTTGAAGTGTGGGGTAAACAAACTGTTCCGTCTTTTGTTGATGACAGAACTTATACAGCCTCTTCTTTGTGGGTCGGTAATGCCAATACCCGTGATATTGGCACAACGGTGTCTTTCGGAAAACTTGAAGATTGGCGCGTAGGTACATTCCGATGCAAGGCGGGGCAGTTGATAAAGATTGACACGCAAGGTGGTATTGGAGGGGCGCGACCTTTTGCTTTCTGTGATAAGGAACTGACAATTTTGCAGACTTCGGGCAAAGATACGGGCGATGGTATGTTGAATGGCGAATTTATAGCTCCCGAGGGTACTGAATATATTGTTGTTAATTGCACTGATGAGTATGCTGGCAGTTTCTCTCTTGAGATAATGGGAAGCGTTGTTTATGAAATGCAGAACATGGATGTTGCCCCACAGATTTATGAACAACCGATAAGGCGAAGAGGTAAAGACGTGCCTGTAAGATTGTGTTTCTTTGGCAATTCGTGGCACATGAATACATGGTGGTATCTTAATAAGATGTTACATTCCGCAGGTATAAATGCCGAGATGAAGTGTTTTTATATAGGTGGTTCAATATTCAATAAATGGGTCGATAATTACAAGAATAATACAGCTGTTGATTGTTGGATATCGGTGAATGGTTCTAATTGGGAGCATGACACATTGAATTTTGCCGACACTCTAAAAGAGAAATGGGATGTCATTGCCTTCCAACAAGGTGCATACAGGGCTTTAGACTGGAATAACTGGAGCATTTATAATGAGTTGATAAGCATTATAAAGCGTAATTGTGAAGTTGACACGGTTATAGCTTTTAATGTGGGGTGGACACCCGCTTTGCAAAATGAAAATCTTGCTGTTTATGGAAACACTGTCGAGGGGCAGAGGATTTGGCAGGAGATTGATAACCGTTATACTTTGCGTTTTATGAAGATGAGCGGTATAAGTAATGTTGCCCCCAATGGTGCTACTATGTGGTCTATGCGTAGGAACCCGAAGCTCAATGTTGCTAATGACATGGCAACAGATGCTTTGCATCCCGACAATGGCTTGCCCATGTACGGACTTGCGGGAACATGGTGGCAGACTTATATTGCGCCAATGTTCGGTGTCGATTTCAGTGAGGTTGAGTGGATGCCTACCGAGAGTTCGCAAAAAGCGGAATGGGTAAGCGGTACAACGTGGCAACCCATTAGCGAGGAACAGCGTGAGCTGATTAGAGAAATTGTCAAATTGTCAATGAGCGACAGGTTCGGCTTCAATGAAATTTAAGACAGGTATAATCTGTTGGGCATATGTAAGCACTAATTAATGCTTCCTTCTTAAAAAACAATTATAGTTCTGTTGAGAAATTGCAGGCGCAAAATTCA
>JAUNQV010000161.1 GCA_030535995.1 Bacteroidales bacterium
GTGTATGTGAACCAATAGCCGTATTTCGATTTGTTGAGAACTCCATCTACTATATTTATGTCAAGGTACAGGAAGTATAGCAGCATGAATATTGCAGGTGATATAATCTGTACAGTGCTCTTCTTTTTAAAGAAGAGAACACACTCTTTCAGGTTCCAGGTTCTCTGTACTTTATAGAATACGAGTCCGCTTACAAAGAAGAACAGAGGCATGCGCACCTGTTGCAGGCAAAGATAGAGCGGGTTGAGTTCATCGGGTCGGAAATACATTGAGACAATATGTTGCATAACTACGAGAATTATTGTAAATCCGCGCAGCGCATCAATATACCCGATTCTCTTTTTAGCTTCCATTTCCGGTCTTTGCTAATGTGCTTCGAGCCAGTTGCTTCCCCAGCCATAATCGGCTACGAGAGGAACACTCATGCTGAATGCATTCTGCATCTCTTCCACAACCATTCTCTCAACGGTTTCGCGCTCATCGGGCAGTACATTGAAGTTCAGTTCGTCGTGTACCTGAAGTATCATGGTCGATTGCAGCTTCTCCTCTTTGAGCCTGCGGTATATGTTTATCATGGCAACCTTTATTATATCGGCCGCACTGCCTTGGATAGGGGCGTTCACGGCATTCCGTTCGGCGTAGCCGCGCACTACGGCATTGTGTGAGTTTATGTCGGGCAGGTAGCGTTTGCGGTGGAAGATTGTCTCTACGTAACCATTGGCTTTTGCCTTTTGCTTGCACTCTTCAATATAGTCGTTCACGCCCTTATATGTGGCAAAATAGTTCTCTATCAGCTCTTTTGCTTCGCGGCGGTCAACATTCATCCTTTCGGCAAGGCCGAACACCGATATACCATATATTATGCCGAAATTGGCAACCTTCGCCTTGCGGCGTTCGTCTTTTGTTACCTCCTCTATCGGCTTCTTGTAAATTTTGGCGGCAGTTGCCGCGTGTATATCATGCCCGCTTCGGAAATCCTCTATCATGTTTTTATCACCGCTCAAGTGGGCCATAATCCTCAACTCTATCTGTGAGTAGTCGACCGAAAGAAAGAGGCATCCTTCGTCGGGGACAAAAGCTTTACGAACCTCCTTGCCGTCTTCGTCGCGTATCGGAATATTCTGCAGGTTGGGATTGCTGGAACTCAAGCGTCCGGTGGCTGTCACAGTCTGGTTGTAAGATGTGTGTATCTTTCCGCTTCTGCTGTTGACAAGCGATGGCAGTGCATCGATGTATGTGCTCAAAAGTTTCTTCAGTCCGCGATATTGCAGTATCTTTTTTACAATAGGGTGGCGGTTCTGTAATTGCGCAAGCACCTCTTCCGATGTAACAAACTGCCCTGTTTTTGTCTTTTTGGGTTTCTCGACAATCTTCAGTTTCCCGAAGAGTATATCTCCTACCTGTTTGGGCGAAGATATGTTGAACGGCTCTCCGCTCAAAGAGTATATCTCGTTCTCTATGTTCTGTAGCCTTGCTGCGAAGAGTGAGGAGGTCTCCTTCAGTGCCGCAGTGTCTATGCGGGCTCCGTTACGCTCCATGTAGGCAAGTACAGGTACAAGGGGCATCTCAATCTTGTAGAACAGTTCTTCGAGTTTCTCTTTCCTTATCTCCTTTTCGAGAATGTTTTTCAGCTTCAAGGTTATGTCGGCATCTTCGCATGCGTAGTCACATACTATTGCTGGTGACACACTTCTCATGTTTTTCTGTCCTTTTCCTTTCTCGCCTATTAGTTCCTCAATTCTTATTGTTTCATAACCAAGGTAAATTTCGGCAAGGTAGTCCATGCCGTGGTGAAGTTCGGGCTGAAGAACGTAGTGAGCAATCATTGTGTCGAAAAGCCTTCCTTTGACTTCAATACCGTAGTTGGCAAGAACTGTTATGTCATATTTTATATTCTGCCCTACCTTCTCGCTCTCTTCGTTTTCGAAAATGGGGCGTAGAATTTCGAGCCGGTGTGCGGTGAGCTCCTGTTCGGCAGGCATTGTTATATAAAATGCCTCACCCTCCTTGACAGAGAGGCTTATACCCACAAGTTCTGCCTCAAGAGAGTTGGTACTGGTGGTTTCTGTGTCGAAGCACACTGTTTCGCAATTTTTTATAGCAGAAACCAAATTGGTTATATCTTCTTCTGTTTCAATGAATTTGTAGGTGTGTTCCACCTCTTTTAAGCTCAAATGGCTCGATTTTTTTTCATCGTCCGTACTTTCGGTCGGGAAAAAATCAAAGAGAGAGCCTTGAACCGGTCCGTTTTTCTTTGTTGTCGGTGCAGTTGTTGTTGAGTCCTCCGTGACTTCGTCGAAGAGTGAAGGGGCTGTATTGTTTTTCTTTACTCTCTCTTTCAGTGAGCGGAGTTCGTAGAAATCGAATAGGGTAGTGAGTCTCTCTTCGTCGGGTGTCTCTCTCTTTAGTGACTCCATGTCGAGGTCAATGGGAACATCGGTCTTGATTGTTGCCAGGAATTTGCTGAACAGAATTTTTTCCCTGTTCTCTTCGACTTTTGTTTTCAGTGCTCCCTTAATTTCACCGGTGTTGTCGAGCATATTCTCTATGCTGCCGAATTGTGCAATGAGTTTTTGTGCTGTTTTTTCTCCAACGCCGGGGCAACCGGGTATGTTGTCGCTTGAGTCGCCCATGAGGCCGAGAAGGTCTATCACCTGTGCTGTGGTTTCTATACCGAATTTCTCTTTCACTCTTTCAATGCCCATTATCTCGAACTCCTTGTCACCGTATTTCGGGCGGTATATGAATGTGGTCTCCGAAACAAGCTGTCCGTAATCTTTGTCGGGGGTCATCATATATGTAATTATTCCCCTTTTCTCCGCCTGTTTTGCCAGTGTACCTATAACATCGTCGGCCTCGTAGCCCGGTACTTCAAATATGGGAATGTTATAGGCTTTTATGAATTCCTTTATAACCGGCACCGATTCTCTGATAACCTCCGGTGTCTCCTCGCGCTGTGCCTTGTACTGCTCGAATGCCTCGTGCCTGAATGTGGGCCCTTTGGGGTCAAAGGCAATACCTATGTGTGTGGGGTTCTCTTTCTTCAATACATCTTCGAGGGTGTTTATGAAACCCATTATTGCCGAAGTGTTGAACCCTTTGGAGTTTATTCTGGGG
>JAUNQV010000012.1:0-10951 GCA_030535995.1 Bacteroidales bacterium
CTACGAAAAGTTTTTTGGAACTGAGCACCCCCATGTAGCAACGTCATATAGCAATATAGGTTTAATATACGAGTCACAAGGAGACTACGAAAAAGCACTGGAATACCATAACAGAGCACTGGAAATAAGGGAAAAAGTGTTTGGAACAGAGCACCCAGATGTCGCATTGTCATACAACAATATAGGTCATATATACCACTCACAAGGAGACTACGACAAGGCGCTGGAATACTTTAAAAAAGCACTGGCAATCAACGAAAAGGTATTTGGTACTGAGCACCCCAATGTAGCATTGTCATACAACAATATTGGTTCAGTATACTACTCACAAGGAGACTACGAAAAGGCACTGGAATACTATAACAAAGCACTGGAAATAAGGGAAAAAGTGTTTGGAACGGAACACCCCTATGTAGCAACGTCATACAACAATATTGGTCTTATATACCGCTCACAAGGAGACTACGAAAAGGCACTGGAATACCATAACAGAGCACTGGCAATAAGGGAAAAGGAGTTTGGAACTGAGCACCCCGATGTAGCAATGTCATACATCAATATTGGCGTCGTATACAGTTCACAAGGAGACTACAAAAAGGCACTGGAATACCATAACAGAGCACTGGCAATATTCGAAAAAGTTCTTGGAACAGAGTACCCAAATGTAGCACAATTGTACAGCAATATTGGTTTTATATACCGCTCACAAGGGAATTACAGAAAGGCGCTTGAATACTACAAAAAGACGTTAGCAATATTTGAAAAAATTCTTGGAGCAGAGCACGAAAGAACGTTATTAATAAGACAAGAGATAATGGCTTTGACCGCATATGACCGGGAGGCCATGAAGGAGCATCTCTTCACCATAACAACCGTTAACGGCAACACTCCGGCTAAACAGCAGGGCATGGATGGGGAATACATTGTGCTTGAACTTGCCGACTGGACAATAAATTCCGCCACATCACTTTTCGACAAGAACAATGAACTGCGTGGCAAGCCCAAGACACTGGTTGTGATGAAAGATGGGAAGATAACCAAGTACTACTTTGAGAATGCAATTGGAGCAAGTATTGGGCTCAAGCAGGTTGACAAGGAGAAAAAGGATGAGATTGTACGCCTATACGAGGAGTGGAAAGCCGGAGAAGCTGAATGATTTTGAAAAGTCTTTGACAGGAACAATAGAATAACCGGTAACAGAACAGTGAAACAGATGGAAATAAACAATATTTGCGTATACTGCGCATCGAGCAACAAGGCTGCCGATATTTACGGCAACACGGCATACGAACTCGGCGCTCTCCTGGCACGGGAGGGCATTACCCTAATAACCGGGGCTGGAAGCATAGGGCTGATGCGCATGGTTGAAGACGGAGCCCTCGACAACGGTGGCAAAGCCATTGGAGTAATTCCGCAGTTTATGGTTGAGCAGGGGTGGCACCACACCGGCCTCACCGAACTGCGCATAACGGAGAGCATGCACGAGCGCAAGCAGACAATGGCCGACTTGAGCGATGCCATAATTGCATTGCCGGGCGGTTGCGGCACCATTGAGGAGTTGAGCGAGATTATCACATGGAAACAGTTGGGATTATACTTCAACCCTATTGTAATATTGAACATCAACGGTTACTACGACCATTTCATAGCACAGCTTGAAAAAGCCATTGAGGAACGTTTTATGGGCGAAATCCATGGAAAGATATGGAGCGTAGCCACCACCCCCAAAGAGGCATTGGAGATAATAAGGAACACCCCACGATGGGATGCATCGGTAAGGAAATACGCAGCCCTATGAACAGCACTCCGGCACCATACAACATGGCAAACGACGATATCATCATGCTCATGCTAATCATGAACATGATTGGAATATCCTATGTCTTTGTTATGAACGGAGCAAGCATTCTCGAACGCATAAAATGCATCTTCTACTACGAGAGCAAGTCGACACCGTTCAACGACAGGACACACATTACAAAGATATGCAATGCGCTGCTATATGCCCAATCGATATTCTACACAGCCATACTTGTCATACACCACCTGCAGAAAAGTAGCAGAATTCAAGCCGATGAGAACATTCTACCCACAATGTGCGCGCTATGTGTCTTTTTCGCAGCAATACTCCTGATTAAAAGAATTGCCTACGACACGGTAAACAATATTCTCTTCAGCAAACACAAAGCGCAAGAATGGAGAGATTTATATTTCTTTACAATAAAGTTACTGGGGTTTTTTCTGGCACCTGTTGCCATTGCAATACTTTTTATTCCCGGAGCATCTTTCACTTTTGTGAAATTTTATCTACTGATACTCTTTATAGCACACTCATTCACACTTTTAAGTGGCCTGAAAAAAATCATTTTTGTGCAAAGACACAACTATTTGGATATTTTTTTATATCTTTGCGCACTTGAATTTTTACCCACAGCCGTGGTGTGGAAATTGGTACTACAACTGAATGAATTTATAACAATAAAAATTTAGAACATTGAAGGTAAGTAAGATTCTGGTTTCCCAGCCCAAACCAGCGACAGGAAAATCTCCATATTTCGATATTGCGGAGAAACATAACGTGCAGATTGATTTTTGTTCTTTCATTAAAGTTGAGGGAGTCACATCTAAAGAATTCAGACAGCAGAAGGTTTCCATTCTCGACCACACTGCCATCGTATTCCTCTCCCGCCATGCAATAGACCACTTTTTCACCCTTTGCAAGGAGTTAAGGATTACTATCCCCGACGACATGAAGTATTTCTGCTTGTCCGAAACAATCTCGCTATACATTCAAAAATATGTTCAGTACCGCAAACGCAAGGTATTCTTCGGCAACGGACACATTCAGGACCTTGAACCGCTCTTTGCGAAGCACAAGACCGAAAAGTATTTCGTCCCGGCATCAAACGTACACAACGACGAGATAAATTCACTCTTCGACAAGTACGGTATCATCCACTCACAGGCCGAGATGTACCGCACTGTGAGCACAGATATTGAAGCCGATTTCATAAAGTCGTACGATATGCTTATCTTCTTCAGCCCACACGGAATTTACTCTCTGAAGAAGAATGCTCCCGATTATGTACAGGGCGAGCAGCTTATCGCATGCTTCGGCAACGTTACGGCAAAATGCATTCACGACAATGGGCTTCGCCTCGACCTTGAAGCACCGTCGGCCACTGCAACAAACATGCCGGCAGCACTGAATGCTTTTCTGACAGAAAACAACAAATAAACTTCTTTAGAGGATGTGCCCGGCACATCCTCTAAAAGTTAAAGCCTACTCCAAAGCACAACAGCCATGCGCCGAAATACATTCCCGCTGAAAGAGCACCTCAAAAGCAAAAGCATAATAGAGAGAGTCTACGCCGAAGGTTCATCGGCAACAGCCTTTCCCCTGCGCGCTGTATTTCTGGAGACGGATAGCGACATACAGGAACCCACAGCCACAATACTTATAAGCGTAGCCAAACGCCGCTTTCGCCATGCCGTAGACCGCAACCTCATGAAAAGACGCATAAGGGAGGCCTACCGCACAAGCAAGCACGGTTTTATAGAGGCACTGCAGAACAACGGGAAGAAAATGGCTGTTGCAATAATATACATTGACACAAAAGAGAGCAGCACAGAGTTCCTGAAAAGAAAGATGGAGAAGCTGCTCAACACCATATTGTCAAAGGCCGGAGCAAGATGCGAAAACTCCTTGTAAACATACTCATACTGCCCATAGAGTTCTACCGCAAGGTAATATCACCAATGACACCTCCATCGTGCAGGTTCACCCCTACATGTTCACAATATGCCATAGAAGCCCTGCGCAAACACGGCCCCATAAAAGGGCTCTATCTTGCTATAAGGCGTATTCTGCGTTGTCACCCATGGGGAGGCTCGGGCTACGACCCTGTACCCTAACCCGGTAAACCACACTTGATAATGTTACTCTTCGACATACATACCCACAACCTGCAAGCCGACCACGAAACCGCAATACTTGACTGCGGAACAGCATACACCACAGGGAGAAGGATATCCATGGGCATACACCCCTGGCACATAAATGGGGAATGGGAAAAAGTGTTTGATTCCATAAAGCAATATTGCACACACACCAATGTTGCAGCAATAGGCGAATGTGGAATAGACAAGCTACACTCACCGGCAAGCATAGAGGTACAGAAAGAACTGTTCCGCGCACACGCGATACTCGCCGAGAAGGTCAAAAAGCCGCTGATTATACATTGTGTAAAAGGCATAGAGGAGATACTCTCCGTACGCAAAGAGATAAAGCCCGTACAAGCCTGGATAATCCACTCTTTCCGAGGCAAGAAAGAGGAAGCAAAACAGCTGACAAACGCAGGCTTCTACCTCTCGTTAGGGGAAAAGTTCAACTCCATGAGCGCAGCCTCAATTCCGGCCGGAAGGCTGCTTGTTGAAACAGACGACAGCAATAAAGGTATTAGCGATATTTATTGTACCGTATCTACCGCACGCAATTGCACCGTAGAGGAGTTGCAGGCAATAATAACCGGCAATATCAAAAACATCGGCTGTTTATTGTAAAAACAAAGCAATATAGAGCAATCCCGTACGTTTTATAATAAAAAATGAGTATCTTCGCATGGAAAGATACCCACAACCCACAGCCCATGGAGAGAAGAGGCAAAGAACAGCTAATTACACTCGGCAAGATACGCGACAAGCGCGGCAATCTATCGGTGATAGAAGATACCAAGCTATTGCCGTTCAACATTGCACGTACATACTGGGTATATGATGTCCCGGGCGGAGAATCGCGCGGCGGGCATGCATACTACAAGAGCGAAGAGTTCATCATGGCACTCTCGGGAAGTTTCGACCTGCACCTGCACGATGGCGAGGAAGAGCGCATATACCATCTCGACCGTTGCAACAGAGGTGTGTACGTTCCGGCCGGAACATGGATACACATGAAGAATTTTGCCACAAACTCAATTGCCTTGGTTATCTCTTCCACCCCCTACAGCCCCAAGGACTATATACGCAGTTTCGACCATTTCATTCAACTCAAGAGAGAGAACGCACTATGAGCACAACCATCGACGACTGCCGCATAATAGAGCTTGGCAAGCACCACGGCGCAACAGGGAACATAACTGTTGTGGAGAACGGCAAAGCAATAGACTTTGACATAAAGCGTGTATTCTTCATCTACGACATTCCCGGTGGAGCGACACGCGGTGCCCATGCCCACAAGACCTTGCGCGAACTTATAATAGCAGCAAGCGGCAGCTTTGAAGTACGGGTGTACGACGGAGAACGTGAAAAGACCTTTCTGCTCAACCACCCCTCAAAAGCACTTTACCTGCCATGCGGAGTGTGGGAGGAATTGAAGAACTTTTCATCGGGCTCCATAGCCCTTGTACTGGCTTCCACCCCATACAACCCTAACGACTACTACCGCAACCTCGACGAGTTCCTTCTCCATAAAAATGAGCTATGATACAATACTTCCCACTCAACAAGATAACAGAAAAATTCCAGCCGCAGCTTAAAGAAAAGGCTTTGGAGATTATTGCCAAAGGCTTTTACCTGCTTGGAGAAGAGACAAGGCTCTTTGAGCAGGAATATGCCGGATACACAGGCTCCCGCCACTGCGTTGCATGCGGCAACGGATACGATGCCCTGTGGCTTATAATAAAAGCATACAAGGAATTGGGCATATTCCATGAAGGCGACGAGATTATTGTACCGGCAAACACATTCATCGCCTCGGCACTGGCTATAAGCAACAACGGGTTGAAACCACGCTTTGCCGACCCCGACGGGAACACCTCGCTTTTGAGCCTTGAAAGCATAGAAAAGGTTTTCACCCCACGTTGCAAGGCTGTGATGCTGGTTCATCTCTACGGACGCAACAGTTACAGCAGCGAGATTGCCAGGTTTTGCCAAGAGCATAGCCTGAAGATTATCGAAGACAACGCACAGGCACATGGTTGCATGTACAAGGAGAAGCGTACCGGGTCGCTGGGCGATGCCGCAGCACACAGTTTTTACCCGGGCAAGAACCTCGGAGCCTTGGGCGATGCAGGAGCTGTAACAACCGACGACAGTATATTATATGAAACAATCGCAACCCTGCACAACTACGGGAGCAAGGAAAAATATATAAACGGGCTCACCGGCATAAACAGCCGTATGGACGAGCTGCAAGCAGCTCTTCTACGAATAAAGTTACCCGGTCTCGATGCCGACAACAGCCACCGCAAAGAGATTGCAGAGCTTTACCTCAAAGGCATTGACAACAGCCACGTAACTACACAACCAACCGCTGACCCGGCTACAAACGTCTACCACATATTCCCCGTATTCTGCCAACAGCGCGAGGCACTGCAGGCACACCTTGCCACGCAAGGGATACAGACACTTATACACTACCCTGTTCCTTGCCACAAACAGGAGTGCTACAGAGAGTTCAACGGCCTTGAGATGCCTGTAGCCGAGAGACTTGCCGCCGAGGAGTTGAGCCTGCCGTGCCACCCTGCAATGAGCCTGGGTGATGCCGAAATGGTAATTGAAGCCATCAACAAGTTCAGGCCATAACCACAACATACTCCCCTGCCGGCATATTACGTTTTACCACCATTCAGCCCGCTCAAGCAAAAACAGAGTGAAATATTTTGCTTTTAAGCGAAAATGTTATACCTTTGCAACGCTCTTCAAAAGAGAGCATTGAGGATTGTCCTATGGTGTAATGGTAGCACAACAGGTTTTGGTTCTGTTTGTCCTGGTTCGAATCCGGGTAGGACAACACAAAAAAGGTCAGCAATTGCTGACCTTTTTTCGTGTATATTACAAGACTTTATTGTGGGTAATTCAAGTTCTCCTCTGTTGCACACTCAAGCACCTCACGAAGATATTTACCGGCCTCCCAACGTGCCTCGGGCAGGTTCATAAGCAGATAATTGCCGCAGTCGCGTGCCGAGGCACCCGGTACATCACCCTCGAAAGAAGCAATGAATGCAAAAGTCTCTTTCATGAGCGGCAACACCTCGGCAGAAGCCAAGTCACCCCTGACAATAAGATAATTACCTGTGAGACAACCCATAGGTCCCCAATATATTATGCGGCTTGCCCACTCCGCATGGTTACGCAGGAATGTTGCAGCAAGATGCTCCATTGTGTGTATTGCGCTTGGGCTGAGTGCAGGCTCGCGATTAGGCTCTTTCATGCGGACATCGAAGGTCGTTACAACTTCGTTACCTACATAATCCTTGCGCGACACGTAAATGCCTCTTTTAAGGCGGTTGTGGTCTATTGTAAAACTCGGTATTTTTTTCATATAATATCGGATTAAAGATTGGAAAGGAACTTGCGTGTAACATCAAAAGAGCGGTTTGCCATCTCGCCCCAGAAGTTCTCATACTGCTCGATGTGGTTGTCGACTCCCGGAGTATCGCTGATTATACGGAAGCTCACGAACGGTACGCCGAATATGTGGCAGACCTGTGCTATTGCTGCCGACTCCATATCCACAGCAAGCCCCTCAGGGAAATTCGACTTGATACAATTGAGTTCCTCGCGGTCGGTAATGAACTTGTCACCGGTGCAGATAAGCCCGGCATGTATGCGTGTTTCGCTTGCAGCGCCATTGTTCAGTTCAAGAGCAGAACGCCACAGATTTTCGGCAACCGGAAAAACCGCAGGCATGCCCTGCACCTGGCCGTACTCACACCCCATGCCACACCACACATCGTGATACACGAGGGATGAACTCACGACAACATCCATTACCCCGAGACACTTGTCGATACCCCCGGCAACGCCACTGCTCACTACAACATCGGGCGAGAAGTGACGGATAAGTTCCGTTGCGCCCACTGCGGCATTTACCTTGCCTATTCCACACTGATGCAGAACAATATCCTTGCCTGCAAGCTCCCCGACAAGGTAGCTGTCGCCACCCTTGTCACACAATGTTGCACCGTCGAGCAATTTTGCCAGCTGCTCATACTCCGATGTCATCGCTGTCAGTACACCTATTTTCATTTTTACAGAATATTATAAAGAACAAACACCCAATGGGCAACAATTCCGGCAACAAAGCCGCCTATTGTGTGGGCCAGAATAGCCTTTGAGGTCAATTGACGGTAGCCGAGAGTATCGAGCATTGCTGTATGGGTGCTCAAATAACCACTCCAGCACATACCTATTGCGGTAAATACAGCAATGGCATTGCCGTCTATCCACCCTTCGGCAGCAAAGTTAGGCACAAGCCCAAGAGCTGCACCCACAGCTCCGAGCGCAGTAATGGGGAAAGCTATCAGGTGAGGGTCGTTGAAGCCGAAAAGGAACTCGAACACCACACGGAGCTTGGCACCTATCCAAGGCAACAATTGCACTCCCTGATATGCCTCTCCGGTGAAATCGCCTCCGGCTGCAGGCCCAAAGGTGAAGAGCATTACAAGTGTAGATATAATGAGCACTCCCGGAATGATGGCAAGACCGACATCGACACCGGTGCGACCACCATCGAGCAGGGAGTCGAGAACACGCTGGAAGAGAGGCTTCTCATATTCATTCAGTTTCTCCTCCTCTAACTGCTTTGCCGTAGCAGCATCCTCTATCTTGAACGAAGGATATGCTTTCACCACAAAACGCTGCATGAGCCTTGTCGATACAATACAGCCCACAAAAGCACCGAAGAGCCCCACAAAAGGCTCCACGAAATAGCCTTGGCCAACCATGAATACAATAACCAGAAGACCCATACCGAATGCCGTTCCGAAGTTTGTGAGCGAAATGAACTGGAATTTCTTGAAATATGTTGCAAACCTCTTGTCCTGCGCCAAGGAAATTATTGCAGGGTTATCGGAAAGAAAGGTAAGCACAGCACCAAGCGAAGCCACACCGGGAAGATTGAACAGCGGCTTCATGAGCGGCCGCAAAATCTTTTCAAGCATTTTCACGACACCGAACTCCACGAACACCTTGCCTATGGCTCCTGTAATCACACAAATTGCCATCAGGTAGAACACTGTGTTCAGCAACAGGTCGTGCGCGGTATTCATTATTGTGTTCAACATATTTGCCGTACCCATTTGGGATGCCAGATAACCAAACAAAAGGAAGAACACTACAAGGCATATTATACCCGAAGGTATCCATGAATAAAGTTTCTTGAAATTCATATAATAGATTTTATATACAGGCTTAATTGTCAACAGCTACAAAAATAGCTGTAAAAATCGACAGCACAAAAAAGAGCAGGCTATTATTCAAAAAAAAGCTCTTGCAGATGTTAATAAAAACGGGTATGCACAATTGAACAAATGCGCACACCCGGAGCCCGTTCACCCCACACGTCAACCTCACACGGGCCTTAAAGGGTAATATATTGCCGAATGGTAAAACAGATAAAAGCGGCGATATGTTTACCGGCAAATGGCAAAAAGAGAAAAAAAACGACAAAAACATTACACTATTTTGCTTTTTGAAATATTTTGCCGTATCTTGCAATATCGTAATAAACCATTTTTCAGAAATTCAGAAGCTGTTTAAACATAAAAAAACCAAAGCTATGATTATTCCTGCCGAATATGACGAAATTCGTCCGTACACCCCCGAAGAGCTACCACAAGTTTTCGAAGAGCTTATTGCCGACCCCGAATTCCAGGCAGCGATAGGCCACGCGTTCAAAGGGATGCCTTTTGAGAACATTGCTGCAGCAATGAGAGCATCGAAAAGCAATCTTGAGTTCCAGAAAGCCCTTGTATACCCGTTCCTGCAGGGTGTTATACAGAAACTGTCGAGCGGACTCACCGTCAGCTACGACAACAAAGAGAACATGGCAAAATCGCTATGCATATCGAACCACCGCGATATTATCATGGACTCGGCTTTCCTCTGCATTGTATTTGTAAACACCGTTGACAATACAGTAGAGATTGCCATAGGCGATAACCTGCTCATACGCCCCTGGATTAAAAAGCTGGTACGTGTGAACCGCAGTTTTATAGTAAAACGCTCGCCCGGAATACGTGAAATGCTTGCAGCATCGAAGAACCTATCTTCATATATACACTACACCATTACCGAGCGCCAGCAGCCCATCTGGATAGCACAGCGCGAGGGACGTGCAAAGGACAGCAACGACCGCACACAGGAGGGGCTTATAAAGATGTTCTCAATGTACAGCAAGGAGGATATCATAGATGCACTGAAGGTCTTGAACATTGCCCCCACAACTATATCGTATGAGTACGACCCCTGCGACTACCTAAAGGCAAAGGAGTTCCAGCAGAAGCGCGACAACCCCGAATGGAAAAAATCGCCAATGGACGACCTCATAAACATGCAGACCGGAATGTTCGGCTACAAAGGCGGAATACACTACCACATTGCCGACTGCATCAATGACGAGATTGATGCCATTGACCGCTCATTGGGCAAGAATGAGAAGACTGCAGCCGTGGCACGTATCATCGACAAGCACATACACCGCAACTACAAGTTCTGGGCTATAAACTACTACTTCTACGAACTGCTCACCGGCGACACACGCTTTGCCGACAGATACACTCCGGAGGAGAAAGCCAAACTCGATGCCTACCTGCAGGGACAGATTGAGAAAGTAGACCTCCCGAACCGCGACGATGACTTCTGCCGCACAAAGATACTTGAAATGTATGCCAACCCGGTAATAAATTACCTAAAGGCATGTGCAAACGATTAAAAGACCAAGCAATACTCATAATTATAAATAATAAATGGTTCACTACAGGTGAACCATTTATTATTTATAGTGCAACAAAACATAATTAACAGACAGAATTAAAACGATTATCAGGCATACACAACGGCACTACAGCAGAAATTCAGTGCATCGGGTATGTTCATAAGCATCGGATGGACACACACATTCAATTTGGGAAGCAATTGGAACACCGATTGGATTTCAAACATAGGAAAA
>JAUNQV010000012.1:11051-29956 GCA_030535995.1 Bacteroidales bacterium
CACATTCAATTTGGGAAGCAATTGGAACACCGATTGGATTTCAAACATAGGAAAATCATGGTTTAAATAGAAACAAAATAAAACAGAAAACCGCGGTTTTCTGTTTTTATTTACCATACATTTCCACTATCTTGTCGAGTATAGCCATAAGCTCATCCACCTTTTCGGCGCGGAGCATAGCTATGCGCAGGGGGCGGAAGTCATTAAGCCCTTTGAGCAACGGCGTTGCTGCCAAGTGACGGCGTACGTGCAGAATGCCGGGGCGCTCCCCAAGCCACTCCACACTATCCCTCACCTGCCGGCGAAGTATATCCATGCACTCTACAAAGGTAAAAGGCACAGCTGGCTTGCCCTCTTCGAGATAGTGCTTAACATCGCGGAATATCCACGGCTGGCCGAAACTGGCACGGCCTATCATAACCGCATCCACACCATATTTTTCGAAGCATTCCTTTGCTCGCTCGGGAGTTTTAACATCGCCGTTGCCTATAATAGGTATGTGCATACGGGGGTTGTTCTTTATCTCGCCTATGAGAGTCCAGTCGGCATCGCCGGTGTACATTTGCGCTCTCGTGCGCCCATGGACAGTGAGAGCGGCAATACCACAATCCTGCAGACGCTCGGCAAGCTCCACAATGCACTTGCTGTTCTCGTCCCAACCAAGGCGTGTCTTTACTGTGACCGGTATATTTACGGCATCCACTACAGCCTTGGTTATTTCAAGAAGTTTTGGAATATTCTGCAACATGCCGGCACCACACCCCTTGCGTGCAACCTTTTTTACCGGACAACCGAAATTTATATCGAGAATGTCGGGGCATGCCTGTTCCACGCGCTTGGCTGCCTCCACCATGGGTTCAACCTCGTTTCCGTATATCTGAATGGCTACCGGACGCTCCTGGTCATAAACCTGAAGCTTGCGCACTGTGCTGTTTACATCGCGTATCAAAGCATCGCTTGAAACAAATTCTGTATATACCATATCAACCCCGAACCGCTTGCACAGCAGGCGAAAAGCGGCATCGGTAACATCCTCCATAGGAGCAAGGAAAACCGGATATTTGCCAAATTCAATATTACCTATCTTCATATCCAATAATGTGGTTCGAGTTTGTAAATTCCTTGCAAAGATATATCTTTGCAAGGAATTTACAAACCGATTTATGAACTACAGCAGAAACGAATTCGAGATAATGGCCCCGGTGGGGTCGCGCGAGAGCCTTGCAGCAGCAATACAGGCAGGAGCCAATTCAATATATTTCGGCATTGAGCACCTGAACATGCGCGCCCACTCGGCCAGCGCCTTCTCCATCAACGACTTGAGGGAGATTGCGCAGATATGCGACAAGCACAGCATAAAGAGCTACCTCACAGTCAACACCATCATCTATGAGAACGATATCGAGATGATGCATACCATAGTAGATGCAGCCAAGGAGAGCGGTATTTCGGCTGTCATTGCGGCCGATGTAGCAGTTATGCAATACTGCAACAGAATTGGTATGGAGGTTCACCTGTCGACACAGCTCAACATAAGCAACAGCGAGGCCATGAAGTTCTACGCACAGTTTGCCGATGTCGTGGTGCTTGCCCGCGAACTTAATATGGAGCAGGTTGCAGCAATACACAAGGTTATCATTGACGAGAATATATGCGGACCAAAGGGCGAACTTCTACGCATCGAGATGTTCTGCCACGGAGCCTTGTGCATGGCAATTTCGGGCAAATGCTATCTCTCGCTACACCAGCTCGGCCGCAGTGCCAACCGCGGAGAGTGCATGCAGGTATGCCGCAGAGGGTATATTGTAAAGGACCGCGAGAGCGATATTGAACTGGAGGTCGACAACAAATATATAATGTCGCCCAAAGACCTCAAGACAATACGGTTCATGGACCGCATGATAGAGAGCGGTGTACGTGTCTTCAAGATTGAAGGACGCGCCCGCGGCCCCGAATATGTAAAGACTGTTGCCGGCTGCTATAACGAGGCTCTTGAGGCCTACCTTGCCGGCGAGTTTACCGAGGAGAAGAAAGACGAGTGGGACAAACGCCTTGCAACAGTGTTCAACCGCGGTTTCTGGGACGGTTACTACCAAGGGCAAAAACTTGGCGAGTGGAGCAAGATTTATGGTTCACAGGCAACCGAGCGCAAGGTTTACATAGGAAAAGCCATAAAGCACTTCTCAAAGCTGGGTGTGGGTGAATTCCATATAGAGGCCGGAGAGATTAACGCCGGTGACAAGATATTGATTACCGGCCCTACAACAGGTGCGATATACCTGGAGCTTGAAGACCCGCGGGTTAACCTTGAACCGGTTGAAAAGGTGCGCAAGGGCGACCGCGTTTCGTTCAAGGTTCCATGCAAGGTACGCCCCAGCGACAAGCTCTACCGCATAGACAAGACAGAGCACGGCTGCTGCGAGTAATAAGATAAAAAAAGAACTTCCATCGGAAGTTCTTTTTTTATCCGCCGTACTTCAGGCATTCATCTTTGCCTTGAAGGCAAGAGCATATAGTTTCATCTGTTTTATCATGGCAACAAGGCCGTTGCTGCGGGTGGGTGAAAGATGCTCCTTAAGACCTATTGCCTCTACGAAATATGGCTCGTTGTCGAGTATCTCATCGGGGGTACGGCCCGAATAGACCTTTATGAGCAATGCCACGATACCTTTTACTATGAGCGCATCGCTTTCGGCACGGAAAGTTATCTTGCCATCGGCATAATCGGCCTGCAGCCACACCCGGCTCTGGCAGCCTTCGATGAGGTTATTGTCGGTCTTGTACTCCTCGGGTAACGGCTGCTGCTCGCCACCAAGGTCTATGAGCAACTGGTAGCGGTCGAGCCAATCATCAAAACCGCTGAACTCATCAATTATCTCCTCCTGAATTTCTTTTATTGTAGCCATTATTTTTCGTTATAGATAACTGTCAGTACTGTTTGCCCCACAGCTTTGAGGGTGAGCGGGTCTATCCACTCCATATCATCCCTCATTGTATGGTGATGAGGCCCGAAACCATTGGGGCTTTCCGGGTCACAGTTGATGATGTCGATACACGGAATACCGAGTACGCTGTTTATGTAATAGTGGTCGTCGGTAACCGTACCGCCCTCTTCGTTCACAAAATATGAAGAGTAGCCAAGAGCCTCGGCCCTGCTCCATACCTTATTTATAATATTGTTTGCAAAATGGGTAGAATAACCCTCATGGCAAAAGCGGGAACCGGGAGCACCAACAATATCGAGCAGTATTCCGTATCGTGCCGAATAACCTGCCTTATGCGGATTTATTGCCCAGTGCTGTGAGCCCAATGCCCATGAATGGCGGTGTTTGTTCCATAGGTGCGAATCATTCTCATGCAGGCCATAATCCTCGGCATCGAAGAGTATTATATCCACTCCCACTTTTGTAGGAACCTGCGAGAGCTGGCGTGCTATCTCTATAAGGACACCGACTCCGCTACCTCCATCATTAGCTCCGGGAAGCGGCTTGTAGCGGTTGGCCGGGTTGGGGTCGGTATCGGCCCAAGGACGGGTATCCCAATGGGCACAGAGCAGCACCCTTACAGGGTTCTCGGGTTGGAACTGCGCGATAATGTTACGTGCACGGAGAATATCTCCGTTATATGCTTTGAGATTGACATCCTGCGTCACCACCTCTGCACCGTAACTCCGGAGCTTGGATACAAGGTAATTACCACACTTTACATGCCCGGTGCTGTTCGGCACTCTTGGGCCGAATGATACTTGAGCTGCAATATAGCTGTAGGCGCTGTCGGCATCGAAGATAGGCACTACTACAGCCGGCTCTACAACCTGCGCGGCAACTACCGGTTGTTCTTTGCGCGCGGTGCTCTTTTCACTCGCACCGCCACATGCCGAAACAACAGCCAACAACAATAGAAACTTGACTAAACGGCCCATCATCTGTTGAGTTTCCATGTAGAACCCTCTTTTCCGTCTTTTATCTCAAAGCCGAGTGCAGCCAGCTCGTCACGTATTTTGTCGCTTGTTGCCCAATCCTTGTTGGCCTTTGCAACCTGACGCTGTGCAAGGAGCATATCTACCACCTTACCGAAAGCCTCCTCGCGGCCACTGTCGGAACCACGTTCCTCTTTAAGGCCGAGAATATCGAAGGCGAACAGACGGAAGGTATCCTTCAACTCTTCGAGGTCGGCAGCAGAAATAGTCGCCTTCTTGTCGGCTATCTGATTGATTGCACGTGATGCATCGAAGAGGTGCGAAATTACCTGCGCCGTATTCATGTCGTCGTTCATTGCATCGTAACACTTACTGCGCAAACCGGCCACATCGGCTGTCGTGCTGCCCTGCGGGACAAGACCCTCAAGGGTTTTGTATGCCTCAAGAAGGCGCTGCATTCCCTTCTCGGCAGCCTGCAATGCCTCGTTGCTGAAATCGACTGTGCTACGGTAATGAGCCTGCAATATAAAGAAACGGATTGTCATTGGGGAGTATGCCTGGGCAAGCAACTTATGGGTTCCGTTGAAGAACTCGTCGAGGGTTATGAAGTTGCCCAAGGACTTGCCCATCTTGGTTCCGTTGATGGTTATCATGTTGTTATGCATCCAGTATTTCACCACATGCTTACCCATGGCAGCCATGCCCTGTGCTATCTCACACTCGTGGTGAGGGAATACAAGGTCCATGCCACCGCCATGAATATCGAACTGCTCGCCAAGATACTTGCGGCCCATGGCTGTACACTCGCAGTGCCAGCCCGGGAAGCCGTTGCTCCAAGGCGAAGGCCAGCGCATGATGTGTTCGGGCTGGGCGCATTTCCACAAAGCAAAATCGGCCGGGTTACGCTTTTCGTTCTGCCCGTCGAGTTCACGTGTCGTGTTGAGGACATCGTCGAGGTTACGGCCGGAGAGTATTCCGTAGTGGTGGTCCTTGTCATATTTCGCCACATCGAAGTAGACCGAGCCCTCGCTCTCGTATGCGTAACCGTTGTCAAGAATCTCCTTTACAAGTTCTATCTGCTCGATGATGTGACCCGACGCATGCGGCTCAATGCTCGGAGGGAGCACATTAAGAGCCTCCATCACCTTGTGATAGTGCAGTGTATACTGCTGCACAACCTCCATAGGCTCCAGTTGCTCAAGACGCGCCTTCTTTGCAATTTTGTCTTCACCTGCATCGGCATCGTGCTCAAGATGGCCGACATCGGTAATGTTGCGCACATAACGTACTTTGTAGCCGAGCTCCCTCAAATAGCGGAACAGGACATCGAAGGTTATTGCAGGACGGGCATGACCCAGGTGTGCCGGGCCATAGACTGTAGGACCGCATACATACATGCCCACATTGGGTGCATGCAACGGCTCGAACAACTCTTTCTTACGCGTGAGCGTATTGTATATCATGAATTTGTTTTCCATACTCTATTTTTTATATATTTTGTTTTTGTTTCTCGGGACTATCACTTCTTGAACCTGCGGGTTGCGTTGCGGTTCATTTTCTTGCGCTCCTTATCGGGCTTTTGCTTGGTTATTTCAAGAGGTTTCTGCTCATTGAGCGGAGAATAGATATCCCAGTCGTCCTGTGTATACTCAAAGAGCGCACGAAGGTCGAGCGAATGGGGATAGTAATATACATTCTCGGGCTGGATACCTTTTTCAAAGTCACCGGTATCCCAAACGCCGTTGCCATTCTCGTCCATTATCAGGCGCAGGTAATAGGTTCCGGGCTTAATGAAGTAGAATGAACAGCGTGAGTTCTTTGTCTGCTCTTGCTGCACGACACTCTCGTTTTTGCCGAGTAACTGAACTATTGCCTTGTTGCCGGTATGTGGAATATCGAGGTAAAGAACTGCATACTCGTCGAGCGAACGGAAACGCATCTCTTGGGTATATTTGTCGGAAACACCACCATAAATGCCTTTGAAGGCTGCAGAATCGACACTTACACGGAATGTTTCATCGGGGCGCCACTCGGCAAAGAGTTCGTAACGCCTTATATTGTTCTTGCTTTGTCTGAATATGTACTCGACAGGAACCCATGTGGTGTCGACTTTCATATACACATGTATAGCAGAGGTATCGGCCTCAAGGAGAGGCTCGTCGAATGTAAAGCGCATGGTGGCATTTACATCTTCCGAAGCAGAGCCGGTGAAACGTACCTGCAGCTTCTTTGTCTCCGGAACATACACCGGCGGATTGTTCTCGTCATAACCGTCCGATTTCTTTGCATTCTTCATGAATTTTTCAACGGCCTTTTCATACAGTTCGTTCTCCTTTTCACGAACCTTTTCCCAGCGTTTCTTTGCAGAGGCATAGATGGTGTCGCTGCGGTCTACGAAATTGCCGAGCGAATCGAGCACCTTATATGTTACGCGCATTGAAAGTGTGTCGGCACGGTATACAAGAGAGTCCTTGAACCAGAGTGTCAGAGTATCGTTCCTCATGTTCTTCTCCAATACATAATCCTCACCGGCATTGAAATTAAGCCCTTCGATAGCAGGCAATTCCTCGTTGGGCGCGGCAAAATAGAGAACAAGTTTGTTGTGCTGCTCACGCGGATATTTTACAAGATACTGGTTATAGAAGTTCTCGTTAAAGACACGTAGAATAAGGTCGTCGGGCTGGAAACGGGTATATTTTACATACTTTACCGTGTCGACCGTAACGCTGTCGCGCCATATTGTATCGGGACGTATTGCCTCGCTTGCAAAGGGGACTATATGTGTCTCCATAAAGGCTATGGCCTCGCTCTTCTGGTCGAAGCGGTTGTTCTGGTTGGCATCGGAGAGAGCATACACACGGTACTTGCCGGGCGCAATACCCTTTATGGTGAATTTTCCGCGGGAGTCGGTGCGTGAGACACGCTCAAAAGGCTTGCGAGTAAATGCTGTATCATCGAGGCAGGAGTGCAGGCCTACAACCATGCCTTTCACCGGTTCGAGGTTCTGGGCTGTGAGTACGGTACCGGAAACAGCAAAGGTATCGACAGCTGCACCGGTTGAGAAGTAGTATGCGAAATTCTCATACGGGTTCCCCTCGTTGTTGTCCACTATGGCATCGGAGAAGTCTATGGAGTATGTTGTATTGGGCAACAGGGTATCCTGCAGCTCAACCGTTACACGCTTGCCATTGTATTTTATCTCGGGCATCTGCTCCTGCGGAGGAGAAACGACAATTTTTTCAAATGCCTTCTCCAACTTGACATTCTCGTCGAACGACAACACTATTTTGTTGCCGGTTACATTGGTGGCACCGATAGCGGGCACAGCCTCAAGAAGAACCGGAGGCTCCTCGTCGTACGGGCCACCATCGGGAGTTCCTATGCTGGCGCAGGCTGTAACCAACAGAATTGACGCTGCCGTAAATATCTTACTGTTGAATTTCATCACTGTTTGTTCAATAACATGAGTTCTTCAATATACTGGCGGCTGTTGCTCAATCGTGGCACCTTATGCTGGCCGCCAAGCTTGCCTTTTGCTTTCAGCCAATCGTTGAACAGCGCCTTGCGGGCCACGACAATCTCAAGTTTCTGCATTGTCTTGTTCTTATAACGCTTTGCCTCGTAGTCGGAGTTTATCTGCTGGAGGGCTGTATCGAGAGTATCGGTAAACAGTTCCAGAGAAGATGGCTCCTTGGAAAACTCAATGAGCCACTGGTGACGGCACTGCGCATTGGCATCCATGAACACCGGTGCAGCCGTATATTCCAAGACCTGTGCTCCGGTTGCGGCACATGCTGCCTGAAGACCTTTCTCGGCATTGTCGACCATAAGTTCCTCACCAAACGCATTTATAAAATGTTTTGTTCGCCCTGTTATGACAATTTTATATGGGTCTTTGCTTGTAAAGCGCACCGTGTCGCCTATCATATAACGCCACAAACCGCAAGAGGTGGATATGAGCATTGCATAGTTCTTGCCTACCTCTACCTCCCAAAGCGGAAGTACCGTGGGGTTGGGAGAGTCGAACTCCTCGAATGGGATAAACTCGTAGAAGATGTCATAATCTATCATGAGAAGCATTGCCGGGTCTGTCGGGTCGTTCTGTATTCCGAAGAAGCCCTCACTGGCATTATATGTCTCCATGTATTTCATATCACCCTTCTTTATCAGTTGCAGATACTGTTCGCGGTAAGGGGTGAATGCAACACCACCGTGGAAGAAGACTTCAAGATTGGGCCATAGCTCCTCGACACTGCTTTTTCCGGTTATATCGAGCATGTGCTTGAGTACAGCCATCATCCACGAGGGTACTCCGGAGAGGTTTGTGACATTCACATTGCATGTAGCACGTGCAATCTTCTCCATCTTCTCCTCGAAGTCGCTCAACAGGGCAATATCTTTCCCAGGAACACGCATCATGTTAACAAAGGGGCTGCAATTCTCAATGAGAATGGCGCTGAGGTCACCCACAAGAGTGCCGGGAAGGTTGTAGTTCGAAGCATGACTGCCGCCCAAAATAAGACCTTTACCCGAGAATATACGGCTCTTGGGATTATTGGCCACATACTGTGCAACAACATCGAACCCACCTTTGTAATGCGCTCTCTGCAGGCCCTGAGAGGTTACTGGGATGAACTTGCTTTTGTCGTTTGTGGTACCCGATGACTTGGCATACCATTTGCAACGCCCTCGCCACAAAACATCCTTCTCACCATGGCGCATACGGTCGATGTAACCTTTCAGCGTTTCGTAATCCTGTACACCTACAGACTTTGCAAACTGCTCATAATTGGATATTGAGGAGTATTTGTGTTTTATACCCCACTCTGTCCCTGAAGCAGAGTCAACAAGTTTTGCAAGCACAGAACGCTGGATATTCTCGGCTTCTGTCGCATACTTTGCTATCTTCTTTACGCGCTGTTTGAACACAGGCTTAACTAACGGAGTCAAGTTCATTGTTTTCTGTTTTAAATTACCGCCGGTGCAGTTTCTTCTTTATTTGTTATATCTGTCAAGACCCTTTTCGAGGAACTCCACATAATCATCGACATTGAGATTGAATGAGTGTGAACCGCAAAGAGGATTACCATCGTTGTCTATGGGCACATAGAACGGCTGGGCGCTACCGCCGAACTTGTGGTTCTGCAGATAGGTCCATTTGTCACCTACTGTTTCAAGAAGCACCTTCTTGCCATTAATTATAGCCTCGAACGGTTCTGCAAGCGGTGTTCTGTCATCGACATACAACGATGCCACAATATACTTGTCGCGCATGATATCTATTACACGGTCGTCGCTCCACACCGAAGCCTCCATATTACGACAGTTCACACAGCCATGGCCTGTAAAGTCGAGCAGTACAGGCTTGTTCTGCCTGCGCGCCATCTCTATTGCAGTCTCATAATCGTCGGTATGAGGCTTGAACGAGTTATCGTACAAGCTGAAATCCTGTGTACTCATAGGCGGTGCAAATGCACTCACTGCCTTGCAGGGCGCGCCCCAGAGACCGGGTATCATATAGACTGCAAAAGCAAGAGAGATGACACCGGCAAAGAAACCGGTAACCGAAGTAGTACGGTCGCTGGCATCATCATGCGGGAAACGTATGATTTTAAGCAGATAAAGACCAAGAAGCGCAAAGAGCACAATCCAAAGGGCAAGGAATGTTTCACGGTCGAGCAAGCCCCAGTGGTATGAGAGGTCGGCCACCGAGAGGAATTTAAGCGCGAACGCTATCTCCACAAAACCAAGCACCACCTTTATGGTGTTCATCCAACCGCCCGAACGGGGAGTCTGCTTGAGCAGTGAAGGGAAGAGTGCAAAAATTGTAAACGGCAATGCAAGGGCAAGGGCAAAGCCGAACATGCCCAATGCTGGAGCCATTATCTCGCCCGAGGTAGAGACCTCAACAAGCAGGAAGCCGATGATGGGGCCTGTACATGAGAATGATACAAGAACAAGAGTAAATGCCATGAGGAATATGCTCAACAGGCCGGTTGTGTTTCCGGCTTTCTCGTCTACCTTGTTTGTCCAGGACGAGGGCAAAGTCAACTCAAAGCCACCAAGGAACGACGCACCGAACACAAGCAACATAAGGAAGAAGAATATGTTGAAGATTGCATTTGTAGAGAGGGCATTGAGTGCTCCTGCACCAAAAATCAATGTTACCGCAATACCCAGCAAAAGGTAAATAACAACAATTGACACACCGTAGATAATTGCCTCACGCACAGCCTGGGCACGCTGCTTTGAGCGCTTGAGGAAGAAACTTACGGTCATTGGTATAATGGGCCAGACACAAGGAGTGAGCAATGCAACAAGGCCACCACCAAATCCAAGGACAAAGATGAGCCACAACGAGCTGTGATCCTCTGTCTCCACATTCATCTTGTCGATAACAGGAGCCCAAAGGTCGCCGGCAACCTGTTCATTTACAACATCTTCAACAACAGCAGTGGTATCTTCTACTGCAACAGGCACCGCAACAGCAACAGCCTCGGTCTCCTTCTTTTGCTCCACAACCGGTTTTTCCGGTTTTTCAGCAGGTTTCACAGCCGGTTTTTCTGCAGCAGGTTCTTTCTTTATTTCAGGCATAATTACAGCCGGAACATTCTCTTTCTTTATAGGAGTTGCCACAGCCTTGGGCATCTCGGCCTCACCTGTTATGTCGAAATCGTAACGGCCGGGAACACAATCACCGCCATCTTCACACGACTGGAAACGGAGAGTGCCCTGCAAGCGGTATTTTCCACCAAGGAACTTCACCTTTTGGGTAAAGAGAGCAGTTTCTTCGAAATATGATACATTCATATTGAATGTAGCATCGAATTTATTGATAGCACCCTCGCCCGGAGTGAGAGCACCCACAAGTTCTGCACCCTCAACAACACGGAATGTTACAGTAGTCGGCATAGGACCGCCCTTGGGAAGGTCGGTAGAATAGATGTGAAAGCCCGGTTCAATGTAGGCCTCGAACTCAATAGTTCCATCTTGGCCGTTAACAGAAACGACATGTTCTATCTCTACCGGAGCTTGACCTTGCGCCGATACACAAATTGCCAACAGAGGCAAAAGCAATGATAATAAGAATTTTTTCATCGGTTTATATTTATTCAGTTTATAGTTCTGTAGGGTTCTTTCTTATGCGCCACTCGGCCGGATACATGTTATTGGCTCTGTTGCCAATGTTCTTTACAAAGCCCAACGGCACATTCTCATACTCCAGCAACAGATAGCCGAGCGGAGCCGATGGCAACTGCAAGGTTTCGCGATGCAGATAGGCCAGCGCCTCTTCACGCGAGAGTTCCACCCTCTCAAAAGCCTCTCTGTTCAACTCAACGCTCATGGCAAGAGAGTGCCGGGGAATATATTTATTGTTTTTCACTGTTGCTACAGCAACACCGCTGTGAAGGACTTTCAGTTTCTGCGACAAGGCCTCCATAGCCGATACATGCTCTTTTGGCAATGCCAGCAACTCTTCGCCCTGCACTGCAAAATCGAAGTTCTGCGGGTTTCCGAGCCATGCCTGCACGGCAGCCGGCACTTTTGCCCGGTTCTTTTGCAGACGCTGGGAGCGAGGCTGCGAAAGCGGTTCATCGCCATCTTTACGCAACACGGCAAGGAAAAAGCCCTCGCCGGCTGTAAAGCCGGGAATAAAACGGTAGACAGGCAAATTGCTTTGTGTGAGCGAGCCGGTAATACCCCATTCGGGGTCAACATCAATGCTCAAAGGGGTTGCACCAAGTTCTGTTGCAATCCACTCCACACAATCTTCATTCTCTTCGCGGTTAAAGGTACATGTACTATAGACCAGCAGACCGCCCGGGCGCAATGATGACCACACATCGGAGAGTATCTTGCGTTGACGCTTTACACAAAGTTCCACATTCGACACACTCCACTGCTCCACTGCCACAGGCTCTTTTCTGAACATTCCCTCTCCCGAACATGGTGCATCGACCACGACAAGGTCAAAGAAATTGCGGAAAGAAGAGAAATCGGCCGGCTCGTTACGGGTAACCATAGCTGAAGCCTTACCCCACTTTGCCACATTCTCGGCAAGGACCTGCGCACGCAAAGGAACAGGCTCGTTGGAGACAAGCAAACTCCCCTCGGGCAACAATGAGAGAAGATGAGTTGTTTTTCCACCCGGGGCAGCACACAAATCGAGGGCACGAACCGCAGATGGTACAAAATCCATGATTACCTGCTCAAGAAACATTGATGATGCCTCCTGTACATAGTAGCATCCTGCATGAAAAAGAGGGTCGGCCGTAAAGAGAGGGCGGGATGAGAGATAGCGCCCTGCAGAAGCCCATGGCACATTGGCAGCAGCAGGCTCTGCCGATTTTTTTGCCTCATTATAACGAATGCTCACTACAGGCTCTTTTTCAAGCGCCTGTACAAAGCCGGCAAACCTTTCTTTTCCAAAAAGGGCCTCCGTACGTTCTATAAATTCGGCATTAAGTTTCATACTGCAATAAGAGCATACTATGCTTTAATATGCAAAGATACAAAAAATAGAGTGCAACACCCCCTTTTAGCAAATATAATTATAATATTAAATTAAAATTAACTTTTGCGCACGCACACGAAGAAAAACAGTTCGTCGATTATGCAGTTATTGGCTTTTCAATTAGGATATTCGGCAGCGAAATCGTATCTTCGCAGATATAAAGATACAACAGCATGAAACAATATTTAGACCTGCTCCAAAGAATACTCGACGACGGAGCTAAAAAAGAGGACCGCACAGGTACAGGAACATTAAGCGTATTCGGACACCAGATGCGCTTTAACCTTGCCGACGGTTTTCCCTGCCTAACCACAAAGAAACTACATCTCAAATCCATAATACACGAACTGCTGTGGTTCCTGAACGGCGATACAAACGTAAAATACCTTCAGGATAACGGAGTCAGGATATGGAACGAATGGGCCGACGAAAACGGCGACCTCGGGCACATATACGGATACCAGTGGCGTTCATGGCCGGGATATGACGGCGAGCACATTGACCAGATTAAAGAGGTTGTAGAGACACTGAAGAACAACCCCGACTCGCGCCGTATAATTGTCAACGCATGGAATGTGGCTGATATAAAGAATATGAATCTGCCACCGTGCCACGCCATGTTCCAGTTCTATGTAGCAAACGGCAAGTTGAGCCTTCAACTCTACCAGCGCAGCGCCGATTGCTTCCTTGGCGTACCGTTCAACATTGCCTCCTACGCTCTGCTCCTGCAGATGATGGCACAGGTAACCGGGCTTGAGGCCGGAGAATTCATCCACACCCTTGGCGATGCGCACCTCTACCTTAACCACATTGAGCAAGCGAAGCTACAACTCACACGAGAGCCGAAACCATTGCCCACAATGAGAATAAACCCCGATGTAAAGGACATTTTCTCGTTCAAATTCGAAGATTTTACACTTGAAAACTACGATGCCCACCCACACATAAAGGGTGTTGTAGCCGTATAGCAGAAAACACCATGCAGAAGATTGCACTCATAGCAGCCATTGCCGAAAACAACGCGATAGGTCACAAGAACAAGCTCATATATTGGTTACCTAACGACCTCAAACGTTTCAAGGAGCTGACTACCGGACACACCATAATCATGGGCAGCAACACATTCCGTTCACTGCCCAAGGGAGCCCTGCCCAACCGCAGGAATATTGTACTCTCACGCAAGACACAATGTTTCGAGAAGGCAGAAACATTCAGTTCTCTTGAAGAGGCACTGAACAACTGCAAGGATGAAGAAATAATATACATCATAGGAGGCGAGACTCTCTACAAGGCCGCAATGCCACTGGCCGATGTATTATGCCTGACAGAAATCAATGACACACCGGCGCAAGCCGATGCCTTCTTCCCCATTTTCGACAGAAGCAAGTGGGAGATTATTGAGAACGAGAGTTTTCCAAAAGACGAGAAGCATGAGTTCGAATACAGGTTTGTAACCTACGTCAAAAGAGATATTTAAGATACTTTACACAGCCGAACAGAACCCCGATTATATACAATCATAAAAAGCCGCGAACCTTGAGGTTCGCGGCTTTTTATGATATTATGAACATTACTGTTTGTTTCTCTCGTCGGCCGAGTACATGAGAGAGAGAGCTCTTGCATGACGGAGCTCCATCTTCACGTCGGTCAAAATACCCATCTGCACATTCTGGTCGACTTTCAAAGCAACCTTCATCACAGCCTGGTCGGCCTGACGCATGTTGTTGCGTTCGTTCTCGACAAATGAGCGCACCTCCTTTACCTCGGCAAAGCGGTCGTTCAACTGTATACGGGAACCTGTACCGTACTGTGCATACTGTTTCGAAGGAGAACCTACGTAAATGTTTACGACAGCGGTCTTGCGCTCAATCTTCGACAAGTTTGTACCCTGTGGCAACTTGTACTCAATCTTCACCTCCTCCTCACGCATTGATGTTACAATCATGAAGAAGAACAGGATAGAGAATATCAAGTCAGGGAGTGACGAAGTATTCAACTCGGGCATTTCTGCCTTTCCTTTATTACTGAACTTACTCATATTACGTTATCCTCCAATTTTATGAGGCTCTGCCTCGGAAATCATAGTCTTGTAGTACAAGCGGCACAACATTTGCTGAACCTCGTCCAAGTTCTTGTATGGCTTGCCGAACTCTTTCTTTGCCAACTCGTCACGAAGCTCATCGTATGCACCATACAATGCCTGAGACACCTCGAAATATGTATTATAGTTTGTTCCGCGGTGAGTCTGCAACGATATTACGTGCTTGCTGGTAACCATCTGCTGGCGACCGCTGGGAAGCACATGCTCGACACCTTTATCCTCGAACACAATATCCTCGGCATGTTTCTCGGGATAATCCACACGGTTCTCGTCGTTAGAGATAAACTCTTTTGCCAACTGGCGAAGCTCATCCACATCAATCTGATAAGGAGGCTTCTCACCCTGTGTAATCATTATCTCGTTCTCCATATTTACCAACACGATGAGAGAGTTGCGCTTTTTAATCTTTGGAGGGTCCTGAAGTTCTTCATCTTCGGGTGGCTCCGGCAAGCGTACATTCAAACCGGTTGAGGAGTTCATTGAGGTCACAACCAAGAAAAAGATGAGCAAGATGAACGAGATATCGGCAGTTGAACTGGCGTTGATTCCCGGAACTTTTCTTTTACTTTTTCCCATTTTAATAAAATATTACCTGTTATTATTTCTTAACAGCCCTTGTTATGTTCAACAAACCGAACAAGGTTGCCAAAGCACAAACTGCAAACAGAACATACTGAACGTACAGCAACACATCTGTCAACACATAAGCCGAGCCCTCAACAGGTGCTCCATCGTTTGAAACAGAGAGGGGCTTGCCGTTCACCATGATAGGTGCATCGGATGAAAGTGCGTATGCAACTACAAACAATACAACAACTGCCAACACACCGGCAATGCTCTTGATTGCAGCTTTAGGATTGGTAGCAAATCCTTTTAAGAATGAACTTGTACTGAAAACAAGCACAAGCACAACCGCAAGGATTGTCAATACATATATCCAATAGAGCAACGCGTCGGTAAACATGGGTGAACGCAATTCGTTGCCATTGTAAATATCTGTATTACCGAATCCTACAAAGAAGAACAGCACAATTATCGCAAGCGATATGGCCATCGATATGTAGAAAACGATTTTTGAAGCTTTCATAATTTTTTTTATTACAAGTTATTACCCTTATTAATTACTTCTTGAGGTTGTGTTTTGCCAAAAGGTCGAGAAGTGTGATTGAAGAGTCCTCCATATCTGCAACGATTGACTCGATCTTGGTAAGGATAAAGTTGTAGAAAACCTGAAGTACAAGAGCTACGATAATACCGTAGATGGTTGTGATAAGAGCGACCTTCATACCACCGGCAACGATAGTCGGAGAGATATCACCCTTCTGCTGGATTTCGTCGAATGACATAACCATACCGATCACAGTACCCAAGAATCCGAGTGAAGGAGCCATGGCGATGAAAAGTGTAATCCATGAACAACCCTTCTCAAGGTTAGATGCCTGAAGGCTACCGTAAGAAACAACAGAACGCTCAACTGTCTCAAGACCGTCGTCGATGCGGAGAAGACCCTGATAGCAGATAGAAGCTACAGGACCGGCTGTATTGCGGCAGATTGTCTTTGCACCCTCAACATCACCTTTAGAAAGAGCCTCAGCGATAGCTGTCATAAGTTTCTTTGTGTCAACTTTTGCCATGCTCAAATAGATGATACGCTCTACGCAGAATGCAAGACCGATTACCATCGCTACAGCAACCAATGCCATGAACTCGGCACCACCCTCGATAAATTTGGTCTTCAAGATTTTGTGAACACCCTCTGAATCGTCAGCCTCGACAACTTCAGCAGGAGCAGGAGCCTCGGCAGCCTCCTCTACTGCAGGTTCTTCAGCAGGTGCAGCAGGAGCATCAGTATTCTCTACATTCTCTACAGCAACAGGTTCAGCAGCAGCCTCCTGTGCATAAACTTGGGTTGCACCAAATGTAAACATACCCAACATTGCAACAATTGCAAAAAGCTTTTTCATGTGTGTAATTTTTTAGAATTAGTATTTTAAGTTAATTTATTCTACAATATCACGCGGAAAGAGGGGGATTCGAACCCCCGATACGCTTTTGACGTATACACGCTTTCCAGGCGTGCCTCTTCAACCACTCGAGCATCTTTCCAAAGTTCGTGCCAATAGCTATTCGGCTTGCAAGTTACAACTTTTTTCGCAAACAAAACTCTATTTCACGGCAAAAGTAAGTTTTTTTTTCTAAATCATAAACATTACTAAAAAAATGATGCCCTAAAAATGCTGAAAAAAAGCCTTATAAGATTATTTAACATTACAAAAGTTTTTTTAAAGCTGTTTGAATTTATATCGTTAAGTTTTTTATAGGTCAAAAAACAGAATGCTGTATTATTTAAGGGCGCGTAGCGGGCTACGTAACCAAGAAAAACAGGAAAACATCAAAGGATTTCGGAAAACAGCCGGCAAAAACAGACTTCACATTTCATTTTTCAAAGAAAAACGGATACTACTTATAAATAAATAATTATTTTTGCAAGGAACGAGATAACGAATACATGATTAATAGTAAAAGAGTTTTTTTTAAATCATTGCTCGATATTATAAACCCGTACGCATGGGTTACAACAGCAAGGAACAAGGCTTTTGATTTCGGAATTCTCAATAGCCGGAAATTCGACATTCCCACCATTTGCATAGGGAACATATCGGTTGGAGGCACCGGCAAGACACCACACACAGAATACATAGTAAAATTACTGAAGGAGAAATACCGCATAGCAGTACTCAGCCGCGGATATGGGCGCAATAGTCATGGATACATAAAAGCGACAGACAGAACAGCCATGCAGCAGATTGGCGACGAGCCGTTCCAGATAAAGAACAAATTCAACGATATATGTGTTGCTGTGTGTGAGAAGCGGGTTACAGGCATAGAGAACCTTCTTGCCGAAGAGAATGGGATACAGGCCATTCTGCTCGACGACGCATTCCAGCACCGTTATGTAAAAGCCGGGCTGAATATTCTGCTCATCGACAGCAACCGGCCGGTGTGGAGAGATTGCATACTCCCTTTCGGCAGACTGCGTGAGAGCCTTGCAGGCATAAAAAGGGCCGATATTGTTGTAATGACAAAATGTGACAATGTGACAGCAGAGGAGCAGAAATGGTGCAGGGAGTATATTAAAAAGAGAAAAGATATACCGGTTTTCTTTTCGGCTATGCAATACGGAGCACTCTACCCGGTATTCCCAAAAGCCGCAAAAGGAGAGGCTACGGTTGGCACAGGAAGCAAGGTTCTGCTCCTCACAGGCATAGCCCGCCCGGCCCCGCTGAAAGCCGAGATTGAAAGCCGTGGTGCAGAAGTTACGTTGATGCAGTACAGCGACCACCACAACTTCAGCGACAAGGATTTTAACGAAATAGCCGCAACATTCGACAGAATTGAAGGCGAAAAGAAGATTGTTATAACAACGGAGAAAGATGCGACACGCCTTTTGGATGCCCAGGCACTGCCACAAGGAATAAAGGAACGCATTTTTGCCCTGCCGATAGAGGTAAAAATACTTGATGGAGAAGAAAAAATGTTTAACCAAATAATTGAAGATTATGTTGCAAAAAATTCAAGAAACAGCTGAATTCCTTAAAGGAAAGATGACTACAGCACCCGAAACAGCCATTATACTTGGTACAGGACTCGGAAGCCTTGTAAATGAGATTACAGACAAGTATGAGATAGAATATAAGGACATTCCAAATTTCCCGCTCTCAACCGTCGAGGGGCACTCGGGCAAGCTTATATTCGGCAAACTCGGAGGCAAGGAGATAATGGCGATGCAGGGCCGCTTCCACTTCTACGAAGGCTACTCGATGAAAGAGGTTACATTCCCCGTGAGAGTAATGCGTGAGCTTGGAATAAAGACTCTCTTTGTATCGAATGCGGCAGGTGGCATGAACCCCGACTTCCTCATCGGCGACCTCATGATAATCAATGACCATATAAACTTCTTCCCGGAGCACCCGTTGCGTGGCAAGAACATACCTTACGGCGACCGCTTCCCCGACATGAGTGCAGCATACGACAAGGAACTCATAGCCAAAGCAAAGGAGATTGCCGCAGAAAAGGGAATACGTATTGTCGAAGGCGTATACCTTGGCACACAAGGCCCTACATTCGAGACACCGGCCGAGTACCGTATGTTCCACCGCATGGGTGGTGATGCTGTAGGCATGTCGACAGTTCCCGAAGTAATCGTCGCACGCCACTGCGGAATAAGAGTGTTCGGAATTTCGGTAATCACCGACCTTGGAGTTGAGGGAATTGTCGTTGAGTGCAGCCACGAGGAGGTTCAGAAGGCAGCCGATGAGGCACAGCCAAAGATGACAACCATTTTCCGCGAAATAATAAACAGAGCATAA
>JAUNQV010000073.1:0-9061 GCA_030535995.1 Bacteroidales bacterium
GCCCGCTACGCGCCCTCAAAAAATAACAAAACATTCTATTTTTGACCTATAAAAAACTTAACGATATAAATTTAAACAGCTTCTTAGAAAACGAATTTGGCAAGGTCGTTGTATGTTGCAAGCACGAAAAGTCCGAGAATGAGGAGCATACCTATCATCTGTGCACGTTCCATGAACTTGTCGCTGGGTTGCTTGCCGGTAATCATCTCTACAATCAGGAATAGTGCATGCCCTCCATCGAGTGCAGGAATAGGCAGTATGTTCATGAATGCAAGAATTATCGACAGGAATGCTGTCATAAGCCAGAATTCGTGCCAGTCCCACTGGGCGGGGAAGAGGCTGCCGATAGAGCCGAACATTCCGACGGATTTTGCACCCTCGCTGCTGAACACGTACTGGAAGTCACTTACATATCCCTGCAATACGTTTATTCCAAAAGATACTCCGGCAGGGAACGACTCGAAGAAGCCGTATTCGTTGTGTATTTCGGGGTAGTTGTTGAATACGGGTGTTATACCAAGAATGAATGTCGAATCCACCTTTGCGGTGAGGCTCATTATTGTGTCACGCTCAACCTGTAGGCTGAATGTGTTCTTGTTCTCCTGCTTAAGTTCGCCCATTATCCTTTTAAGATCGTTCCATGAGTCGACGCTCTTGCCGTCTATCGATACAATCTTGTCTCCCTTGGCAATTCCTGCGGTGGCGGCAGGGCTTCCTGTCTCAACGCTGTCTATGCATGCAAGAATCCTCTCCTGCATGAAAATAGTCGGGCGGTTCATATTCAGAAGCCCGAGAGTATCGGGTATGGCAATGCTCACCTCCTCACCGTCACGTTTTACGGTAACCTCTTTGGCATCGCATATATCACGCAGAATATTGGCACTTCTCACCTTGTCGAGGTATAGCTTGTGTTTCTCCTCACCGTCAATCTTCATCAGAATGTCGCCGTCCTTGAAACCAATCTCCTTGGCAGTCTGGTTGAAGGCAAGGCCGTTCTCCATCTTCTGCAGGTCGGTGTAGTAGTCGCCCCATGTGAAGAGAACCATGGAGTAAATGAAAAAGGCAAGGATGAGGTTGAACAGGACACCACCGACAATTATGAGCAGGCGCTGCCATGCCGGCTTTGAACGGTATTCCCAAGGCTGTGCAGGCTGCTTCATCTGTTCTGTGTCCATAGACTCGTCAATCATGCCCGCAATCTTGCAGTATCCGCCAAGCGGAATCCAACCGACACCATATTCGGTATCGCTGTTTTTGGGCTTCCATTTGAAGAGTGAGAATTTCCAGTCGAAGAACAAATAGAACTTGTCTACTCTCACATTGAATACCCTTGCAAAGAGAAAGTGACCGAATTCATGTATCAGTACAAGTATACTCAATGCGAGTATGAGCTGTAATGCGCGTATAAAAAATATTTCCATTTCCTGTTATTTGATTTTATAGTTTTCGTTTTAACCCCACTTTGTGGGCTTGAACCTGCTTCCGCTCGTTGTAAGAGCTCAAGCAAGCTTGGCTCTTACTCGCTTAACCGCAGCTTTCCGTTTTCAGCTTTCAGCTTTACTTGATCCACTCTTCTACAAGCCTGCGGGTCTGCTTGTCTGTTTCGAGGTAGTCCTCGAGTGTGGGTTTGAGTATGTATGTTGCCTCTTCCATTGCCCTGCCTATGAGTTTCGGCATGTCGGTGAACTTTATACGGTCGTTGAGGAATGCTGCAACGCATACTTCATTGGCAGCATTTACTACACATGGCGTGTTACCTCCTCTTGCAAGAGCATCGTAGGCGTGGCGCAGGTTGGGGAACAGCTCAAGGTCGGGAGTCTCGAATGTGAGCTCGCCCAGGGTGTTCCAGTTTATGCGTTCAAAGGATGACGAGAGGCGTTTGGGATATGTCAGTGCATACATTATCGGCAGTCGCATGTCGGGTGTCCCGAGTTGTGCCTTCACAGCACCGTCCTCGAACTGTACCATAGAGTGAATTACCGATTGGGGGTGTACTACAACCTCAATATCCTCGGCTCCTACACCGAACAGCCATTTCGCCTCCATAACCTCGAAGCCTTTGTTCATCATTGATGCGGAGTCGATGGTTATCTTTGCGCCCATACTCCAGTTGGGATGTTTCAGTGCCTGCTCTTTGGTAACATGTTCAAGCTGCTCTTTTGTGAATGTGCGGAACGGGCCGCCCGATGCTGTGAGAATGAGTTTCTCAACCTTGTTGTGCATCTCTCCGGCAAGGCATTGGAATATGGCAGAATGCTCGGAGTCTACCGGCAGAATGGGAGTCTTGTACTCCATTGCAAGAGCGTTTATGAGCTCTCCTGCCACCACCATTGTCTCTTTGTTGGCAAGGGCGATGGCTTTACCGGCTTTTATTGCGTTTATTGTGGGGCGCAATCCCGAAAACCCTACCATTGCTGTAACCACAACATCAATGGGGCCTGATTCTACAATCTGGCATATAGCTTCGTAACCGCCGTATACCTTTATCGGGAGGTCACTCAAAGCCTCTTTGAGCTTGGGATATTTTGTCTCGTCGGCTATGACAACCGCCTCGGGCATGAACTTGCGCGCCTGTGCTATAAGGTCATCGACACGTGTGTTTGCTGTAATTGCATAGACCTCAAAGCACTCGGGATGCTCCTCGACAACCTGCAGTGTCTGTGTGCCTATCGAGCCGGTTGAGCCAAGTATGGCAATCTGTCTTTTGTTGGGTGTTTCCATATTTTAGTTTTTTAGAATGCGATGTATGTGTTGGGGTCGAGAGGCTTTCCACGGTGCCATAGTTCGAGGTGCAGGAATTTCTTCTCTTCTCTCTCTTCCGTTGCATTACTGAATGTGCCTATAGCTTCTCCGCCTATTACCTTTTCGCCAACGCTTTTCAGTAACCTATGGCAGTTGCGGTAAACCGAAATCATGTTCTCGCGGTGCTGCAGTACAATGGTGTAGCCGTCGTTGGCTGTGTAATCACTCATGACTACAACCCCGTCGTGTACGGCAAGAATGCTCTCGCCCGGAACTTCGGCAATATCAACGCCGTAGTGCCCCGAATTGAGGTCGAACCCTTTTATAATCTCGCCGCGTGTGGGGCGGAAGAGGGTCAGCTCCTGCAATTCAGAAACATTGGTGGCCTGTGAGGTGATATTGTACTTCTCTCTCTCTTCCCACTCTTTGGCAAACTGCTCTTCAAGAGCTGTTGCCTCAATGTTTATGCTGTCGCTCGATATCGGTTGCGGAGAGTTTATAGTGGTGTCGGCCGGAACTTCACCGTTCATTATGGCCTTTATGTTGGCAAGGTAGCGATCCTGCTTCTCTACCTCACGGGTAAGCGAGTCTATACGCAGGTTGTAGCTTATGAGCTTCTCTTTTGCGCCGTCGCTTATGTATCCCGGCAATAGGTTACCCACGGGGGTGAGCACTACAATCAGGTAAAGTACACCCGCAACCAGCAGGAATGAGAAAAAGAGTGAGAGTATAACCCATAAGGGTGAAATATAGAAACCGAGAACATTCTCAAGTTTGTTCTCGTTGTGTATCGTCAGCCTGTATTTGCGCAGTAGCCTGCTACGGAACCCTTTTCCTTTCATGTCGGTATTGTTTAGAGTGAAACAAGCCCCTCGGGGAGTTTGAATGTTATTTCTCTTTTATCGTGGTCTATGCCGGTTATCAGCTCCTCTTGTGCCGGGATAAGGAGCTCTTCGCCATTGTGCTCTACAACAAAGAGCATGTTTATCGTGCTGTCGTCAATATCCGTAATCTCGCCAATAGGGCCGGCTACCTCGTCTATGGCCTTGAATCCGAAGAAGTAGCTCCAGGTGAGTTCTTCGCTCTCTTCGACCCATTCCCGGGGAATGTATGCATTGCGGTTGGTGAGAAAACGTACCTCTTCGTTGCTTTCCATGCGCTCCATCTTCAGTATGTAGGTGTCGTGCCCTTTTGTGCGTACCTCCTCGAAGAAGAAAGGCACGAGTATGCCGTCGATGTCACAGGCAACAAAGTCGCAACTCTCATCGAGGCTGAAGCCTTCGCTCTGCAATGCTATCTCTCCCTTTGTACCGTGTGGCTTCAGGAACTTGCCAAGCAGTATGAAATCCTCTTTTCTCAACATATCACGAGCGTGTTATCTTTGCACCTATGCTGTTCAATCTCTCTTCGAGGTTCTGGTAACCGCGGTCAATCTGCTCGATATTGTCTATGCGGCTTACTCCCTCGGCGCTCATGGCTGCTATGAGCAGTGCAATACCAGCCCTTATATCGGGAGAACTCATTGAACGCGGTTTCAGGGTAAACTGCCTGTCGTGTCCTATGACTACAGCCCTATGGGGGTCACACAGAATAATCTGCGCTCCCATATCTATGAGCTTGTCGACAAAGAAGAGACGGCTCTCGAACATCTTCTGGTGAATGAGTACGCTTCCCTTTGCCTGTATTGCCGTTACAAGCAGAACGCTCAAGAGGTCGGGGGTGAGTCCCGGCCATGGAGCATCGCTTATATTCATTATTGAGCCGTCGATAAAAGACTCTATCTCATAATGCTCCTGTGAGGGAATGTAAATGTCATCGCCTCTCTGCTCGAATTTTATACCCAGTCGACGGAAGCTCTCCGGTATAATGCCCAGGTTCTCGAACGATACGTTCTTTATGGTAAGTTCGCTCTGTGTCATGGCTGCCATGCCAATGAAACTGCCCACCTCAATCATGTCGGGTAGAGCGCGGTGTGTACAGCCCGAAAGCTCCTTTACTCCTTCTATTGTCAACAGGTTGCTGGCAATGCCCGATATCTTTGCTCCCATATTGTTGAGCATGTGGCACAGCTGTTGTATGTATGGCTCACATGCAGCGTTGTAAATGGTTGTGGTACCCTCGGCAAGTACTGCGGCCATGATTATGTTTGCTGTACCGGTTACCGAAGCCTCGTCGAGCAGCATGTTGCATCCTTTCAGATGCTTTGCGTGCATGCGGTATACACGTTTCTCGGTGTCGAAAGAGAACTCGGCTCCAAGCTTCTGGAGTCCTATGATGTGTGTGTCGAGGCGGCGGCGTCCTATCTTGTCGCCTCCCGGCTCCGACATTGTGGCTTTCCCGAACCTTCCTACAAGAGGCCCGATGAACATCACCGAGCCACGCAGTCTTGCGCAACCGTTTATGTACTCTTCGCTGTCGATGTAATCGAGGTTCACGTTGTTTGCCTGGAAGGTGAAGCAGCCTACCCCGTTACGGGTTACCGATACTCCCATGTTCATCAACTGGTTTATCAGGTTGTTCACATCGGCAATGTCGGGAATGTTCTCTATCGTAACCTTTTCGCTTGTGAGCAGTGTCGCGCAAATCTCTTGCAGAACTTCGTTCTTGGCACCCTGTGGCGTTATTGTGCCACTGAGCCTGTGTCCGCCTTCTATAATGAATGATGCCATGTTTCAGGTGTTTGTCAGTATTTCTTTCTGTATATCTTTTTTCCGTTGTTTGTGCGCTTGTTGTTTGTGCGCTGGCTGTAGTTGCCGTTCTGTGCCTTGTGTCCGGTCCTTATCTCCTTGTCGTTGATATCTATTGCACCGTTTGTGTATGCACGGAGGTCGTCAAAAATTTTCTTGTCTTCTACTCCGTCCTTGTTCCAGGCGATGTAGTTCTTTTTCATCTGTATTGCGATGAGCTCAATGAAACAGTCGCGCTCTTCGCCCTCTTCGAGGGTACATGCGTGTGCAATCATCTCTTCGACTATGCGGCCGTAGTGTCTGTTCTTTATTTCGCCTGTCTGGTATGGAACCTGCTGTGGCGGAACGTGGAAATCCTCTTTCTTTATCACCTCATAGGGGTAGTCGATATCAAGTGCAAAATCGGCCATTATAGCAAGATGGTCCCATAGTGTGCGTTCGTAGTCGGGAAGGTTACGGGTGTTCGGGAACATGCTTGCCATTATGCGTACGATGGTCTCGGCGCAGTGCTGGCGCTCTTCTCTGCTCTCTATCGTGAGGGCGTGGTCGACCATCTTCTGTACCGAGCGGCCATATTCGGGCAGTGGCAGTTTCTTCTGCTTGGTATTATATTCCATCATAAGTCTATATGCAGTTAAATGTTCTTCAGGAGTTCTTTTGGTTTGGTTGCTATGAAATTCTTGAGGTAGAACGGCTCAAAATAGGCAATATCCTCGAATTTTTCGTCGAACCATGCTCTCTCGGCCAGCGGCATCATATTCTTTGCCAGCGGGTTGCGGTGCTCGTCAAGGAAACGGGCGTTGGGGTGTGTTATTATCTCTTTGCATTTAGCAGCACCGTTGCCGAAAAAATATACCGGCCCGGCTTCGAGATGCTCTTTGAAACTGTCGGATGTGACAACCTCGGCGTGTGTCTCTTTTTCGATACCCAATGCACGGTTGTACACCGTGGCATATACCTCGGTGCGTCTTGCATCAATCATGGGGCAGAGCAGTGCATCTTCGGGAATATCATCGCGGAACAGTACCGGTACACACATTATTGCAGTGGTGGGTATTGCTATCAGCGGTATGTTGCGCCCATAGCACACCCCTTTTGCTGTCGATGATGCTATGCGCAGGCTGGTGTATGAGCCCGGCCCGCAGCTCAATGCTACGGCGTTTATTTTTGCTCCTTGGCTGTCGGCTGTCTGCAAAGCCTCTTCCACAAAAGGGGCAAGAACCTTTGCATGGGAACGGTCGTCGCGGTTTACTCTTTCGAAAAACACATGCCCGTCCTGGCTCAAGGCTACGGAACATATCTCTGTAGAGGCCTCAATGTGCAGTATAATTGTCGTCATTACTCTTTTTTTTATGTTCCGCCGGGGCGGAACTATTCCACTAAAATGCAAAAATACAAATTAAATATAATAGTTGCTATTAAATAATATTTTTTAAATAAGTTTTTGCCAATTTAAAACAAAAAAGGGGGTGTTGTCGGCATGTTTCGAAAATAAATATATAAATTTGCAAAAATGGAGATAATGTTTTTGCTCCGGCACATCTGCGGCCGGTGCCTGTAAAAGTTAATGCTATATGATATATTCAATGACCGGCTATGGCAAGTCGGTAGTCCTATTCGAGAATAAGAAGATTTGTGTGGAGATACGTTCGCTCAACGGAAAGGCCATGGACCTGTCGACGCGCATCGCCCCACAGTACAAGGCCAATGAGATGGAGGCCCGTTCAATAGTCTCTGCTGCTCTTGAGCGCGGAAAGGTCGACCTCTCCATTTGGGTAGAACAGAACGAGAAAGTTGAGATGCCATCGATAAATATCGCTGTCATGCAGGGGTATATAGAGCAGATTCAGGCTGCATCGGAGGCAACAGGCATCTCACAGCCCGAAAATATGTTCGAGCTTCTTCTGCGTATGCCCGATGTGGTATCGAGGAAAGAGGTTTATGAGGCTTCGCCCGAGGAGTGGGAGGCTGTTCGCAATTGCCTGCATGCTGCGATAGAAGACCTTCTTGCCTTCCGCAAACAGGAGGGTGAGGCTCTTGCGGCAAAGTTCAGGAATAACATAGCGAACATATCATTACTGCTTGCATCGGTAGAGCCGTATGAGAAGGAGCGGGTAGAGAAAATACGTGCCCGTATCAAGGAGACGCTCGATAAGCAATTGGGCGTGGATTATGACAATAACCGCTTTGAGCAGGAACTTATATTTTATATCGAAAAGCTCGATGTGAACGAGGAAAAACAGCGTTTGTCCAACCATTTGGAATACTTCCTTTCCACAATGGACGGTGAACGCGGCCAAGGCAAGAAACTTGGTTTCATTGCACAGGAGATGGGGCGCGAGATAAATACTTTGGGCAGCAAGAGCAACCATGCCGAAATGCAGAACATTGTTGTCAGGATGAAAGATGAACTTGAACAGATAAAGGAGCAGGTATTGAACGTAATGTAAATAATTATGAATAAAGGAAAGGTCGTTATTTTTTCAGCCCCGTCGGGTAGCGGAAAGTCTACTCTGGTGCATTTCCTTATGGAAAAAGATGCCTCTTTCGGTTTCTCGGTGTCGGCTACAAGTCGTCCGCCCCGGGGCGAGGAGAAACATGGAGTAGACTACTTCTTTTTCACTCCTGATGAGTTCCGTGCCCGCATTGCGGCCGACGAGTTTGTGGAGTATGAAGAGGTTTATCCCGGGCGTTTTTACGGAACGCTCAAATCGCAGGTTGAGCGCCAGCTGGAGCAGCAGAATATCCTTTTCGATGTTGATGTGAAGGGTGGTTGCAATCTTAAGAAATACTATGGCGAGAGGGCTCTGTTCATCTTTGTGCAGGCTCCTTCGGTGGAGGTTCTGCGTGAGCGTCTTGTGCGTCGTGGCGACACTTCGCCCGAGGAGATAGACAAGCGTGTGAGCAAAGCGGAGTATGAGATGACTTTTTCGAAATTTGCCGATAGGGTAATTGTAAATGACAACCTCGATGAGGCGAAAAGCACATTAATGGCTGTTGTTGAAAAATTTCTTAATGAATAAGATAAAGACAGTTGTTTTTGGCGGTAGTTTCAACCCTGTGCACAAAGGTCATGTGGCTCTTGCGTTGGCTGTGTGCGAAAAAGGGCTTGCCGATGAGGTGTGGCTCATGGTTTCGCCTCATAATCCGCTTAAAGAGGCTCTGGGCCTTGCTCCCGAGAACCACCGCTTGCGCATGGTACAGCTTGCAATTGAGGGCCTTCCCTGCCTCAAAGCCTGTGATTTTGAGTTCGGCTTGCCCCGTCCGTCGTATACCGTCAATACGCTGGCCGAGCTTGAGAAGAACTTTCCCGAAAGGGAATTCATGCTTCTTATCGGTGCCGACAATTGGGAGAACTTCGGTGCCTGGTACAAGAGCGAAGAGATACTTTCGCGCTACCGTGTAATCGTATATCCGAGGGGTTGTGAAAAGGAGACACCTTCGTTGCCCGAGGGGGTTATGTGGCTTCAGGCTCCCTTGCTCGATGTGAGTTCTACGCAGGTACGCGAAGCTGTGGCGGCAGGCACTCCGGTCGATGATTATGTAACCGGTGAAGTGGCTGCGTATATAAAAGAGAATGGATTGTATAAGAATAAATAAGGTTTTGTATGAAAAAGATATTTGCAACAGTA
>JAUNQV010000073.1:9071-11051 GCA_030535995.1 Bacteroidales bacterium
CCTGGCTTTTCTTTCGTTCACCCTGCAGGCGCAGCAGTGCAGGGGGTTGTACGATGAAATGTGCGACCCGCTCCAGGCGGTTTTCTGCGACTATGTGAGAAACGAATCAGAAACAAGTTATATATCCAATGCCAACGGACAGTACATAGGTACTCTCATAGACCATAAACTTTATGGCTGGGGTTTCTATCTTTCGAGCAACGGCTCCCAATCATTCGGGCAGTATCGTGCCGGTGCAATGATTTTCGGTCTTATAATTACCGATGAGGTAGCCAAGGTGGGCGGCGAGGAGAATTATGTCGTTTACGACCTCACTACCGGCAATATACTTAAAATTCACACAGCCGAGGGTGATATGCGCCTCGATTACCCATACGTGCCTACAAATAAAGAACCTGTCTCGCCCTATTCGTTCAAAAAGGAGAAATATGCCAACGGCGATGTCTTCTATGGCGAGTTCTTTGAGGGTCGTCGCCACGGTTACGGAGTATATTGCTGGGCCAATGGCGATATGTGGTACGGCAGGTACAAGGATGGCTACAGAAACGGATACGGCATGCTCATAAAGACAAACCGCCATGTATACTACGGCAAGTGGGTGGGCGACAGCAAGGTGGAATAACGGAAAATAAAAACGTGTTTATTTTGCAAAGTATAATAAATGTTATACCTTTGTGATATTGGATGGAATTCATAACTTTTTTTAAAACACACATAATATGAACTTGAAGAAATTTTTCGGTCTTGCCTTGTGTGGCGTTATGGCTCTTATGGGCTCTGCAGCACAGGCACAGTCACTTTCTCCTTCGACAAAGTGGCATTGGGACAAAGGTACTATCGTAGTTGAAACTCCGGAGCGTCCTGCAGGTCAGGAACATGTACTTAACCTTTCAGTAGCTCCAATCAAGACAGTTCGCGTTGCTTTCGTAGGTCTTGGTATGCGTGGCCCGGGTGCTGTAGTACGTTTCTGCCGTATCCCCGGTGTTGAGATTGTAGCTCTTTGCGACTATGAGTATGAGCGCGCAGAGAAATGTCAGAACGAGCTCCGCAAGCAGGGTCTTATCCCGGCAGACATCTACTGGGGCGAGGATGGTTACAAAGCTATCTGCGAGCGCGACGATGTAGACCTCGTTTATGTTGCAGCAGACTGGAACCACCACTATCCTGTAGCAAAGTGCGCTCTTGAGAACGGCAAGCACACCGCAATCGAGGTTCCTTCTGCAATGAACCTTGAGCAGTGCTGGAGCCTTATCGACCTTGCAGAGAAGACACGTCTCCACTGCTTCATCCTCGAGAACTGCTGCTACGACGATTATGAAATGAATGCTCTTGCAATGGCTCAGGATGGTGTATTCGGTGAGATTATCCGTGCCGAGGGTGCCTACATCCACAGCCTTGAGTGGTTCTGGGATGCATACTGGAAGGATCCTGCCGACAATGATGTCGACAACCTCCACTGGCGTCTGAAATACAACAAGGAGAACCGTGGCGACCTCTACGCTACTCACGGCCTTGGACCCGTTGCACAGTGCCTCAACATTCACCGTGGCGACCGCTTCACAACATTGGTGGCTATGGATACAGATCCTTTCTTCGGTAAGGAACTTGTAAAGGAGAAGACCGGTAAAGAGTGCAAGGAGTTCCGCAATGGTGACCACACAACTACACTTATGCGTACAGCAAAGGGTAAGGTGGTTGAAATCCAGCACAACGTAATGACTCCGCAGCCCTACAACCGTTTGTTCAAGCTCACAGGTACAAAGGGTTACGCTACAAAGTATCCTACTCCCGAACTCGCACTTTCAGGTGAGGCTCTCAAGGGTACAGGTGCTCCCCAGGTTGACAACCTCAACGCTCACGGTTTCATGAGTGCAGAGCAGAGAAATGCCATGATGGCAAAATACTACCACCCAATCCTCAAGAAGTATGTTGAGAAGGGTCGCGACCTCGGTCACGGTGGTATGGACTTCGTAATGGATT
>JAUNQV010000162.1 GCA_030535995.1 Bacteroidales bacterium
AACCGGAATTGAAAGCCCGGCAGCCTGAAGTTCCCTGACAACTGTAACCATCTCTTCGAGCGAAGGAGTTATGAGGCCGCTCAATGCCACAATGTCGGCATTGCATGAGAGAGCCTCAGCAACAATCCTTTCGGGCGGAACCATTACTCCAAGGTCTATTACCTCGTATCCGTTACAGCCCATCACCACAGCCGCAATGTTCTTGCCGATATCATGGACATCGCCCTTGACGGTAGCCATCACCACCTTGCCGGCCGATGCGTTTCTCTCCCTTTTCTCACTCTCAATAAGCGGTTGCAGAAGAGCTACAGCTTGTTTCATGGTACGCGCACTCTTCACTACCTGCGGCAGGAACAGTTTTCCTGCGCCAAACAGCTCGCCCACCTGCCCCATACCGGCCATCAGAGGGCCGCCGATGACTGCAATTGCCGTTTTATACTTCTCCACAGCCTCGCTTATATCGCTCTCCAGAAAATCGTTTACCCCTTTCAACAGAGAGTATGAAAGCCGCTCTTCAACCGTAGCCTTGCGCCATTCATCACCGGCGGCCTGCTGCACGGCAAGCCCTTTCTCTTTCAAAGAGCCAGCAAGAGCGACAAGATGCTCTGTTGCGCCATTGCCACGGTCAAGTATAACATTCTCCATGGCTGTGCGCACATCATCGGGTATTTCGGCATACTGCACCTGCGTCTGAGGGTTCACAATGCCCATATCCATTCCGGCGGCTATTGCATGATAGAGGAACACCGCATGCAGAGCTTCACGCACGTAGTTGTTGCCACGGAACGAGAAAGAGAGATTGCTCACTCCGCCGCTTATGTGGGCACCGGGAAGGTTCTCCTTTATCCACGCACAAGTTCTTATATAATCAATGCCGTATGCATTGTGCTCTTCGATACCTGTTGCCACGGCAAGTATATTGGGGTCGAATATTATCTCGTACGGGGCAAAGCCGGCTTTTACCGTCAACAGTTCATACGCCCTGCGGCAAATGGCTGTTTTTCTCTCAAAAGTCGTAGCCTGTCCCTCTTCGTCAAATGCCATGACTATTACCACCGCTCCCAAGCGCCTTGCTTCAATGGCACGTTCAAGAAACAGCTGCTCGCCCTCTTTCAGCGAAATCGAGTTCACCACAGCACGTCCTTGGATACATTTGAGACCGGCACGTATTACATTCCAATCGGACGAATCGACCATCACCGGCACACGGGCAATTTCGGGCTCCACGGCAAGCATATTTAGGAAGGTCACCATTTCGGCCTCCGCATCGAGCAGGCCATCGTCCATGTTTATATCGAGCAGTTGCGCCCCATCCTCAACCTGACGGCGGGCAATATTAAGAGCCTCGGAATAGTTTTTCTCGTTTATGAGCCTCAAGAACTTGCGTGAACCGGCAACATTGCACCTCTCGCCCACATTCACGAAATTGATTTCACTGTTCACCACAAGGCGTTCAAGCCCCGACAGCCACAGTTCTTGTGGCTTTGCAACCGGAACGCGCGGCACGACACCGCTTACAAGCGGAGGGAAGAGAGATATGAACTCATCGGTTGTACCGCAACAGCCGCCCACAATATTCACAAGCCCCTCTTCTATGTACTCTTGCACCACAGCTGCCATTTCGGCAGGAGTCTGGTCATAGGCTCCGAGTTCGTTGGGCAATCCGGCATTGGGATATACACTCACATAAAAGGGTGCTATGGCAGATAGCCGTTTCAGGAACGGTTTCAGTTCCCTCGCACCAAAAGAGCAGTTCAAGCCGACAGAGAGCAGATTGCGCCCTGCCACAGAGGCCAGAAAAGCCTCGATTGTTTGCCCCGAGAGTATGCGTCCTTGTGTGTCGGCTATTGTAAACGACAACATTACAGGAACCTCACGCCCACATTCGGCCATAGCCTCATCGGCTGCATACAGCGCAGCCTTTACATTCAGAGTGTCGAATACTGTTTCACACAGCAAGGCATCGACACCGCCATCGATGAGAGCAAGCATCTGCTCTTTGTAGGCTGTGGCAAGAGTATCGAAAGTGATATTGCGCGCAGCAGGGTTCTCTACATCGGGGCTCATCGAGCAGGTGCGGCTTGTAGGGCCTACTGAACCTGCCACAAAACGGGGTTTGTCGGGTGTAGAGAACTCATCGGCCGCTGCACGGGCAAGCTCTGCCGCACGGCGGTTTATTTCGCTGCAATATTGCCCGCAACCATAATCGGCCTGCGACACACTGTTGGCATTGAAAGTACATGTTTCAATAATATCGGCACCAGCCGACAGGTATTTGGCATGTATGTCGGAGATTATGTCGGGGCGTGTGAGCACCAATATATCGTTATTCCCCTTCAGAGGCTGTGGGTGCGAAACGAAACGGCTGCCACGGAAATCCTCTTCCTGCACACCGTATTGCTGTATCATGGTACCCATTGCACCGTCGAGCACCAATATTCTCTCTTTGAGTATATTCTTTAAAGTCATTCTCTTTTCCATTATACTGCACACAATAGGTGCTGTTTTAAAACGATTTTACTCTACCCTTTTGACGGATAGAGCAAAACATACCGGCCTGAAAAGGCTCTCAATAGCTTCTTTTTATGCGGTCAATCTCGCGCTTGTCATCACGCTCCTTTATCGATTGCCGTTTGTCATACTCGTGCTTGCCTCGGGCAAGAGCTATCACCAGCTTGGCAAGACCTTTCTCGTTTATGAACAGGCGCAGAGGCACTATTGTGAAACCGGGATTCTTTACAGCCTGCTTCAGCTTGCGCAACTCCTTGCGCTCAAGCAGCAATTTGCGGTCGCGCCTTGCCGTGTGATTGTTGTACGAACCGTAGAAATACTCTGCAACATGCATATTCTTTACCCAAAGTTCGTCGGCTATGAATGTGCAGTAGGTATCCACCAGGCTCGCTTTCGATTGCCTGATGGATTTTATCTCTGTACCCGTCAGCACAAGTCCGGCAGTGAACGTCTCCGCCACTATATAGTCGAATGTAGCACGACGGTTCTTGATATTTACATTTGATGTTCTCTTGTCCATAATTGCAGCAACTGCAACAAATTAGAATGTTCTTTTGAACTT
>JAUNQV010000163.1 GCA_030535995.1 Bacteroidales bacterium
GATAGAAATTAATCGTACATGTACAATATTAACCACAGTAAATTTCTACTGAGCCATTTTTTATTCACTTCCAGAAATTGACAAACAAAACATTCAGATTCTCAACCCATCAAGCATTTCGGCAAATAGCTTTATGCCTTCGCGTATCTCACTTATTCTTATATACTCATTTGCTGTGTGCGAGCGTGAAGAGTCGCCGGGGCCCATCTTCAGTGTGGGAATGTGAAGGAGTGCCTGGTTCGATAGTGTGGGTGAGCCGAAGGGCTTGCGTCCGAGTTCTATGGCCCGTTTTACAAGCGGGTGGCCGGTGGCTATTGATGAGGAGTTCAAGCGTGTAGAGCGTGCCTTGACCTCGCTGCCTACATTTTTCTCGATTATACCCAGCAGGTCGTTGTTTGAGTAACATTCGTTGCTGCGGATATCTACCACATAACTGCAGCTGTCGGGGATGACATTGTGTTGCTTGCCTGCATTTATCTGTGTTACGGTCATTTTTACATCACCTAAAAGTTCCGATGAATTCTGGAATTTATAGTTCTTGAACCAGTTGATGTCCTCTATTGCCTTGTATATTGCGTTTACACCTTCGTTACGTGCTGCATGCCCCGAAACTCCTTTTGCCGTGCAGTCAAGAACCATGAGCCCCTTCTCGGCAACAGCAGGGTTCATTCCTGTAGGCTCGCCTATTATTGCGCATGAAACAGGCGGCAACAGTGGCATAACTGATTCAATGCCGTTTTTGCCGGAGACCTCCTCTTCGGCCGAAACAAGGAATATCGTATTGTATTGTTGTGGATATTCACACAATTTGTAGAATACCTGCAACATTGTAACCAGTGAGGCACCATCGTCATTAGTTCCGAGACCGTATATGATATCTCCCTCAACGGTCGGTGTAAAGGGGTGCTTGCTCCAGCTTCCTACCGGTTTTACGGTATCGATGTGTGCATCGAGCAGCAGGGTGGGGCGCAAAGGGTCATATCCCGGGGCTATGCACCATAGGTTGTTGAGGTGACGGTGCATCTCGAACCTCACCGGTGCACCACGTTCAATGAACAGCTGCAGCCTGTCGGTCGCATCGCTCTCTTCGCGGCTTATCGATGGGGTGCTTACAAGAACTTTCAGCAGCTCTACTGCCTGGTTTACATTTGCCTCGGTAATGTTTATCATAGGTTATCTGTTTTCCGTGCAAAGTTACGACGATTAATCTTCTTCCGCCAAAATATTTTTCAAATTTTATAGACAAAAAGCATTACGATTGCTATTTTAAGCCTCCTACGCGCGCCCGCGATTTGTTTATTTTTGAATATCGTTGTATCTTCGCGGAATAATTCAGGAATAACACAAAAACAGATGATAACGATTGACCAACTCAAAGATATAAAGGAGCGCACCGAAGCTCTCAAACAGTATCTTGCTATAGACGAAAAAATCATTCAGGTCGAAGAGGAGCAGCTTCGTACACAGGCACCCGGCTTCTGGGACAATGCAAAGGAGGCCGAGGCACAGATGAAGAAGGTGAAGGCTCTGCAGGCTTGGATTGAAGGGTATAAAGAGGTTAGCAACCGCACCGAAGAGGCTGAAATGGCTATGGAACTGTTCCGTGAGGAGATGGTTGAGGAACATGAGGTCGATGATGCATACGCACGTGCTCTTTCGGCCATCGAAGAGCTTGAGCTGAAGAATATGTTGCGTGGCGAGGCCGACGACATGGATTGTGTGCTGAAGATAAATTCCGGTGCCGGCGGAACCGAGGCGCAGGATTGGGCAAGCATGCTCATGCGCATGTACATGCGTTGGGCAGAGTCGAACGGCTACAAGATGGCAGTGGCCAACCTTCAGGAGGCCGAAGATGCCGGAATAAAGACCGTTACACTGGAAATCAAGGGCCCTTATGCATACGGTTATCTTAAAGGCGAAAATGGCGTTCACCGTTTGGTGCGTGTGAGCCCGTACAATGCGCAGGGGAAGAGAATGACCTCTTTCACATCGGTCTTTGTGACACCGCTTGTCGATGATAGCATTGAGGTAGTAATTGAACCTGCACGTATCTCATGGGATACATTCCGAAGCGGTGGTGCCGGAGGACAGAATGTGAACAAGGTAGAGTCGGGTGTGCGTCTACGCTACCAGTATAAAGACCCGTACACAGGTGCCGAAGAGGAAATTCTCATCGAGAATACCGAAACCCGCGACCAGCCTAAGAACAAGGAGAATGCAATGCGTCAGTTGCGCTCAATACTCTACAACAAGGAGATGCAGCACCGCATGGAGGAACAGGCAAAGGTTGAGGCCGGCAAGAAAAAAATCGAGTGGGGTTCGCAGATACGCAGCTATGTGTTCGACGACCGTCGCGTAAAAGACCACCGTACCAATTTCCAGACTTCAGATGTAGGCGGTGTAATGGACGGAAAGATTGACGGTTTCATCAAGGCCTATCTGATGGAGTTTGCCGAGAAGGGGGAGTAATACTGTTATGGCAATAGAGATTGAGAGGAAATTCCTTGTCACCGGTGATAGCTACAAGGCTATGGCATTCAGGAGCGACCGTATAGCGCAAGGTTACATCTGCCGTCAGGGCGGGAATTCTGCCCGTGTGCGGGTGAGGGGTGAAAAGGGGTATATCACAATCAAAGGCCCGTCACTCGATGGAGGTATCAGCCGTTTTGAATGGGAAAAGGAGATTCCGGCAAGTGAGGCTTGGGAACTGATGAGGCTCTGTTCGACAGCAATAATAGACAAGACTCGCCATCTTGTGGATTTTGGCAACCACATTTTTGAGGTTGATGAGTTTCATGGCGACAATGCCGGCCTTGTGGTTGCCGAGATTGAGCTTTCGTCATCGGCCGAGGAGTTTGAAAAACCGCCTTTCCTTGGTAAAGAGGTTACCGGTGACGGCAAATACTATAATTCAAGCTTAAGCCGTTTTCCATATAAGTGTTGGTAACAGAAAAACAGTCAGATAGCGCGCTATCTGACTGTTTTTCTGTTATGCGTGGCTCCCTACAATGGGCCTTATTACAAAGACTCCGATGAATGTAGCGGAGATTACACCCAG
>JAUNQV010000164.1 GCA_030535995.1 Bacteroidales bacterium
TTGAACCGGGGACCTCATGATTATGAATCATGCGCTCTAACCAGCTGAGCTATCTCGCCATCACATTTTTGCGGTGCAAAGATATATCTATTATTTGATATTGGCAAGTTTTTTGCATTTTTTCGTGAAAAAACTTTTTTAAACTTAACTTGTTTAATATTTAAACTGTTACTCCGCAAAGAATAATAGTTATAAAATAATTTAAATATGCATTAATTTATTTGAATTTTGAATATAATTATATATCTTGCGACTGATATACAAATACTTATAACTTACCCTTCAATAAATGAGTAAAGAGAAAATTTATATCGAATACCCGCTGAAAGGCAGTGCTTCTATGATTTGGAAATATATCGGTACAACTGCCGGCTTGTCTCCATGGTTTGCCGATAAAGTTGAAAGTATTGACCGTACATACACTTTCTGCTGGGGAAAAACCGAAAAAAGAGTAGCGCACCTTGTGGCACAAAGAAACGGTGTCTATGTCAAGTTCCGCTGGGAAGACGAGAGCCAGAGTACATATTTTGAAATGAGAATCGCCTATAACGAACTGACAAGAGAGCATACTCTCGAAATAACAGACTTTGCCGATAAGGGTGAAGTTGAAGACCAAAAAGACCTATGGGACTCGCAAATTGAGAATTTAAGGCGACAATCGGGTATGTAATCGAGAGTTTTTTGTTTAATGGTGGGTGAAATCACGCTTTTTATACTAACTTTGCACAGAGAGGCCTGTACACCATGAGGTGTGCCTTTCTGTGCAATTGTTTTTATTTTATAGACAGATAAAAGAGCCGGCAAGCATACTATGAAATTCCCGTGGTTCCATATAAAAAAACTGGATTTATTCATTATAAAGACTTTTACAAGCAATTTAATGGGAACATTCCTTATATGCTTGTTTATCTTTATCATGCAGCTTCTTTGGCGATGGGTTGATGAATTTGTTGAGAAAGGGCTTGATTTCGGTGTCCTTGCACAGTTCTTCGCTCTCGGCTCAATAACATTGGTTTCCCAGGCTCTACCTCTGGCAATACTCCTTGCAGCACTTATGACTTTCGGTAATTTCGGTGAGAAACTTGAACTTCTTGCCATGAAGGCTGCCGGAATTCCGCTGTTCAGGATTATGCTTCCGCTAATAATTTACTGTACTGTTCTTGGCGGTATATCGTTCTATTTCCAGAATGTGGTGAGCCCCTATGCACAGATGAAGTTGTTGACTGTAATGTATTCGATTAAACAGACTTCACCCGAAAGCGAAATACCGGAAGGAACATTCTATGACAGGCTCGAAGGGTATAATATTTATGTTGAGCACAAGGATAAAGAGACCGGTATACTGCATAATGTGGTAATTTATGATATGTCGGCCGGGTTCGATAATGCAAATATACTTGTTTCCGACTCGGCAAAGATTGTTGGTACTGCCGACGAGAAACACATGATACTTACCATGTACTCGGGCGAGCAGTTCTCTAACCTCACCGACCAGCAGATAAACAAGAAGAACAGGCCCTACAGGCGTGAGACTTTCAGTGTAAAAGAGGTTTTGATTGAGGTTGACGGAGGGTTTGAAATGAAAGATGCTTCGTTCCTTAAAGGAAACGCTGCAAGCAAGAATATCAAAGAGCTTGAGATTGCTATAGACTCACTTACATTATCGAACGATAGTATAGGACTGCAGAACTGGAAAGGTGTAATGCGCTCAACATACAGAGGCCGTACAGATTTCGATGCCATAGATACCACATTTATGGAAAAGAACAACCTTTACAGCATAGATGTCGACAGCCTTTACAGAGTATCGACCAAACAATCAAAGCTTGTATGGAAAAAGGCACAACTCAACAAAGTGAAACAGTTGAGCGTAGACTACGATATAAAACACAAGATAATGCGTTCCCTCGACAAAGACTTGAACAAACACAAGATATCGTGGTGGGAAAAATTCACTCTTTCTGTAGGTTGCCTTATATTTTTCTTCATAGGTGCACCGCTTGGAGCTATCGTAAGGAAAGGAGGATTGGGATACCCGGTCCTTATCTCCGTTGCCACATTCATACTTTACTATATATTCAATACCTCCGGCTCAAAAATGGCACGTGAGGGCGAGTGGCAAATATGGTACGGAGCATGGTTGAGTACAATGATACTTGCACCCCTTGGAGCATTCTTCACATACCAGGCAAACAAAGATTCGGGAATATTCAACAGCGACTCTATAAAGGCATTCTTCAGAATGTTGTTCGCTATACCCGAAAAGCGTCACATTTCAATAAAAGAGGTCATTATTGAAACACCCGATTATGCCAACGATGCTGTTATACTCGAAGAACTTCACAACGAAGCCCGCCTGTATAAAAAGGTAAACAAACTGAAGAGATTGCCTTCTATAAACAAGATATTCTTCAATGAAAAGGACAATACTCTCGACTCGTTCAATGAGAAACTCGAGAACCTTATCGAAGAGATGGGAAACAGTAAAAACAGAAAAGTTATAATTCACCTAAACGAATTCCCTATTCTGGCACCGCATGCAACCACTTCACCTTTCAAGAGAAGATGGCTGAATATACTCTCGATAGTTATATTCCCTATAGGAATTTTAATTTATCTGCGTGCTTTAAAATTCCGCATAAGATTGGTAAAAGACCTGATAAAGATTGAATCGAATACAAAGAACCTTATTAATATTCTAAAAAAGGAAAAACTTATATAATTACATGGAAAACTTTAAACTAAATACAATTGATGAAGCTCTCGAAGATTTCAGAAACGGACAATTTGTCGTAGATGATGAAGATAGAGAGAATGAGGGAGATTTCATTATTGCTGCCGAAAAGATTACACCCGAAGCTGTTAATTTTATGCTTAAGAATGGTCGTGGTGTACTATGTGCACCTATAACCCTATCACGTTGCAAAGAGCTTGAACTCGACCCCCAAGTGAGTGCCAATACAAGCCTGCTCGGAACACCTTTCACTGTTACTATAGATAAAGTGGACGGA
>JAUNQV010000165.1 GCA_030535995.1 Bacteroidales bacterium
CCCCATCCTTTACTGTGTGGAACCGGTAATCTTTCTGTGCCTTGCGGTTCTTTTTTTCAAGATATATTATATCGCCGGCATTTATCACATATCCTTTATAAAGGTCGTTGTATTTCCTCAATTTGCGCTTTGATATGTCAAAAGCATCGGAAAGGGTTTCAAAGGTATCGCCCTCTTTTGCAATCGTGTATAAAAGTCCATTGGCTTTTAGGACACTGCGCCCTTTTGACAACTCCTGCAGTTCCATCTTCTTGAAATCGAGGTCGATATCCGACATTGTATAGTGGTCGAACTTCTGCAGGCCGTAGCGCTCGATTATGCCGATAAGTTTCGTGTGGTACTGCCTGTCCTCGGCATATCCGGCATCGCGCAACCCCTTTGCCCATCTCTTGTAGTCGGTCTTCTTGTACTTGAAAAGAAAATCGTAACGGCTGTTTACGAGCAAGAAGCGGGAGTGGTCTTCATACGATTCCCTGGTGCTATCGTATACGCGGAACTTGCACATTCTGCCATTGTCCATCTTGCTTATGCTCTTTCCCGTCCACCTTTTGTCGGCCTTGACACCGAAGTGGTTGTTTGCCTCTGTTACCAGTGTGCTCTTGCCTGCATTACCTTCCAGGAGCGCCTGCGCCAGCGTAATGCTTGCCGGTATGTTGTGCTTCTCCATCTGCTCTACTGCCATAGGGTAGTAGGTGAGCAGGTAGCGCTCGTTGTCGTTGCGTGCCTGTGAGGCCTCTTTGGGCAGCGAACCTTTTATCTGTTGCTTGCTTGCTGCACAGCCTGTGAACAGAATGGCTGCCGCTATGAGCAGAATGTGTATATGCTTCATTTGTATAAAGTTCTTAATCGTTTACAAAATAAATGAATAAATTGGTTTTGTGCAAGGAAATATATATATTCGCACTGATAAAAGGGCTGTTTGGCCGCAGTTTACGGTCATTGTCCGCATTGTTGTTAACGTAAAAAATCAAGGTTATGAAGGAGATGATTTTGCAGACAAAAGTAAAAGTCTGCGGTGTTGATGAATTGTCGGCAGCCGACAGGGAACTTGTTGAGGCTGCACGCAAGGCTACTTACAGCAGCTATGCTGTGTATTCAAAGTTCAACGTGGGCGCAGCGGTGCGTCTTGAGGGCGGTGAAGTTGTCACAGGCAGTAACCAGGAGAATGCTGCATACCCTTCGGGGTTGTGCGCCGAGCGTACAACAATATTCTGGGCCAATTCGCAGTACCCGTCAAAGCCTGTCGAGGCATTGGCCATTGCAGCCCGCAACGAGGAAGGTGAGCTCGCTACTCCCATATCACCTTGTGGCGCTTGCCGTCAGGTCATCCTTGAGACCGAGAACAGGTATGGCCGCCCAATACGAATAATCCTATATGGAGCCAAAGAGTGTTATGTAGTTGAGGATGGTATAAAAGCTCTGCTTCCCCTATCTTTCGGCTCCGAATTCCTGGAATAACATATTGTGTGTACACTCCTTGTACTATGAAAAAGATAATGTTTGTATGCCATGGGAACATCTGCCGTTCTCCAATGGCAGAATTCGTGATGAAGTCGCTTGCCCGAAAATCATTTGCAGCCGATGAGCTCTGTATCGAATCATCGGCAACCAGCCGTGAGGAGATTGGGAACGGAATATATCCCCCGGCTGCCTATACTCTCTCAATGCATGGGATAGAGTGCGAAGGGCATCGTGCAAGGCAATTCACTGTTGAAGACTATAATAGTTTCGACATGGTGGTTGTTATGGAAGATTACAACAAACGCAACCTTATGCGCCTGATAGGCTGTGACTGTGAAAACAAGGTGTGGAAACTCCTTGATTTTGCCGATGACGAGCCGGTGCAATGTTCTGCAGCCGATATCTCTGACCCTTGGTATCATGGCAATTTCGAAAAGACATATAATGAAATTCTCAAGGGTTGCAAGGGGTTGATGCGCTATCTCGGATATTGATTATGAAAGAGAGCAAGGCTGTAGACGAAAGAATTATAATGGGTATAGACCCTGGAACGAACATCATGGGTTATGCCTTTATTGGGATAAACGGGAACCGTGCCCGCCTGATAGCCATGGGGGTAATTGACCTTCGCAAGTGCAGTGACATGTATATGAAGCTCGGAGAGATATTTACCCGTGTGCAGGGGCTAATAAACTCTTTCTTGCCCGATGAACTAGCCATTGAGGCTCCGTTTTTCGGCAAGAATGTGCAGAGTATGCTGAAGCTCGGGCGCGCGCAGGGAGTGGCGATAGCTGCAGCCATAAGCCGTCAGGTACCGATACATGAATATGCTCCATTGAAAATAAAGATGGCAATTACCGGTAACGGCTCGGCATCGAAAGAGCAGGTTGCAGAGATGCTCCGGCGCATGCTTAACATTTCGGCCGAGGAGATGCCACGTTTCATGGATGCGACCGATGCGCTTGGTGCAGCCTTTTGCCATTATATACAGCGTGAACGCCCGACGAGCGAAAAGAAATACTCCTCTTGGGCCGACTATGTAAACAGGAACCCCGGAAAAGTAAAATGACTTTCCGGGGTTCCTGTTTATGGATGTATTCGGGCTCAGTAGAAATTTAGTGTGGGTAATATTCTACTTGTATGATACTTTTCATGCCGAAATATCTTATTCCAAGGTCGCTTTTACCCTTAATCTGTTATCTGTTATTCTTCTTGTTGTCGTTCTATCATGTTCTTTCGTCGCTCGAAAGAACCAAAGCGCCCGGCACAAGCAAAAACAGTCATTTTGCGTTTTGCTCACAAGTCGCAAGCGACATTCCTCGGTCACGCAAAATTTGCCTCAAACAACTTCTCGTCCAAATATCGGGGGCAAAAGAACTCGCTTTTCACGGAGTAACAGCAACAGGATATGCATCGCTCAAACAACATTTGCCCTATCTCCGCTATTTGGACGGTTGTTTGCTGTGTTTTTGATAGTGCCGGTTTTCTTTTTTAATTACCATTGATGTACAATCCCAAAGGTAATTACCTAAAAATCCACACCTTTT
>JAUNQV010000166.1 GCA_030535995.1 Bacteroidales bacterium
TGTGCTTGCGAGCTGTCTCGTCTGTCAAGAAGAAACCTGTAGACTCAACAACAACTTCAGCACCAACCTCGTCCCACTTCAAGTTAGCAGGATCCATCTCGGCTGTCAAACGGATTTTGTTACCGTTTACTACCAAATAGTTGCCCTCTACCTCAACTGTACCGTCGAAACGACCGTGTACAGAGTCGTAACGCAACATATAAGCCAAGTAATCAGCATCGAGAAGGTCATTGATACCTACAACCTGAATGTCGTTGCCGAAGTTCTTCACTGCTGCACGGAATACCATACGGCCGATACGACCGAAACCGTTAATACCAAGTTTAATCATTTTCTTTAAAATTTAATTAAAACGTTTATAATTAAAAAAACTCTCGTTTACATTATTAAAAGGCGAAAGACTCACCCGCAATTACAATACTCGGCAGCACGGCAAGAGACAAGCACAAATGCCATAATCACCAACACAAGCAACAATCTCACAATCCTCATACCTTTACTGCTTATTTATCATTAACCACCCCGCCAGACACAATGCTGCAACGAGCGCAGCCTGTCTTCGCGGAGTTTTCTCCTGCAATGACAGTGCAAGCGAGTGAAATACAAAGTTTACTTTAGCATTTCCCGACGAGCGCAGCCTGTCTTCGCGGAGTTTTCTCCGCAAATTTAACAAAACATTTTCACAAACAAAGAAAATACCTATTGAAAATAGTAAAAAAGAAAAAAATATTTCGACAAGGCTCAAACACTTGATAAAAAAATTACAAAATTCAATAATTAATCCTTATCTTTGCACGCAAAAGTGCATAAACAAATTAAATTAACAAGAAACAATTATGGGATTTCTTAAAGATTTCAAAGCCTTTGCAATGAAAGGCAATGTAATAGACATGGCAGTCGGTGTAATCATCGGTGGTGCATTCGGAAAAATAGTAACATCATTGGTGAATGACATCATCATGCCACTTATCGGTTCAGTTATGGGCGGCATAGACTTCAAGACAGCAAAATTCGTGTTGAAGGAGGCTGTTATCGAGAACGAAGCAATAGTAAAGCCCGAGGTTGTACTCACATACGGTAACTTCATACAGACTGTTGTCGACTTCCTCATCATCGCCTTGTCCATCTTCGTTACAATACGAGTTATCACCAAGCTCAGTGAGAAAAGAAAGAAAGAGGAGATTGCTGCCGCAGCTGCTGCTCCAGCACCGGCACCCGCTCCCAGCGCAGAAGAGAAACTGCTTACCGAGATACGCGACCTCTTGAAAGAGAAGAAATAACAGCGCGCATGCACGAGAGTGAAACCCACGGGTTTCGCTCTCTTTTTTTAAGAAGCACTTTTAATTTTTCTATATCAACATTAACTACTGTTCATTTGTAGAAAAAGATAAAAAACAGTAACTTCGCATCAATAATTTAAATTTAGAAACCATTAAAACATTCAAGAATATGAAACAGGACATGATTGTCATCCTCGACCTTGGCAGCCACGAGAACACCGTGCTTGCAAGAGCAATTCGCGCACTTGGCGTTTACAGCGAGATTTACCCTCACGACATAACAGTAGACGAACTCAAGGCACTCCCCAATGTAAAAGGTATAATCATAAATGGCGGCCCCAACAATGTCATCGACGGCGTTGCCATTGATGTAAACCACGATATCTACAATGCAGGCTTCCCTGTTATGGCCGCCGGCCACGACAAGGCGCTCTGCAGCACAAAGATTGCCGAGATAGGCAACGATGTAGAGGTTGTAAAAGAGGCTGTAAAGGAATTTGTCCTCGACACCTGCAAAGCTGAGAAGAACTGGAACATGACAAACTTTGTCAACGACCAGGTAGAGCTCATACGCCGTCAGGTAGGCGACAAGAAGGTACTCCTTGCACTTTCGGGAGGTGTTGACAGCTCCGTTGTAGCAGCCCTGCTCCTCAAAGCCATTGGCAACAACCTTGTATGTGTGCATGTGAACCACGGTCTTATGCGCAAAGGCGAGAGCGAAGCCGTAATCGATGTATTCAGCAAGCAGCTCTGTGCAAACCTCGTTTACGTCGATGCTACCGACCGCTTCCTCGACAAGCTTGCCGGTGTAGCCGACCCCGAGCAGAAACGCAAGATTATAGGCGGTGAATTCATTCGTGTATTCGAAGAAGAGGCCCGCAAGCTCGACGGCATTGACTTTCTTGGCCAAGGCACCATCTACCCCGACATCGTTGAGAGCGGCACCAAGACCGCCAAGATGGTAAAGAGCCACCACAACGTAGGCGGCCTCCCCGAAGACCTCCAGTTCGAGCTTGTAGAGCCAATCCGCCAACTCTTCAAAGACGAGGTTCGCGCATGTGGCCTTGAACTCGGCCTGCCATACGACATGGTATACCGCCAGCCGTTCCCCGGCCCCGGCTTGGGCGTACGCTGCCTCGGCGCCATCACACGCGACCGCTTGGAAGCACTCCGCGAAGCCGATGCCATCCTACGCGAAGAGTTCAAGATTGCCGGCCTCGACAAGACAGTATGGCAATACTTCACCGTAGTGCCCGACTTCAAGTCGGTAGGTGTGCGTAACAACGCCCGCTCATACGACTGGCCCGTAATTATCCGCGCCGTCAACACCGTAGACGCAATGACAGCAACAATAGAACAGATAGCATGGCCCGTACTGATGAAAATCACCGACCGCATCCTCTCCGAAGTACCCAACATCAACCGCGTCTGCTACGACCTCTCACCAAAACCAAGTGCAACTATTGAGTGGGAGTAAAAAACAGCGTTTTTTAAGCATATTTCAATAGCCTCAACAACAAAAAAGTTGAGGCTATTTTATTGATATACACCCTCCAGAGCTCTCTGGAGGGATTTTTAACATAATAGCTAATAAATGTAAATTGACACCACTTTTTGACACCAGTAAAAAGTATTCTATTCCAATATTGGGAAAACAACAAACATAAACGAGTAATTAGTATTTATATTTGCATATAATTGACAAACAAACTGCTGATA
>JAUNQV010000013.1 GCA_030535995.1 Bacteroidales bacterium
TGCAGAGCTATAATTCGATTATAAATAAGGAGTTCATGAGGCAGGTGCTATCCTCTACAAACAGCGGCGAGGCTATTGCGGTGGGCGATGCTCTACGTCGTGCAAAATGTAACCTGGTGGCTTTTTCAACAGACATGAGCGTGAATAAACTGCAGTATGTGCTGCTTGGCGACCCTGCGTTGAGGCTGAAGACACCCGATTATAGGCTGGTGGTAGAGAAATTCAACGGTAAGTCGGCCGATGATACAGCACGGGTAGAGGCCGGTGGGCTGGTGACAGTGGAGGGCTTCATTGCCGACAGAGCCGGCAATGAGGTAAAAGACTTTACAGGAATGCTTTATACAACTCTTTATGATAGTGCTGAAGAGATAGTCACCCGTGACAATATAGGTATAGGTGCATACAGTTACACTGCGCACGAAAAGGTGCTCTTCTCGGGAAGTGACTCTGTTGTTTCGGGTCGTTTTTCGGTCAAGATACCTGTCCCCATGGATATAAGTTACAGCAATGATTTCGGCATGCTGAACATATTTGCCGTGGATTCGGCCTGTCTGCGCTCTGCACAAGGCCGTTACAATAACTTTATAGTAGGTGGAACTGCGCAGAGTGTCACCAACGACGGCAAGGGCCCCGAGATAAAACTGTATCTTAATACTCCATCTTTTGTAAGCGGTGACGAGGTCAATGCAACACCATGCCTGCTTGCAGAGCTTCATGATGTGAACGGTATAAACACGGTAGGCTCCGGGGTTGGGCACGATATTGTGGCAATTGTCGACAATGACCCCAAATATACATATAATCTCAACTCCTCCTTTGTGCCGGTTGTCGGAGATTATACTACCGGCAAGGTGGTTATGCCGTTGGACTCTCTCTCTGCGGGCGAGCACACGTTGCTGTTGCGCGCTTGGGACCTTTACAACAACTCCTCTGTGGCGCAGGTGTCATTCTACGTTGAGCCTACGCTTGCGCCCGATTTCATCAGTTTTGCCATAAATCCGTCACCGGTTGTCTGCGGTTCACCTGCAACTTTTGTGGTTTCCCACAATCGTCCTCAAAGCGAAATGGAGGTTACGGTAGACATCTTCAACCTGCAGGGGCAGTTGCTGTGGAGCAAGAGCGAGAATGTTGTGTGCGACGGCTCTGTGTATGCAATGGTGTGGAACGGAGCCTTGCAGGGCGGTCAGCCGTTGTCGACAGGTGTGTATCTTGCGAGGGCTTATATAGCATCGGGCGGTTCGCTCTCGTCGTCAAGAACCGTTAAATTTGTGGTTATAAACAATAAATAGGCTTTTTTAAAGTTATAATATAAGGTGTTTTGCTGTAATTGAGCAGCGTTTTAATTGATAAAAACTATTGGTATGATAAAGAACAGATTATTGTTGTTGCTTTTTGGGGTGCTGCTGTCGGCCGCTGTATATGCGCAGAAAGAGCAGTTCAACCCTGTGTACACAGGTGTTACCTCGCTCTCTATCGCTCCCGATGCCCGTGCCGGTGCTCTTGGTGACGTTGGTGTTGCCACAGAGCCCGATGTTAACTCGCAATATTGGAACCCTGCGAAATATCCGTTCAATATAGCCCGTGCCGGAGCTTCAATGTCATACACACCATGGTTGCGTCAGCTTGTAAGTGATATCGACCTCATAAACCTTGTTGGCTTTTATAGGATAGGGGATTACTCTGCTGTCAGTGCGTCGCTTACATATTTCTCTTTGGGTGAGGTGTTTGTGAAGAACGAGATGACAATAAAACCCTATGAAATGGCGCTTGATGTTGCATATTCAAGAATGTTGTCCGAAACTTTCTCTGCTGCAATTGCGTTGCGTTACATACACAGTGACCTTCAATACAATTATGCCGAGGATATGTCGCCGGGAAGTGCTTTTGCGGCCGATATTGCAATGTACTACAACAATTACATAATCCTGGGTAACCGTGAATGCCTTTTGGGCCTTGGACTCAATGCTTCGAACATCGGTACAAAAATATCATACGACGACGGCGCGACAAATGAGTTTATTCCTACCAATTTGCGTTTGGGTGCCTCGTTGCTCATCCCTCTTGACGAGTATAATACCATCTCCATCAGTGCCGACCTAAACAAACTAATGGTTCCAACCCGCCCTACATATAGCCAGTTCCTCGAAGAGAGTGGTTATGAAAGCGATGACAACTCCTATTTTTCGGAGTATCAGACTTGGCTCGAAAGCAACGGTTACAATGATATCTCTCCTATATCGGGAATCTTCAAGTCTTTCAGCGATGCTCCCGGTGGCTTCAGTGAGGAACTGAAAGAGATTTACGGTGGTGTAGGTGTCGAGTATTGCTATAACCAGCAGTTCTCCCTGCGCGGAGGTTATCACTATGAGAATGAGTATAAAGGCAACCGTAAGTATTTTACATTGGGCGCAGGTTTCCGCATGAGCGTCTTCTCGCTCGATGCTGCATACCTCATCTCAACGGCGCAGAGCAACCCTCTCGACCAGACATTGCGCTTCTCTCTCTCATTTGATATGGATGGGTTGAAAGATCTTTTCAGACGATAAACAGTAAGCATTATGATAAGAGTAGGATTTGGAATAGATGTCCATCGTTTTGTGGAAAACCGCGACTTGTGGATTGGCGGTGTGAAAATACCCTATGAAATGGGTCTTGCCGGCCATTCCGATGCCGATGTGCTCATTCATGCTATATGTGACGCGCTTTTGGGTGCTGCCAATCTGCGTGATATCGGCTTCCAGTTCCCCGATACATCTGACGAGTTCCTGAATATCGACAGCAAAATCCTTTTGCGTCGTACAGGTGAGCTGCTCAAAGAGAAGGGGTACAGAATAGGTAATATCGACTCGACCATTGCTGCCCAAGCTCCAAAACTCAATCCTCATATCCCTGCCATGCAGGAGGCTATGGCTGCAGTGTTGGGCATTGACCCCGATTGTCTCTCCATTAAGGCTACAACAACCGAGAAACTCGGTTTTGAAGGGCGTAAGGAGGGTATAACTGCCTATGCAACAGTGCTGATTGAAAAATAACCGGCGGTGTTGCGAAAATCGGTTGATGTAACAGCACCTCTTTGCAGGTTGTCGGGGTTGCTCTCTGTTCTCTTGTTGGTTTCTTGTGCAACTCTATCGCCCAGCGGCGTTGGGCGTATAAAGGAGTATACGGTGGTTAATGGACAATTGCCATTAGAGTTCGACGGCTACAGCATAGCCTTTGTCTCCGACCTGCATTATCCCAGCAAGTTTACGAAGAAAAGGTTGCATAGGCTGGTTGATGCTTTGCAGCGTCTCTCGCCTGATGCGATTATGCTCGGTGGCGATTATGTAACTTCCAACGATTATATAGCAGAGCTGTTTTCCTCCATTTCATCGGTGAAAACCGTAAATGGAACTTATGCTGTGCTCGGCAACCATGAACGCAAGAACAAGGAGCTTATAGCACGGGAAATGAGGCGTTGTGGCATAGTGCTTCTTTCCGACAGTGTAGCTGTCATAGAGCGTGAAGGTAATAAAATATTCTTTGCCGGAGTATACGATAGCTTTGAGTACAATGCAGAAGTAGTGCAGCCGGCAGAAACCGTTCCCGACTCTCTTTTTACTGTTCTCTTGTGCCACACTCCCGATTATGCCGAGCGTTCATCTACTACAGCCGATCTGGTGCTGTCGGGGCATACCCATGGCGGGCAAGTGAGCTTTTTGGGGCTTTATACACCTGTCCGCAACTCGGTTTATGGGACAAGGTTCCTGCGGGGAATGAACAATACAACCGCCGGAAGTACTGTCATTACAACCAATGGGGTGGGTACATCGCGTAAAAAAATACGCTTTTGTGTCCCGAGCGAAATAGTGGTTGTCAGGCTCAAACGGGAGTGATGCCACAGAGGCATGGGGCTTTTGTTTTGTATACTTCACTCTTTTTTGTATATTCGCAACAGCAACCATTTGTTTTGGTATAGTATTGCTGAAAAATATTTACAGATGATTACGCTTGACGAACTCTATATGCGTCGTTGCCTGCAATTGGCAAGGTGCGGTGGCGGAGGTACATCGCCCAATCCTATGGTGGGGGCTGTTGTTGTCTGCGACGGGCGCATAATAGGCGAAGGGTATCATGTCCGCGCCGGTATGCCGCATGCCGAGGTCAATGCGGTCCGTTCCATAAAGGCTGAAGAGAGGCATCTTCTACCCCTTTCCACAATATATGTAACCCTTGAACCTTGCTCTCATTATGGCAAAACCCCGCCTTGTTGCGACATGATAATTTCGCATGGTATAAAGCGTGTGGTGATAGGCTCGGTCGATAGCAATGCAGCAGTCAACGGTAGTGGTATTGCACGTATGCGAGCTGCCGGAATAGAGGTCGTTACGGGTGTGCTTGAGGGTGAATGTCGCCGGTTAAATGGTGCTTTTTTTACAATGCATGAGTTGCATCGTCCCTTTGTTACACTGAAATGGGCGCAGAGCGCCGATGGGTATATTGATGCGCCCCGCGATGCCGGAGAAGCTGCGCTGCATGTGTCGTCTCCGGTCTCTTTGGCTGCGGTGCATAAACTGCGTGCTATGCATGATGCAATTCTTGTTGGCAGGCGCACCGCGTTGCTCGATAACCCTTCGCTCAATCTCCGCTATTGGGCCGGCCGCGCTCCGTTGCGTCTGGTGTTAGACCGCTTGGGAGAGCTCCCTTCATCTTTGAATCTCTTCGATGGTTCTGTTCCTACAGTTGTGTATACGGCGCATGCATTTGTTGGTAAATTTGGTAAAAATATTCAACAAGTAGAACTCGATTTTTCCTCTCCTGTGTTGCCGCAGATAATGTCGCATTTGCACTCGATAAATGTCGGCAGTCTGCTTGTCGAGGGGGGTAGGGAACTTTTACAGTCTTTTATCGATTCTTCGCTTTGGGATGCTGTGCGTGTCGAGGTCAATGAGTCGCTCGTGGCTGGTGGAGGTGTGTCTGCGCCCATGTTTCAGGCAGCTTGCAGCTGTGAGGAAACTCTTTGCGGTGGCAACAAGGTTTTCTGTTATCGCAAGTGAAAATCGGCATAATAAGTTTAAAATATTATAAATTGCGCGCGAAAAGGTGCATAAACCAAAAAATGTTGCTAATTTTGCAAATTGAATATAATGTGCAAAAAAGATGAAACAGAAATTAGCAATATATTTGGCGGCGCTTGTGATGCTTTTCACCGGTGTCTCTTGTATGAGCGACGATGAAGAGACTGTCGTGCTATCACCCTATGCGATGGTAACATCATTCAGCATTGGCAATATTAAATCGAGCTATCATGCATTTACCTCAACAGGTGAGGATACTACGGTTGTGAGAACTCTCTCTTCTGCGCTTTATCCGTTTACCATCAATCACTCAACAGGTGAAATATTCAATGCCGATTCGCTTCCCTTCGGTACAAATGTGTCGAAGCTGGTGATGAATATGTCTTTGAAGGGTGTTGCTTGTATATACACCGACAGTACCGGCACTTTCGATTACTTCTCAATGGCCGATTCCATCGATTTTACCGTTCCGCGTAAATTCAGAATCTATTCGGCCGATAAAGGATATGAACGTGACTATACCGTTACTGTGAATGTGCACAAGGTTGAGCCTGAATTATTGTCTTGGAATAAATACTCGGCTCCCGAGGATTTTCTTCCCTCTTGCGCAGTGGAGTTCTGTGGTGAGATGAAACTGTTCGGGTCGGTTGCCGGTACTTTGTCTGTGGCTTCTGCAGGGCTTGCAGGTGAGCCTGCGTGGGAACTGTCTCCTCTTTCGGGTCTTCCGGTGACGGCGAAGCTGGCCAATGTGCAACAGTTCGGTGGCTCTTTGTATACGGTTGCCGAAGGTAGCCTGTATATCTCTGCTGATGCCGTAAACTGGGCGGTAGCCTCGCAGGAGAGCGGTGTTGTGGCTATAGTCGGCGCTTCTGATGCCGATGGCAAAATATGGATAGCCGGTGAGCAGGGTGTGAAGTACAGTACCGATGGTGCTTCTTTTGAACCGGCGCAGGAGTTGCCTGCGGGTTTCCCGCTTTATGGTCTTTCACTGTCGTCCTACCCTCTTTTGCATAACAGGAATATCATACGCTATATGCTCATAGGCTATACTACGCCCGAAATGAACGGTGAGCCTGCAGTGTGGAGCCGCCTTTCGACCGAGAATGATTGGGTGCTTTATGACAGTGGCAACGGTTTTGCCTGTCCTTCGTTGAAAGGCCTATCGGTTGTGAGGTACGATAACAGCCTTTATGCCTTTGGCTCCTCCGGCGTTGCCGGAGGCGAGAGCATCGGAGCCTTCTCCTCGTTCTTTGTTTCAAAGGACAACGGAATTGTGTGGAAGGCTTCGGAGAACTACTATCAGCGCCTGCCAAAAGAACTTGCGGGTAATGAGTCGCAGTTTGTAGCGACTGTGGATTCTGCAAACTATATATGGATAGTGAATTCCGGTAGCGATGCAGGTGTGTGGAAAGGTATTATAAACCGTCTTGGATTTAAAAAGTAACAGCAGATGCAGAAAAGAGGCTTGATACGCGGTATACTTTTGGGCGCAATCCTTTTGTGCTCGGCGTTCCGTGTGCATGCCGATGAACTCGAATATCGTTACGAGGTCGGCGTAATGGCCGGTGGCAGCAGCTATTATGGCGATGCCAACTATAGCTCGTTTATGGAGAACATGAATTTCATGGGCGGTGTTGTGGGGCGCTACAATATCAACCAGCGAATGGCTTTGAAGGCGAACTTGGCTGTGGCAAGAATTTCGGGCAGCACAGCAGGGCTTGAAAACAGGTTCCCCGGCGGTGACGTGGAATTCTCAAGGAATATTTATGACCTTGGTGTACAGTTCGAGTGCAATTTCTTTGCTTATGGCGAAGGAGGAGGGTACAAGAATTCGCATCGCCTTGCCCCGTATATATTTGCCGGCGTAGGCCTCACTTTTGCACCCGAACCGGCCGACAATGTGTTTACTCCGAATATTCCGCTCGGCGTGGGAGTAAAATACAAAATATATCCGCGTCTTAATCTGGGCTGTGAACTCTCGTTTCGCTTTACATTCAGCGATAAACTTGATGTCACAGACACAACCGCCCCGATACTGAACGACCCTTATGGCATCAAGAGCAGCGGCCTGAAAAACAAGGACAGCTACTCTTTTCTCTCATTTTTTGTAACGTATGACTTATCTCCCAAATATAGAAAGTGCAATAATTAGAAATTTAGAGCTATGAATTACATTGAACAGGTAGACAAAAATAATATTCCGCAACACGTTGCGATAATAATGGACGGTAACGGGCGTTGGGCACAACTACGTGGCCTTGACCGCTCCGAAGGGCATCAGGCCGGAGCTGCAACGGTGCGCAAACTTGTTGAAAACTCACTCCGTCTGGGTGTAAAATACCTCACGCTCTATACCTTCTCGACCGAGAACTGGAACCGTCCGGTGGCAGAGGTTGCTGCACTTATGGCCCTTCTGTTCGAGTCGATAGAGGAGGAGATTTTTGTAAAGAACAATGTGGCTTTCCGCATAATCGGTGACATGAGCAAGCTGCCCGACAATGTCCGTCAGCGCCTTGAGGCATGTATTGAAAGAACCTCGGGCAATGACAGCATGACACTTGTACTTGCACTCAGCTACTCTTCGAAATGGGAAATAACCGAGGCGGTACGTTCCATAGCACAAAAGGTCAAAGAGGGCAAGATGGAGCCTTGCGATATAAACGATACAATAATTTCGCAGGAGTTGGCTACAAACTTCATGCCCGACCCCGATCTTCTCATCCGTACCGGCAAGGAGCAGCGCCTGAGCAACTTCCTGCTTTGGCAGGCAGCATATTCGGAGTTCTATTTTACCGAGGTGCTATGGCCCGATTTCGACAACGAGGAGCTATGCAAGGCTGTCTGCGAGTATCAACGCCGTCAGCGCAGGTATGGCCTCACCGGAGAGCAAGTGACAAATGATGATAAAACAGAGTAAAATGAGATATACTTCATTCTTAAAACCAATCCTGTTGTCAATGGCTTTATTGCTGGTTGCCGGGGTCTCGGCCCAGGAAACAATCGTAAAGCCGACAATACTATACACAAACACCGCGCACAAATATACCATAGGCGGCATTAATCTCAGCGGAGTCGAGAACTACGAGCCGGCTGTAATCATCGGCCTGTCGGGGCTCTCGGTAGGTGATGTGATTTCTGTACCCGGCGATGAGATAACAAATGCCATCAAGCGCTTCTGGAAGCATGGTCTTTTTGAAGATGTGAGTATTACAGCCGATAGTATAAAGGGCAGTAAAATATATATAGGAATAGCCCTCAAGCAACGCCCGCGTGTGTCGCAACTCAATTTTAAAGGTATAAAGAAGTCGGAGCGCGAGGAGCTTGAGCTCAAGATAGGTATTATAAAAGGTAATCAGATAACTCCCGATATTGTAGACCGTGCCACAAAGATAATCAAGAACTATTTCGATGACAAAGGCTACAAGAACGCCGAGGTTATAGTGCACCAGCGTCCCGACGCAACGGGCGACGGCCGTGTTATTGTAGATGTGGAGATCGATAAGAAAGACAAGATAAAGGTACACCGTATATATATAGAAGGTGCCAGCGCAGTACCTGCCAAGAAGGTAAAATATGCGATGAAGAAGACACGTGAGAAAACGCGTCTCGACAACCTGTGGCATGCTCTCTTCCGCTCAAAGAAATTTACCGAGGAGCGTTACGAAGGTGACAAGGAGAAAATAATGTCCCTTTACAGCGAGCTCGGTTACCGCGATGCGCGCATCGTGAAGGATAGTGTCGTGATGTATGACGACAGCAGTGTCGATATATATCTTGGCATAGAGGAGGGCAACAAGTATTATATCCGCAGTATAAAATGGGTTGGCAACAGTGTCTTCTCTACAGCCCAACTCGATTATGCCCTTCGCTTGAAGGCCGGTGATGTTTATAACCAGAATGAACTTGAAAACCGCCTTTTCAACGATGAAGATGCTGTAAAGAACCTCTACTACAACGAGGGCTATGTCTTCTTCAATGTAATTCCCACCGAGGCGAGAATTGAAAACGACTCTGTAGACTTGGAACTCCGCATGGTCGAGGGAGTGCAGGCAACCATAAACCGTGTGACAATAAGCGGCAACGACCGTGTATATGAAGAGGTTGTACGCCGTGAACTGTATACCCTTCCCGGCAGCCTGTTCTCGATGGATGCGCTTGAGCGCTCCTATCGCCAGATAGCCAATATGGGCCACTTCGACCCCGAAAAGATAGACCCGGGCGTGGTTCCCAATCCCGAAAGCGGAACAGTTGATGTAAACTGGAAACTTGAGTCGAAGAGCAGTGACCAGATAGAACTCTCTGCCGGCTGGGGACAAACCGGTATCATCGGTAAACTCTCGTTGAAGTTTACCAACTTCTCTATGCGCAATCTCTTCCGCAAGAGTGCTGTCCGCCGTGGTATAATACCGCAGGGCGATGGCCAGACATTGACATTGAGCGCACAATCCAACGGCCGCTATTACCAGTCGTACAGCGTGTCGTTCTACGACCCTTGGTTCGGCCGCAAACGCCCCAACTCATTCTCTGTTTCGGCATTCATGTCTGTGCAGACCGATGTTGCCGACAGTTACTACAACTCGGCATTCTACAATAACTATGCCAACTACATGTATGGCTATGGCAACTACAACAGCGGCTATGGTTATAACAATGTATCGTCGTACTACGACCCCGACAAATATATCAAGATGTACGGTTTCTCCATTGGTTGGGGCCGTCGTTTGAGGTGGCCCGACGATAACTTCACACTCTCGGCCGAGCTCAACTACCAGTTGTATTCGCTCAAGGATTGGCAGTACTTCCTCATAACCGACGGTAACTGTAACAACATCAACCTTACCCTGTCGCTTGGCCGTAGCACTGTCGACCACCCGTTCTACCCACGTTCGGGTTCCGACTTCTCGTTGGTGACCTCGCTCACTCCTCCATACTCGGTGTGGGATGGAAAAGACTATGCCAACCTTGCGAAGAACGCGAACTCTCCTACATACAAGGACGAGCTCCGCGAGAAACACAAGTGGATAGAGTATTACAAGATAAAGTTCCGCAGCAAGACATATACTTCACTCACACCGGGCAAGTATAATCTTGTTCTCATGACCCGTGCCGATTTCGGAATACTCGGCAGTTATGACAGGAACAAGAAGTCGCCCTTCGAGACATTCTATGTGGGCGGTGACGGTATGAGTGGATATTCATACAACTATGCTACCGATATGATAGCCCTGCGTGGTTATGAAAACGGTAGTTTGACACCATACGGCCGCGAAGGTTATGCCTATACCCGCTTGGGTCTTGAATTGCGTTTCCCGTTCATGATGCAGAACTCTACAACAATATATGGTCTTGCATTTGTTGAGGGTGGTAACTCTTGGACCGAAGCTTCGAAATTCAATATCTTTGACCTTAAACGCAGTGCCGGCGTGGGTGTGCGTGTGTTCCTGCAGATGATAGGTCTAATCGGTATCGACTGGGCATACGGTTTCGACAACCTGTTCGGCTCGTCGCAGTACGGCGGCAGTCACTTCCACTTTATACTTGGACAAGAATTCTAATTTAAACTACATGATTATGAAAAAACTGTTTTTGACAATGGCTTTATCGCTCTGCACTCTGTTTGCAGTGCAGGCACAGAAATATGCGACAGTGGATATGGAGTACATATTGAAGAACATTCCGGCATACGAGCGTGCGAATGAGCAACTCAACCAGCAGTCGAAGCGTTGGCAAGGTGAGGTAGAAACACTCTTGGGCGAAGCCGAGGAACTGTACAAGACCTATCAGAGCGAGTCGGCTTTCCTCTCCGACGAGCAGCGTGTCGAGCGCGAGGAGGCAATAATAGCAAAGGAAAAGGAGGCAAGCGAGCTCAAACGTAAGTATTTCGGCCCCTCGGGAGAGCTGTATAAGAAACGCGAGAGTCTTATGGCACCTATCCAGGAGGAGATATACAATGCTATAAAGGAGATTTGTGAAACAAAGAAATACACAATGGTCATTGACAAGTCCTCGGCCGGCAGCATCATATATTCTGCCCCGTCGATAGATATAAGCAGCGATGTTCTTGCCAAGTTGGGTTATTCTGAATAACACGATAAATGTTTAATATTTTTAATATAAGAATGATGAAAAAGATTTTGATTTTATTGTTGCTTGTGGCTCCAATGAGCCTTTTTGCACAACAGAAGTTCGGTTATGTCAATTCTTCTGAGATAATTCAGTTGATGCCTGAATTCAGCAAGGCACAGAAAGAGATACAGGAGCTTGAGAAGATGTACACCGACGAGTTCAACAGCATGCGCACAGAACTTGAAAAGAAAGGTGCCGAGTTCGAGAAGATGCAGAAGGATTCTGTTCCCGAGAACATTCTCAAACACCGTTACGAGGAGCTGATGCAGCTCGACGAGCGTTTGCGCGCATACGGCCAGGAGGTTTCTGCCAACTTGCAGAAAGCAGAGCAGGAGAAGATGCTTGCCATACAGACAGCGTTGCGCAATGCTCTTGACCTTGTAGGCAAAGAGGGTGGCTTTGTATGTATCTTTGACCTTGCAGGCGGAATACCTTATATAAGCAATACTTTGTGCGAGGATGTCTCTGCTTTGGTAAAGGCAAAGTTGGGAATTGCTGCCAATGCCGTACCGGCAGTCAAGAAATAAATTTATCTTATAGGGGCGTAAAATCCCCTCTTTACAGCAAGCGCCTCCTCTTTTTTTGACAATAGGGGAGGGGTTTGGTGTTTTTAAACCCGATATCAGCTCAATATTTTATGCGTAAGTTATTTTTACTTCTGCTATTGTTGCCTTTAGCGACTGTAGCGCAGACAAAATTCGGCTATTTCAGTTACGACAAAGTGTTGAAATCGCTGCCGCAATATAAAAAGGCAACAGAGAGCTATGAGAAACTGAAGCAGCGTTGCAACGATGAAGTCGAGCGCAATAAACTCGAACTGACCCGTAATTATGTAGCTTTCTTGAGCGGGCATCGCGATTTCCCCGAGCCGATACTGCGTAAGCGCCAAAAAGAGCTTCAGCAGATGATAGACAACAGTATCGCATTCCGCGACCAGTTGAGAGTGTGGCTTGTCCAAGCCAGGGATTCATTGTATGCCCCTTGTTACAAGGTCGTAGACGAGGCTCTTCAGCGCGTGTGCACCGCCATGGAACTTGGTTATGCAATAGATATTGACAACGGCTCGTACAAGTATATAAACCCTTTGCTCGGTGAGGATATAACCCAGGACATTATAAATGCAAACCTTAATCCCAATGCCCCTATAAGAGTGCTTGTGAAGCCGGAAGAAAAGGATAAAGAACTTGCCGATGATGCCGATGGGGCTGTTGCAGACGAAACAGTTGGGGCAGCAGTAGACGAGACCGTTGAGGAACAGGCTGCGGGCGAAGAGACTGTAGCCGGTGAAACCGGAATGGTTGTAACGGGTGAGGAGCATGTCGAAGTTACCGATTCAATAAAATAATTTTCCTATGCACGGCTATGTTCAGTTTTCCAAGGAAGCAGGCCCTATCGGCATCTTTGATTCCGGTTATGGCGGTCTCACAATATATAATGAGATAAAAAGACTGCTTCCGCAGTACGATTATCTCTATCTGGGCGATAATGCGCGTACCCCCTATGGTACACGCTCTTTCGATATTGTATATGAATTTACACGCCAGTCGGTATGCCACCTGTTCAAACAGGGTTGCCAGCTTGTCATTCTTGCCTGCAACACGGCATCGGCAAAGGCACTGCGTACAATCCAACAGGTCGATATTCCTACACTCGACCCGGCGCGCCGTGTGCTTGGTATCATACGCCCCACGGTGGAGTGCATCGGTGATGTTACGAAAAGCCGTCACGTAGGTGTCCTTGCAACCGAAGGAACCATAAAATCACGCTCCTATCCGCTTGAAATACGCAAGCTCTTCCCCGAAATAGAAGTCGTTGGCGAGGCATGTCCCATGTGGGTTCCTCTTGTAGAGACGAACGAGCACAAGAGTGACGGTGCCGATTTCTTTGTGAAGCGCCACATAGAGCACCTCCTTTCGCGCGACAGCGAGATAGATACCATAATACTCGGTTGCACACACTATCCGATGCTGTTGGATAAAATAAGAAAGTATACACCGGAGGGAATAACTCTGTTGACGCAAGGCTCTGCTGTTGCAGCATCGCTGAAGGATTATCTGCAGCGTCATCCCGAGATTGACAATCTATGCACAAAGGGCGGAACAACACTTTTCTGCACAACAGAGGCCGACGGCAAGTTCGGTGACCAGGCTTCACTCTTCCTGAACCGGCAGATAGAGGTGAAGACAGTGACTCTGGAATAACTGGCAAGAATTATGGCAATTGACCTGCAAGTAGAAAATCTATCGAAGCGTTTCGGCGACCTTTTGCTCTTCAGCGGTGTTTCGTTTACTGTTGAGGAGAGGCAGCGCATAGGCCTCATTGCCCGCAACGGAAAGGGTAAAAGTACACTTCTTAAAATGATAGCCGGTGAAGAGCCTCTTGATAACGGTAAGGTTGTAATGCGTGCCGGTGTAAGGCTCGGTTATCTTGAGCAGGAACCCTCTTTCAGCACCTCGCAACCTGTCATTGAGGCTTGTTTGAGCCGTGGCGGTGAGAAAGCCGCCGTCATCGCCCGTTACGAAAAGGCTCTCTCGGGCGAGGGCAACGATAATCTTGAGTATCTTATGGGTGAAATGGACCGCCTTGATGCGTGGGATTATGAAAGCCGTGTAAAGCAGGTTCTCTCGCAGTTGAAGATTAAGGATTTCGCACAACCTGTAAATGAACTCTCCGGAGGCCAGAAGAAACGTGTGGCATTGGCTGCAGTACTTATAGAACAGCCCGATATAATGATACTCGACGAGCCCACCAACCATCTTGATATCGAGATGGTCGAATGGCTCGAAGATTATCTCTCCCGCATCGGTTGCAGCCTTCTTATGGTAACACACGACCGATATTTTCTCGACAATGTCTGCAACGAGATTATTGAGATAGACGATAACAGAATATACCGTTATAAGGGTAACTACAGTTACTTCCTGCAACGCCGCGAGGAGCGCCTGGAGAACCTCGCAGCAGAGACGGCAAGGGCGCGTAACCTTCTCCGTACGGAACTTGAATGGATGCGCCGTCAGCCACAGGCCCGTGCGCACAAGGCAAAATACCGTATAGATGCTTTCTACAAGCTTGAAGAAAAAGCTGCTGCAATGCGTGACGACAGCAAGGTGTCGCTTGAGGTCAAGTCGCAATATATCGGCAACAAGATATTTGTGATAAAGGCTCTTTCAAAGGCTTTCGGTGAGAAACTTATAACAAAGGATTTCTATTACACCTTTGCGCGCTATGAGAAACTCGGCATAGTGGGTTCCAACGGAACCGGTAAATCCACATTCATAAAGATGCTCCTCGGTGAGCAGGCTCCCGATAGTGGAACAATTGAGGTCGGCGAAACGGTAAAATGGGGCTATTACAGCCAGGATGGTCTTCATTTCAATGAGCAGATGAAGGTCATTGATGTTGTCAAGAATATTGCCGAGGTAATTCCTGTGGCAGGCAAGATGCTCACCGCCTCACAGTTCCTGCAGCACTTCCTCTTTTCGCCCGAAAAACAGTACAGCTATGTCTACAAGTTAAGCGGTGGTGAGAAACGGAGGCTCTATCTCTGTACAGTGCTCATGTCCAACCCGAACTTCCTTGTACTCGATGAGCCTACCAACGACCTCGATATTGAGACACTTCAGGTGCTGGAAGAGTATCTGCGCGATTTCAAGGGGTGTGTGATTGTCGTAAGTCACGACCGGTATTTCATGGACAAGGTTGTCGACCACATATTCGTCTTTGGCGGAAATGCCGATATAAAGGACTTTCCCGGTAATTATACCGAATACCGCGATTGGCGCGAGGAAGAGAAGGCTTCGGCTGCGAAAGAGGCTGCAGCAAAGGCTGCAAAGAACAGTGTGCCGAAACAGAGCTACCGCTCGGAGAGCAAAAGGAAACTCTCCTTTAAGGAGCAACGTGAATTCGAAGCTCTTGAAACGGAAATTTCCGCACTCGAAGAGGAAAAGGCTATGCTGGAGAGTGAAATGTGCAGCGGAACCCTCGATAATAAAGCACTTATGGAAAAATCGGTACGCATACAGGAACTCATCGAGCTTATTGATATAAAAAGCATGCGTTGGCTTGAACTGAGCGAGTACGCCGGTTGAATGATAATTGAGTCAAGAATATGAATAATAAAAATATAGACCGTTTCCCTTTTGTGGGAGAAACATTCCTTGTCGACAGTATTGGCCGTGTGCGTGTGACAACGCTTCTCAATGCGATGTTCAGTGCTGCCAACCGCCATGCCGAGGTACGTGGCTTCGGGGCCACCTCTTCTCTTGGTTGGGTTATTGCACGTATGGCAGTGCACATCGAGAGAATTCCCATTCAAAGAGAGTTCCTGCACATTGAAACATGGATACGCAACCTCTACCATGGTTTCACCGACCGCTGTGTACGCCTTGTCGACGAGGCGGGCAATGAGTTGGCATCAATGATAACCACATTTGCAATGATAGACCTCAAGAGTCGGTCTGCAGTAGACCTCAACGGCGATATCGGTGTTGCGATGAACGGTTGCCTTGTCCCCGACGAGCCTCTGGCCCTGCGCCGTATCCCTTCGATAAACCGTACTCCTGTTGAAGATGTAACCTTCCGCCGTCGTCCGCACTACAGCGATATCGATATAAACGGCCACATGAACAGTATACGTTACATCGACCACATATTCGATGCAATGCCCATAGATTATATCAAGAGCCATGACCTTACCGATATTGTGGTGGCATACATGCAGGAGGGTGCAGCAACTGAAGAACTTTCATACGGAATAAAGCAATTGGGTGAGAATCATTATATAGTGCAGGTGACAAAGGAGAACGGAAATCCCTCTTCACGTTTTGAGATGAAATTTGCGCCCCGTGAGAATTCCCGATGAAGCGGCCCGTTAAGGTGCCTTTGTTTCAATCTTAACTAAAATTGATTATAATTTAGTTTGTCAATTGAATATATTTTTTGATAATTGCAGGCAAGAATGCTCCCGAGGTATGCCCCGTTTGCGTGCATCCAAAGGCATATTTCCAGTTGAAACCGGAGAACTATTGATTTATACATCATACAAAAAGAGATGCCCCCGAATTTCGGGGGCATCTCTTTTTGTATACCTGAATTCGATATAAGTTCAATCAAATTGGAATCTGTCATCCCGACAGAGCGAAGCGACGATGGATCTTAAAAATACCGCGAAATAAGAGATCTCTCACATCTGTTCGAGATGACAAACACTCTTTTATTTGCAGTTTCCGGGGCAGCGTGGCTTAATCTGCTTGAAGAAATCGTTGCCCTTGTCATCAACAAGAATAAATGCAGGGAAGTCTTCAACTTCAATTTTCCAGATAGCCTCCATTCCAAGCTCGGGGTACTCTACGCACTCGATGCTCTTGATGTTGTTCTGCGCGAGGATAGCAGCAGGGCCGCCTATTGAACCAAGATAGAAGCCGCCGTGCTTTTGGCATGCATCGGTTACCTGCTGGCTGCGGTTACCCTTTGCAAGCATAATCATGGAACCTCCATTCTCCTGGAAAAGGTCAACGTATGAGTCCATGCGGCCTGCTGTAGTGGGGCCCATAGAGCCGCAAGGCATGCCGGCCGGAGTCTTCGCAGGGCCTGCATAGTAAATCGGGTGGTCCTTTATGTATTGTGGCAAAGCCTCGCCGCGGTCAAGACGCTCCTTAAGTTTCGCATGTGCAATGTCGCGGCCCACGATAATGGTTCCGTTGAGTGACAGGCGTGTAGCGATAGGGTATTGCGAGAGTTGTGCACAAACCTCTTTCATCGGGCGGTTAAGGTCTACACGGACAATCTCGCCTTCGCCTGCATTGCGCAACTCCTCGGGAATGAGTGTTGCCGGCTGGTCATCGAGTTTCTCAATCCATATACCATCCTTGTTTATCTTTGCCTTGATGTTGCGGTCGGCAGAGCAGCTGACACCCATGCCTACAGGGCAGCTTGCGCCATGGCGTGGCAAGCGTACCACACGAATATCGTGTGCAAGGTATTTGCCGCCGAACTGTGCACCCAAGCCAATGCGGTGTGCCTCGTCGAGCAATTGCTTCTCAAGTTCAATGTCGCGGAAAGCGCGGCCTGTCTCGTCGCCTGTTGTGGGCAGGTCGTCGTAATAATGTGTCGAAGCAAGCTTCACTGTCAGCAGGTTCTTCTCGGCCGATGTACCGCCAATGACGAATGCAATGTGATAGGGAGGGCATGCTGCTGTACCAAGGCTCTTCATCTTCTCTACAAGGAAAGGAACAAGTGTCGCCGGGTTCAAGAGTGCCTTTGTCTCCTGGTAAAGGTAGGTCTTGTTGGCCGAGCCGCCACCTTTTGTCACCATGAGGAACTTGTACTCCATACCCTCTGTAGCCTCAATGTCTATCTGTGCAGGGAGGTTGCATTTTGTGTTCACCTCGTCGTACATTGTCAAAGGGGCATTCTGGCTGTAGCGCAGGTTCTCCTGTGTGTATGTGTCGAATACGCCGCGTGAGAGAGCCTCTTCGTCACAGAAACCGGTCCATACCTGCTGGCCTTTCTCGCCATGGATTATAGCGGTGCCGGTATCTTGGCAGAGCGGGAGCTGTCCTTTGCATGCAACTTCGGCATTACGCAGGAATGTAAGAGCTACATATTTGTCGTTGTCACTTGCTTCGGGGTCGGTCAAAATCTTTGCCACCTGTTCGTTGTGTGCACGACGCAGCATGAACGATACATCGCGGAATGCTGTACGTGAAAGAAGTGTCAAAGCCTCCGGGGTTACCTTAAGCATAGGTTTGCCCTCAAACTCGCCCACCGAAACACCCTCTTTTGTCAAGAGATAATACTCGGTTGTGTCCTCGCCATGCTGGAACATGTGGGCATACTTGAATTCAGGAATTGCTGCCATAATTACAATTGTTTTATATTATATGATTGGTTTTTACCGATATCGCTTGACAAGATGCTGCCGGCATTGTCGAAACTTTTCAGTTTTCCTCCTCGTAGGTTTGGTATAGAAAATCATTGTATGGGTATTTCTGCACATGCAGTTCGCACACCTTCTTGTATAGTATATCTTTAAGGGTATCTATATTCTGTTTTTCCCGTGCCGAAATGAAGAGGCAGTTGTCGGCCAATTTTCCCATCCAACTCTCTTTCAGCTCTTCGAGGGTAATGTTCTCGCGTGTCTTTGGGGTGAGGTCATCCTCGTCCTTTTGCACGTATGTGAAAGCATCAACCTTGTTGAATATCACCATAATCGGTTTGTCACCGCAGTTAAGGTCGGCAAGGGTCTTGTTCACCACCTCAATCTGCTCCTCGAAATCGGGGTGCGAGACATCTACAATATGTAACAGCAAGTCGGCTTCGCGTACCTCGTCGAGCGTAGATTTGAACGATTCCACAAGGTCGGTGGGGAGTTTGCGTATGAAACCTACCGTGTCGGAAAGCAGGAACGGAAGGTTCTCTATTATAACCTTGCGTACGGTGGTGTCGAGCGTTGCAAAGAGCTTGTTCTCGGCAAAAACCTCGCTCTTGGCAAGCAGGTTCATGAGGGTCGATTTTCCCACATTGGTGTAGCCTACCAATGCCACGCGTATGAGCCTGCCGCGGTTCTTGCGCTGAATACTCTTCTGCCTGTCAATCTGTGCAAGCTGTTCTTTGAGAAGTGACATTCGCCCCAGAATAATACGGCGGTCCATCTCAAGCTGTGTCTCACCCGGGCCGCGCAATCCCACGCTACCGCCCTTTCCGCTACCGCTGCCCGAGCCACCGCCCTGGCGCTCAAGGTGTGTCCATAGTCGTTGCAGACGCGGAAGCATATATTTGTACTGTGCAAGCTCAACCTGAACCTTTGCGTGTGCCGTCTGTGCGCGCATTGCAAAGATATCAAGAATGAGCGATGTACGGTCGAGTATCTTTATTTTCAGCTCTTTTTCAATATTGCGCAACTGTTTTGCCGACAGTTCATCGTCGAAGATAACCATTCCAATCTCATCCTCACTGTCTTTGAGCATCTCTAAATACTCGGCAATCTCGGACAGTTTGCCCGTGCCCACGTATGTGACAGGGTGCGGATGGTCTATGCGCTGTGTAAACCGTTTCACTACCTCGGCACCGGCTGTCTGCGCAAGGAATTCGAGTTCATCGAGGTACTCGTTTGTCTTGCGCTCATTCTGTGTCGAAGTTATCAGGCCCACCAGAATTGCTGTCTCTTTCTTTGTTGTCGATATAACAAATTCCTTCATCAAATTATACGGTTATCAATTTTATGCGAAGATAGGAATATTTTGCAGAAAAATAGTTATCATCGCATTATAAATATTGTAAGAATGAGAAAGATGTTGCTCGCTTTATTACTACTGGCCTTGCCGATTATGATAAAGGCTACCGGGCTTCGCTTTTTACAATAACTAATCGACACTACATTGTTATCGCCCTGTAGCACCCGCCGGCAACAGCCTTGACATACCCCTTCATCTCCATTTCAAACAGCAGTGGAAGCAGCTCGTTTATCGGCTTGTCGAGCATTATCACCATCTGGTTTATCTGTAGCCCCTCGTCGCTATTCTGAAGGGCTGTTATAATAGCCTTCTCTTCACTTGTGAGCTCGGGGAAAAGTTCTGTCTGTGTGCCCAGTTTCTTCTTTTTGTTGTTTTTTGCCTCCCAGTTCATCGCTTTAATGAAATCGTCGGCACATGTAATGAGTGCGGCTTTGTTGTGGGCTACAAGTTCGTTGCAGCCTTGCGAATATTGGTCATATACCCTGCCCGGGAATGTAAAGCAATCGCGGGCATAGCTGCTTGCAAGCGAAGCTGTGATGAGTGAGCCTCCTCTTGCCGCCGACTCGATAACAACGGTGGCATCGGACATTCCGGCAACAATTCTGTTGCGTTGTACAAAAAACTGTTTCAGTGGGTTTGTCTTGCTCATGAATTCTGTCAGAAGGCCGCCTTTTTCAAGCATGTTGCGCGCCGTAATGCGGTGTGTTCCGGGGTATATCTGGTCGAGCCCGTGTGCAAGCACCCCGATGGTAGGTAGCCCTGCTTCAAGTGCAGCACGGTGTGCGCAAATGTCAATTCCGTATGCAAGTCCGCTTATTATCAGCGTGTCGGGAATAGAGTGGGCAAGCTCTGTTACGAAACTTTCGCAAACCCTTTTGCCGTATTCTGTTGCGTGGCGTGTGCCTACAATCGACACAATGTGCTTGGCATTGAGGTCGGCATTGCCCATTGACTGCAACACAAGAGGTGCGTCGGGGCACTCTTTAAGCCGGTATGGGTAATCGTCGTCTGTTATGAGCAGGAGCTTTATGTTGTTCTTCTCGATGAACTCCATCTCCTTTTCAGCGAGTTCTATCGTCTCTTTGTCGCCTATTGCTGCTTTTAGTTGCGGAGTGGCACCAGATATAATGTCATCGAGGTTGTGCGCGTTGTCGATAATCTCTTTTGCACTGCCTGCAATGTCAATGAGCTGGCGCATTTGAACAAGATGCGATGCCTGCACTCTTGAAAGTGCAAGCATCGCAATCTTCTCATTTATAATGTTGTTCTCCACAATTATTCAACTATCGCTTTGAATGTACTGTCTTGGGCATACTTTCTGAACTCAAGGTCGCTGGCAGCCTTCTTGGCCATTGAGGGGTCGAGTCTTATGGCATTCTTCAAACCATCATAGATAAATGATACATTAGATGTTCTTGCTCCAAGAATAGCCTTGATGTAGTAGGTTGTTGCATCGGGATTGCTTATAGCCTCGAGTGTCGTACGTGCTGTGCTGTAGTCCTTGTTCAGCAGCTGTGCCAGTGCCGCACTGTTTGTGTGGCATCCTTCGAGCTGGCTTGCAGCATAGCCGTATCTTCCCTGTGCAATGTAGAGGTTGCCGAGAGCCTCGTCGCCGGCTTTTGAACCGGCACCCATAGTTATGTATGAGTCAGCCTCTGCCACGTTGCCTTGCATCAGTTCGAGGTATCCGAAGTTAATCTTCACCTCCGGAGCTTTGGCATCGGCATTTGATGCTTTTGTGAAATAGCTTGCAGCTGTGTTGTAATCACCACGGTTGTATGCAAGAACGCCAAGGTTATTGTATGCACGGTAGTCGCCCGGGTGCAACTTTATTGCAGTATTGAATATCTCTTCCTTCTTCTTTGTGTCATCGGTAAGGATTGATGCGTAGAGAAGCTCTTCGAGTGTGAGGTTTTTGGGGTCGGCTGCATATTGCTCCATAATCTGTGCGTCGGAGCGTCCTATGAGCTGGTAGTTGAGTGTTATTCTTGCACGGCGCAGGCGTGGAAGAATTTCGCTTGTGAGCTCACTGTATACTGCAGATATGTTCTTGATTTGCTGTTCGCGCTCCTCGGGGTCGTTGTACATTGAGAGCACACGAAGAATAAGCTCCTTGTCGGGGAGGTCCGATTTTGCAACAAGCTCCTGGAAGCCTTTCCAGTCCTCGGCTGTGTATTCGCTGTCTACATAGCCGTCTATCTGTGCCTTTTTCAACTCGTCTTTGACGAACTTCGAGGTGTTGTTTCCACGTCCGGTAGCAATGTTTGCATTAAGGTCGAAACCACCATCGGGAGATGCGTATGCCGAAATCTCAACACCGTCAATCACCTTGTTCTCGTAATTTGCGGCAATGTCGGCAATAGCGGCTTTCAGTTCTTTTATCTCGTCGGAATTAAGCTCCGAAATGCGCAGGTTTGTCTGCTGTATAAGGAACATGATGTTGGCCTCTTTTGCCTGCTTTATTACGCGCTGGAAAGCATCTTCGCCCATTGCAATGTTTGCTGTAGCGGCAGTCTGGCGGTAGAGCTGCGATGTCGCTATACAGCCATCGGCAACCTTGACCTCGGGTATGGTGTATGTCTTTTTGCCCTTGTTTACGACAAAACGCAGATACAGCTCGGCATCCTCCATTTCGGGAATGTAGTCGAATGTCATCTTCATCCTGAAATTTCCGCCGTTGTCGTAAGATATCACCTGGTCATTTCCACGTATGCTTGTGCCCTGGAATGTGGCAGGCTCGGCAAGAGCCTCGCCGCCTTCGTATTTAAGAACCGGAGTAATTGTCAGCACCGATTTCTTGTTGAAGAATTTTGCAGGGAATTTCCCGTCTATTACAACGGGTATTTCACTGCCTACCACTTCAAGTACTCCCGGAGTTACTGTGAAGAACTCGGGTTTCATCTCTTTCATCTTCGAACTGCATGAGGCCAGTATAACTACAGTAGCCAGTGCAAGCAGCAAATTAATCTTTTTCAGCATTTTTCGTATTGTTTAAATGTTTTGTTCCGGTTTGTGTGCAATATTATGCAACAAAGTTAATTCTACAAATCCAAATGACAAAATATAATTAAGATGCTGTATGAATTTTATAGAAATTTTATGATATACGCCAGTGTTAAACACGTTTGTTTGTGTTCTTGATGTTCCTCGGGTGGTGCATGATAATCTCCTCGCGCAGGCGTGTGCGGTCGATGTGGGTGTATATCTCGGTTGTGGAAATGCTTTCGTGCCCCAGCATTGCCTGTATTACACGCAGGTTTGCACCGCCTTCGAGCAGGTGTGTGGCAAAGGAGTGACGGAACGTGTGCGGGCTTATGGTTTTCTTTATTCCTGCAGTAGCGGCAAGCTCTTTTATGAAGTGGAATACCATTATCCGGGAAAGCGGTTTCTTAAGCCTTGCACTGATGAATACATAATCCTCGTATCCGGGTTTTATGGCTATTTTGTTTCTTTCCGCAAAGTAAAATTCAAGTTCGGCTATGGCGCGTCCCGAGATGGGGACAAGGCGTTGCTTGTCTCCCTTGCCTGTTACCCTTATAAACTGTTCTTCAAGGTATAAATCCGATTTCTTCAGCCCGCATAGTTCCGAAACGCGCAGTCCGCAGCTGTAGAGCATCTCAATCATGGCCCTGTTTCTCTGCCCCTCGGCTTTCGAGAGGTCTATGGCATTTATCATGTCGTCAATTTCCTGCAGGGTAAGAACCTCGGGCAACCGCATTGTGGTTTTGGGTGATTTGATAAGTTCTGTCGGGTCTTCTTCGGTGTACCCGTCAAGTTTCAGGAAGCCGTAGAATGAGCGCAAAGAGGAGAGGAACCTGGCTTGGGAGCGTGGGTTTATGCCGGCTTCTACAAGCGTTGCAAGGAATTCCCTTATCTCTGCAACAGTAGCTTTGGTGAGCCTCTCATGCCCTCCGTTGAATTGTGCAAATTTGTCAATGTCGCTCAAATAGGCCTCCACGGTGTTGGGGCTGAGCGACTTTTCGAGCTGCAGATATGCACGGTAGCGTGCCATGGGTGATTTTGCACCCTTTGTGTTTATGACTTTCTTCTTGTTAGGCATGCGCTGGGCTTTTACAACCACGAAAATAGTAAAAAATATAATAATCCTGCATTGGCTTCAGGTAACATTTTTGGCTCACTCGTTAAAATGTTGTATCTTCGCAAGCAGAAAGGCAACCGTTTGTTACATTATGAGTCTGACCACTCTGCTCGATGATTATATCTCGGCTCACAGCAGCCCCGAGGGCGATTATCTCTATCGCCTTTTCCGTGCGACGCATGTAGAAATCCTTGCGCCGCAGATGGCGTCGGGCCAGGTTCAAGGCAGGTTTCTAAAATTCCTTGTAAAGATGATAAAGCCTTCGCGTGTGCTTGAGATAGGAACTTTTACTGGCTATTCGGCACTCTGTATGGCAGAGGGGCTTGAACCAGGTGCCAAGCTCTTTACCTTTGAGGTGGAGGATGAACTTGAAGATTTTACCCGCAGGTGGATAAATGGCTCGGAGCATGCTCCGAAAATCGAGTTCATAATCGGTGATGCTCTTGAGATAGTTCCCGAACTGGGCGAGAGGTTCGACCTTGTCTTCATTGACGGCAACAAACGCGAGTATGTAAAATACTTCGAAATGGCCATGGAGTACCTCAACGATGGCGGTTGGATTCTTGCCGACAATACCCTGTGGGATGGCCATGTAATTGAGCAGGAGAGGCAGGATGCACAGACAAACGGAGTGAGGGCCTTCAACGACCATGTTCGTGCCGACAGCAGGGTAGAGGTTGTGATGCTTCCCTTGCGCGACGGCCTCACGATAATCAGAAAAAAATAATTCGGAAATAATATGGACAGTACAAGACAAAATAAAATCTCCCGTCTGATACAGAAGGAGTTGAGTGATATACTGCTGAAACTCGCAAAGGAGAACCGTGGTATAATGGTGTCGGTCAGCATCGTAAGGGTGAGCCCCGACCTTGGTATAGCAAAAGCATATTTGAGTGTGTTCCCGTCGGAAAAGGCAACCGAGGTTGTCGAGCACCTGAATACCAATGTAAAGGCTATACGTTTCGAACTTGGCAACAGAGTGCGCCATCAGTTGCGCATAATTCCCGAGATACGCTTCTATATCGACGATTCTCTCGATTATATCGACAATATCGACAAGCTGTTGAGAGAGTGAGCCGATGAATCTCTCGCTGTATATAGCCAAGCGTTATATATTCTCCCGCAAACGCCATCAGGTAATCAATATAATCTCGGGAGTCGCTGTAGCCGGTGTGGCACTGGCAACGGTGGCAATGGTCTGCACCCTTTCTGTTTTCAACGGTTTTCAAGGAGTTGTTGCCAAGCAGTTCACTGCTATGGACCCCGATGTCAAGGTTACAGTGGTACAGGGCAAGAGCTTCGACAAGAACAGCGCTGCGGTAGCACAAGTTGCTGCCCTTCCTTCGGTATCGGCTGTCTCATTCAGTGTCGAGGATGTTGCTATGGTGCAGTATGGTGGCCGGCAGGTTATGGCTACAATAAAGGGTGTCGATGAGAGTTTCTGCCGGATGAGCGGCTTTGGCGATATCCTTTATGGCAATGGTGAACTTATCCTCTACGATGGCATTAACAGCTACGCGATAATGGGAGCAGAACTTATGCAGCAACTGAATTGTGGAGTATATTTCACTACGCCTCTTGAGGTGTTTGCGCCAAACAGAAAGGGAAAGGTAAACCTAACTATCCCGGCAAGCAATTTCAAGAGGGCAAAATTACTCTCTTCGGGTCTTGTCTTCATGCTCAACCAACCCAAATACGATGCCGGCTACATAATAACCTCCGACATTTTTGCCCGTGAGATATTCCGCCGAGGCGGGAGTGAGGTCACGTCCATGGATATAAAAGTGAGGGACGGTGAAGATATTGACGAGGTAAAAGAGAATGTAGCTTCAATTCTTGGCGAGGGCTTTGTTGTGCAGGACCGTTACGAGCAACAGCGCGATATATACAAGGTCATGCAGGTTGAGAAGCTTATCTCCTATATATTCCTCTCATTCATACTGCTTGTGGCCTGTTTCAATATAATAGGTTCCCTCTCCATGCTTATAATTGAGAAGCGCGATAACATGAACACATTGCGTAGCCTTGGTGCCGATACCTCTGTAATATCCAACATATTTGTCTTTGAGGGTTGCATAATATCGGCTGCCGGTGCAGTTTCGGGTGTTATCCTTGGTCTGCTTTTCTGCCTGTTGCAGCAGCAGTTCGGCTTTATATCAATGGGCGGTGGCGATGACTTTGTTGTGAGCAGCTACCCGGTGGAGGTTGAATTTGCCGATGTTGCTCTTGTCTTTGTGACAGTTCTGGCTGTGGGGTTTATGGCTGTGTGGTTGCCGGTCAAGGCGTTGACAAAAAGGTTTATATAAATGACACTCTGTGAGCTCACAGAGTGTCATTTATATAATGCTCTTTCAATCATCTTCTTCCTCTACGATGGCGCCCTTTGCCACCTCTTCCACCCTTTTTTGCTTTATCTTCGCAGTATTTTATATATTTCTCATACTGCTCGGGTGTGAGTATCTGTTTCATCTGTGCATCGCGAACCTCGCGGCGCTGTTTCTCAAGTTCCATGCGCGCCTTCATCTCCTCCTCGCTCGGCTTCATGCGTTTTGGCCTTTCACCGTTGGCGCGCAACTTCTCGGCGCGTTCGCGTCGTGCTTTCATGCTGTCCTGCATTGTCTGCGCATCGGCATAGTTTATAAGGAACACTGCCTGGTACTGTATGCTGTCGAGCTGAAGCACGCTGTGCAGGCGCTCGGTTTGTCTCTTCGCAAACTCTTCGGGGTTGAACTCTCTTCTCTCTCTATGGCGGGGTGCACCATCCTGTGCCATTGAAACTGTGGCAATAATTGTTGCAATAATGCAGAACAGTAACTTTTTCATCTTTCTTTTGGTTTGGCGTTTATTGTATCACATTCGGTTTTTTGCCAATACAGCCCCCGCCGGGGCAGGAGCTGCAGAGACAAACATTGAAAAACAATGAGCAATAAAGCCCATCTGTCTTTATGACACTGTTTTTGTGAAAAGGTTAAACCGTATACCCTTCTTTAATATTTTTTAACTATTTATCGGTAACAACTCCGTCAACCATGTGTATTGTCCGGTCGGTGAATGAAGCGAGTTTCTCGTCGTGGGTAACTATTATGAAGGTCTGTCCGAACTTGTCGCGTAGGTCGAAGAACAGCTTGTGCAGTTCCTCTTTGTTATGGCTGTCAAGACTGCCCGAGGGCTCGTCGGCCAGTATTATATCGGGGTGGTTTATAAGCGCCCTCGCAACGGCAACACGCTGGTTTTCGCCGCCCGACATCTCTGCGGGCTTGTGGTGTGCGCGCTCTTTAAGTCCCATTGTCTCCAGCAGCTCCAATGCCTCCTTTTCGCTCTCTTTGCGGTCACGCCCTGCAATGAGGGCCGGTATAATTATATTCTCCAGCGCCGTGAATTCCGGCAACAGCTGGTGAAACTGGAATACAAACCCGATGTGCCTGTTGCGGAATGCCGACAGCCTCTTCTCGCTCATCTTTACCAGCTCTTCGCCGTTGAAACGTATGCTTCCGCCCGTAGGTTTGTCCAGTGTGCCTATGAGCTGCAACAAGGTGGTCTTTCCGGCTCCGCTTGGGCCTACGATGCTTATAACCTCTCCTTTTGTCACATTGAGGTTCACCCCTTTTAAAACCTTCAAGTTCCCGAAATTCTTTGTAAGGTCTTTAATTTCAATCATAAATTTTTAATTATGTGTTCTGCCATGTAACAGCCGAATGTGGCTGTCAGGTAGGCGATTGAACCAATGATGGGTTTTCCCCCCTCGGGGTTCGGCACTATTGCCTCTTTGCGTGGCTGCTCCATGCTGTAAACAACAGGTAGGGTGTATATTCCCCTGTACTCGCGTAGTGTACGGCGCATGTTCTTGGCCAGCGTGCAGTGTTCGCTTTTCCACAGGTCGCCCATACGGATATCCGCAATATTGCCTTTTGCTCCTGCCCCCATGCTCGAAACAATCTTTATTCCCCGTTCCCAGCAGCATCTTATGAGTGCTGCCTTGGATTCTATCGTGTCGATGGCATCGGCTACATAGTCGAAGCCTCCCTCATCGAGCAGTTGCGGGATATTCTCACCGTTAACGAACATCTGCTTTACAATAATCTCTGCTCCGGGGTTTATTGCGCGCAACCTCTCGGCCACGACATTGCATTTCGGTTCTCCAACCGTTGTCGAGAGTGCCGGCATCTGCCTGTTTACGTTAGTGAGGTCTACGGCATCGGCATCAACGATGGTCAGTGAGCCTATCCCGGCACGGCACAACATCTCTGCGGCCCAAGAGCCTACACCTCCCAGCCCCACAACAAGCAAGCGGGCATTCCCTAACCTCTGTTGCCTCTCCTCTCCAATGAGCAGCCTGCCTCTTTGTAACCAATCACCAGCCATAAATATGTATCATAAATGCATTTATGCAGTATTATTTATTGCGAAAGTACAAAAAAATAGCATGCTACAGGTATATGTATATGTTTTTTTAAGTAATTTTGCCGGCAGTAACCATTCAGGCATTGCCGGTTGGTTTGTAAACAGGTGGAAATTCAATAATTGAAATAATGAAAATAGCAATTGTAGGTGTCAGCGGAGCGGTAGGACAGGAGTTCCTTCGCGTTCTCGACGAGAGGAATTTTCCTTTCGATGAACTAGTGCTTTTCGGTTCGGCGCGCAGCGCAGGACAGGTGTATAACTTCCGTGGTGTTGATTATGTTGTAAAGGAACTTAAACATAACGACGATTTCGAGGGTGTAGATTATGCTTTCGTGTCGGCCGGCGGTGGCGTTTCCAAAGAGTTTGCCGAGACTATTACCAAGCATGGTGCTGTGATGATAGACAACTCAAGTGCCTTCCGCATGGACAGCGATGTTCCTCTTGTCGTGCCCGAGGTTAACCCCACAGATGCCTATAACCGTCCGCGCAACATCATTGCCAACCCTAACTGTACAACAATTCAGATGGTTGTTGCACTGAAGGCTGTAGAGCGCCTCTCTCACATCAAGCGTGTGCATGCATCTACCTATCAGGCCGCAAGCGGTGCCGGCGCAGCCGCCATGGCCGAGCTCTATGAGCAGTATCGCCAGGTGCTTGCAGGCGAGGAACCTACAGTTGAGAAATTCGCATACCAGCTTGCATTCAACGTAATACCTCAAATTGATGTATTCACCGACAACGGCTACACCAAGGAGGAGATGAAAATGTTTAACGAGACACGCAAGATAATGCATAGCGACATTGAGGTCAGTGCGCAGTGTGTCCGTGTACCGGCCTTGCGTTCACACTCGCAGCAGCTGTGGATAGAGACCGAGGAACCGCTCACCGTCGAGGCTGTACGTTGTGCCATTGCCGAGGGCGAGGGGCTCATACTCATGGACAATCCCGAGGAGAAGGTATATCCAATGCCTCTGTTCCTTGCCGGTCAGGACCCGGTGTATGTAGGCCGCATACGTAAAGACCTCACTAACCCTAACGGCATACTCATGTGGGTTGTGGGTGACCAGATAAAGAAAGGAGCAGCGCTCAATGCAGTGCAGATAGCGGAATATCTTATAGCACATCCCGAAAAGTAAAAACATTATTTCGGAGTTCAAGCCGAGGATTTTTAAACAGAAATCCTCGGCTTGAATATTTAC
>JAUNQV010000074.1 GCA_030535995.1 Bacteroidales bacterium
TACTTGCCATTCAATGCTGGTCGCTGGAATTCATGCGCTCCGGAACTTGTGCGGTCCAGCGTTATAATAAAAGATAACGCTGCCGCACTGCAGACATGTCCTCGCTTGATCATGAATTCCACCGGCATTGAATTGTGATTTTGACAGTGCCGGTTTCTCTTTTAAAATTACCATTGCTATACAACTTTTCAAATATCCGTCACCGATAAAGTTTGATGGTAAGTGAGTGCGATAAAATAATTGCATTGCACTCATAAAATCCACACCTTTTTGCTACTTAACCACTATTACGGCACCGCAAACAAAGAGCGCTGTGTGAATCACACAGCGCTCTTTGTTGCAATACTTTATTTTGACAGGCGATGCCTGACACTTGCAATTACTTCTTCTTGCCGTTGTACTCGTCAGAAACTGTCAACTTTGCACGTCCTTTAGCACGACGGGCTGCCAATACGCGACGGCCGTTCTTTGTGGCCATTCTCTCACGGAAACCGTGTTTGTTCTTTCTCTTTCTGTTAGAGGGTTGGAATGTTCTTTTCATCGTCTTATATTTTTATATGTTCTAGTCAAAAAAGTACTTTACGCTATTCAGCTTGCAAAATTACTCTTTTTTTTTAGAATGGCAAAGTTTTTACAAGGTAATTTTCAGAAGCCATCCAAATTTATTTCGAGATTGATTTATAATTATTATTGAGCATTTTCTCAATGTTAAATGCAGAAAATTGCAGACTATAATCCAATTTAACAAAGTAAAATATAACAATAACAACAAATATAACTATTTCAGGAAACGCATTATCGCACCCATAAGTTTAGCACGCTTCTGCTCACCTGCAACCGTTTCAAAGGGGAAACTGGTTGAAAGAACTTTGTAATCGCCCACATAAGCAACTCCTGCGCTCTCGCGGCAATCGTCGAAGACAAAAGAGACAAAAGCATTGTCAAGCGGAACAAGAATATCGGGGCACGAAACAGCATACGTGCGCTCGTTTACCCTTCTTGGAATATCGAGTTCTAGACCTGAACCGGAGATTTTTGTCTCAGAGAGGTCTGTAACAGAACCACCATAGTCGAAGCGCAGGACATCGCGTATAAAGGCCTTATCTTTCTTGTTCTTCATCATATCACTGGCTATGAAGGCGCCGCTCACAAAGAGATTTCCTCCACCTGAACAATACTCCCTCACCTTGCTCTGCAGTTCCGATGGAAAAGCCTTATAGGGGCGTTTGTATCCACCGAGATAAGAACCTGTCGCTCCTTGTTTCTCAACACCCACGATAAGGTCTACCACATCGAAGCCCTCAAGTTCAACAGTACCGTTCATTACAGCCGTACTGCTGCACGAAACAAATGTTATGCCATTAGCAGCCAGCGCCTTGCCATGCACGGCCGGATAGTTGAAGGCATTACCTACAACAAGCATTCCTTCATAATCATTGCCGCTGAGCCCAAGACCATTCTCCGAACCAATATTCTCTCTTGAGAAATCGAGTTGCGGACCGCAATACTCGGGAGTCATGATATACGGCACACCCGGGTCTATATCCATATCAAAACCGGCATTGGCCGCATTTGAAACTGCATGAGGACCGCTTAAACGGTGGAAGCAGTTGACCACAAGCACATGAGGCGCCTTGCCGCCGGCAACATACAACGAAAGTTCTTCCGACGGCAAGCTTTGCCCACCTTCATTCAGTGCGGCAACTTTGAAACTGTACATCACACCCTCCGACACGGCTATTGTACAAGAAGGTTCATCCACCACAGTTCCATTATCATACCCGCCATCAGCCGTTTTTGTATACACAACATAAGCGGTTGCCTTCGCAGTCGGTTCTTGAGGGTCATTGACAGGCCTCCAACGCAATGTCGCAAACTTTTCGTCTTTCGACAGCTGAACCGAGAAATCGGTCACCGGCAGAGGCTGCACAACATATTTATCGCCATGTACATAGCAAAGATGTTTCAACAGGGATTTATAGACCGACCTTGCCAGAATGAACTTGAAGTTAGGGTCGTGGCCATAGACCATATCCGCAAAATTCTGGTGCGACAAGGACTCGAATATCACCGACGGAACCAAAGGCTGGCGGCTCTCGCTGTAGCTTCTGTCGAGAATGCCACGCACCGGCCAACGCTTGCCATAATGAACAGTCAGGTCTTCCTGCACATTGTTGAGCAGGTAAGAGACCAGGTCGCGCGACATATAACGCGAACGGCCGGTGGCAAGAGTATCCCCATTGTACCTTGTAGTAACCACGCCCAATGAGCCGACTATTGCATCGTCTTTAGAATACCCGGCATCGGAATGGAAACCGAATGATAGCTCCAGCGGCACATTAAGGCCTGTTGTATCGGGGTTATAGACCGAACCGCCCGATAGATAATTGACCGCATGGGAACGGCAATTTATATCATCGCGATAATCATCTTCACCTTCGTATACCGAATATACCTCATAGGGGAAGCCGCCTGTCTGCAGGTTGTAACGTGCAGCCTCAAGATAACGTGGCAAACCACTTGTGTGCATAATGGAGTCGCCACGGGCCACATTGCCCATTCCGCCACCGAAGCGCACCGCATCGGCACTGACAACGCCTTTATGTTTACTCTTACCCGAAAGTATTACGCCTTGCGAGGAATCGCCGGCCTTGAAATGAAAGGTGCCTATGTAAACCCATGTTCCGCCACCCATTCTCTGGTTGACATGAAACACTGTCGCTCCACCACTATGCTTTACCGTGTACATGGCATCGGGAACCGAATTCTTGAAAGTGCGGTATGCCACATAAACGGCATAATTGCCGTCGACAGGCACAAGCGGTGTCCACACTGCCGTTGCCTCATTGCTCTTTGAACCTGTGGTTGTAGCCACCACACGCGATGTTCCGCAAGCAAAAGGATTATCCTTGTCGACATACACACTGTCTTTGGGCATGTAACCGGTCTCTACAGCAGACCATTTGACCGATTTGCCGTTCTGCTCACTGTAATAGGAACCCGGCATCGATGCATCGTTGTCGACAATGACACAATTGGGCTGCCAATCGCGCTCACGCGGAGTATATACAAGAGCTCCGGCGTTTTCAAGCATTGGCATGAGCAGAGGAACTACTACCGATTGGGTAAACAGGTCTTCCGTTGTACAATAGAGCGAAGGACGCTGCCATTTCCATATATCCTTCTCGGCAAAATAATAGCGCCCATGGCTCTGCCACAGAGCTATATGCCGCCCCTCAAGACCATGCTTGGCTGTATATGGACGGGAGATATTCTTTACCCAAGGCTCTCCTTCATAATCGATATCTCCCCACAGCCTCTCCTCATCAATATCCTTTTTCCGGTATATATTAGGGATACATATATCTATAGGAAGACCGTTATATACCACCTCAAAACCGTACTTGCTGTATTTGCTTGGAAAAAGCTTGCGTAACTCACTGTAAACCGTATCGACCACCCCGGGAGTGAAAGCCTGCCCGAAGAAGGCCTCATTTGAATATATGACAATTTTTTTTGCCGAGCTGTTTATGACAATATTGTTACGGCGACGGTCGAGCCCCGGATATTTCAATGCTGTGCGCAGCGACTTGTAGCCTTTGAAATAGTCGGACACGGAACGAGCAACGGTTCTATCGACATTCTGCGCCGATAGAACCGCTATCTCCAATAAACAGACAACTATAATTGCCAGTCGTTTGAACATAGATTCTTATTTTTTTGCTGCCAACTGTGCAACCTCGTCGAGTATAACCTTTGCATCGGCATTGAAAGAGTCACACAAGGCATTGAAATACTTTCTTGCCGACATACCGGGCTCAACATGACTGACACGGGCAATATAATCATTATTGAGGCTGAATATCTTATTGAAGAGGTTCACCCATGCCTCTGTATCGCCTTTTGCATCGTAGGACATAAGAAAAGCCTCTGTAGCCAATTCATCAACAACAAATGTAATAACCTTTTTCAAATTTCTTCTGCTTGCCATAATTCAAATAATTAGTTTAACAAATCATTTGTAAAGGTAGTGAATTCTTGTGAAAAATACAATATACTGCAACGAAATATAATAATTTGACCGGTCGGAAGAGAAAAAAGGCAAAACCATTTTCAAAATTCATAAAAAAAAGCGAAATTTGCCAATAGTTCCGGACAGAACAACTTTAATATAATTATATATTCAAAAAGTATGAAGATAAGCGCATTGCAAAAAGCAAGGGCTGCATACCAGCCCAAACTGCCTCAAGCACTTACCGAGACAGTTAAACTTTGTGAGGGTGCTGCAACCCAGTCGGTGGCAGACCAGGAGGCTATCAAAGCCATGTTCCCCAACACATACGGCCTACCCATCGTAACATTCGAGAAGGGCGGTGAGGAGAAATCTCTCCCTGCAATCAATGTCGGTGTTATCCTTTCAGGCGGCCAGGCTCCCGGTGGACACAATGTAATTGCCGGCCTTTTTGACGGAGTGAAGAAGCTCAATGCCGGAAGCCGTCTCTATGGTTTCCTCATGGGCCCCGGAGGTCTTGTTGACCACAAGTACATTGAGATTACAGCCGAGCTTATGGACGAGTACCGCAACACCGGCGGCTTCGACATCATCGGTTCAGGCCGTACAAAACTCGAAAAGACAGAACAGTTCGACAAGGGACTTGAGATTATCAAGAAGCTCGACATCAAGGCTCTTGTAATCATCGGCGGTGACGACTCCAACACCAACGCATGTGTGCTTGCAGAGTACTATGCAGCAAAGAACACCGGCGTTCAGGTCATCGGTTGCCCCAAGACCATCGACGGAGACTTGAAGAATGCATACATCGAGACATCATTCGGTTTCGACACAGCATGTAAAGTTTATTCCGAAGTTATCGGCAACATACAGCGCGACTGTAACTCTGCACAGAAATACTGGCACTTCATCAAGCTCATGGGCCGTTCGGCTTCTCACATTGCTCTTGAGTGCGCATTGCAGACACAGCCCAACTACTGCATCATCTCGGAGGAGGTTGAGCAGAAAGCCCTTTCACTTGACGATATCGTAACATCAATAGCACAGGCTGTTGCCGACCGTGCGGCAGCAGGCAACAACTTCGGTACAGTACTTATTCCCGAAGGCCTTATCGAGTTCGTTCCTGCAATGAAGGCACTCATCGCAGAGCTCAACGACCTCTTGGCACACAAGGGCGAGGAGTATGCAGCCGTTGCACCCGAGGAGCAGCGTCAGTACATCATCGACCAGCTTTCAAAGGACAATGCAGCCGTTTACGCAAGCCTCCCTGCAGGTGTTGCACGCCAGCTGACAATGGACCGCGACCCTCACGGCAACGTACAGGTATCGCTCATCGAGACAGAGAAACTTCTCTCGGAGATGGTTGCCGGCAAGCTTGCAGCATGGAAAGCAGAGGGTAAGTATGTTGGCAAGTTCAATGCACAGCATCACTTCTTCGGTTACGAGGGACGTTGCGCAGCACCTTCGAACTACGATGCCGACTACTGCTATGCACTCGGCTACAATGCAGCACAGCTTATTGCAGCAGGAAAGACAGGTTACATGTCATCGGTACGCAACACAACAGCTCCTGCAGCCGAATGGGTTGCCGGCGGTATCCCCATCACAATGATGATGAACATGGAGCGTCGTCATGGCGAGATGAAGCCCGTTATCCAGAAGGCCCTTGTAGACCTCAACGGTGCACCGTTCAAAACTTTCGCAGCAAACAGAGAGTTGTGGGCAAAGGAGACATGCTATGTATATCCCGGCCCTATCCAGTACTTTGGCCCGTCAGAGGTTTGCGACCAGACAACCAAGACACTGGCTCTTGAGCAGCAGAAATAATGTTTTTGCAGGCATTTGATGGCTGATGCAAAAAAAATAACAAAAAGAACCGGCGGACGGAAGACAACTTCCGCCCGCCGTTCATCAACACGCTCCAGAAAGCGCGAAATGCCACGTTGGCAATATATAGCAATATCTACAGTAATTACAGCTATAGCCCTGTTCTTTGTCTACCATTTTGCCCTGAAAAACATAATATACCGTTTCACCCCATGCAATGGAGTGAGGATTTACGAGACCTGTATTCCAAAGGGATACTCCGTTTACGGACTCGACATTTCGCACCACCAAGGCGAAATAGATTGGGCAGAACTCAAGAAGCACAACCCCAAGGACTCCCCTGTCTCTTTTATATACATGAAAGCCAGTGAGGGCAGCGATCACAAGGACCCCCGGTTCGAAGAGAACTGGAGCGGAGCAAAGAAAAACGGCTTCACAAGAGGTGCATACCACTACTTCGGCACCCACTCCACCGGCCTTGCACAGGCAAACTGGTTCATAAAGAATGTAAAACTTGAAAAAGGCGACCTCCCGCCAATGGTCGATGTAGAGGAGAAACCCGAGAACAAGACACTCTTCATGCAGGAACTGAAGATTTTCATAGCCAAGATTGAGGAGCACTATGGAGTAAAGCCTATCATATATTCAGGCAAGAAATACAAGGCACGATACCTCGACGACAGATATTTCGACCGCTTTCCCACATGGATTGCACATTACTATGTCGACTCGCTCGAAGTTGAGCAGAATTGGACATTCTGGCAATGCTCCGACAAAGGGCGACTACCCGGAATAGGGCGCAAAGTCGACATAAACATTTTCAACGGCGAACCCCTCAAACTCGAAAGCCTTAAAATAGATTGACCTACCTCGCTGCACGTAAAAGCATTGCGGCAGCCTTCTCCCTATCCGATTTAAAGGAGAACTCTTCCAGAATATTTTCAGCATCACGAAGCTCCATAATTCTTGGCAGCATTATTTCCAAAGCCGCCAACCTGTTTTTTTCGAACGTAAAACAAGAGAGCATTTGTGCACACTGCTTCGATGTAAAATAGCAACCCATGCATGCAACTTTTACAAGAACAAGCTTTCCGTCGTCAAACGACTCATCTTTCAAGAAGCCGCACAACTGCTTGAACTCTTTTCTACTTATAGGTCTTTCCCTATAATTATCGCCGGGTCTTCTTTCGGCCACGCAGTTGCCCGCATATACTCTCACATTTGAAACCGCAGCATCGGCACACACCGGCTGAAACGCAAGCGTAAAAGCAAAAAGCAAAATTGATATCTTTTTCATGGTTTAATTATTTTTCATTGCAAAGAAATAAAACATTCCATGAAGCAGCACAAGCAAATTCCCTAAAGAGCCGTAGGAATTTCCCTAAAACAAAAAAGCGGAACAGGGAATACTACTCTTCGGCAAATGCGGCACTCGCACCCGAATACCTGCGCCATGCATCGAGCATAGACACAAAGTCCTGCGGTAATTCAGAATCGAAAAACATCTCTTTACCTGTTACCGGGTGTACAAAGCCCAAGGTCTTTGCATGCAGAGCCTGTCGCGGACACAACTTGAAACAGTTACGCACAAACTGGCTGTATTTGCTGAAATTGGTACCGCGAAGTATCTCATCACCACCATATACATCGTCATTGAACAGCACATGCCCGATATGCTTCATGTGCACCCTTATCTGATGCGTACGGCCTGTTTCAAGATTACACTCGACCAATGACACATAACTCAACCGTTCAAGCACCCTATAATGTGTTACGGCATATTTTCCTACAGAAGCATCGGACGACACACACATCTGCAGACGGTTTTTCGGGTTTCGGGTAATATTGCCTACAATGGTACCGCTATTATCCTTTACAGCCCCCCAGACAACAGCATTATAGGTTCTTTTTGTCGTCTTATTGAAGAACTGCATTCCCAAATGCGCCTTTGCATGCGCACTCTTGGCAACAACCAGAAGACCCGATGTATTCTTGTCTATGCGATGTACAAGCCCCACCTGCGGGTCATTGGGGTCGAATTCGGGATTATCTTTGAGATGCCATGCCACAGCGTTGATTAATGTACCATGGGTATTTCCACAACCGGGATGCACTACAAGACCGGCCGGTTTGTTTACCACCATGAGCACATCGTCTTCATAAACCACATCAAGCGGAATTTCCTCGGGAACAATTGTGTTATCATAGGCTGGAGTGTTGTATGTCACAACCACCTCATCACCGGGCTTTACCTTATAGTTGCTTTTTGCCACGCGCCCGTTTACAGTTATTGCGCCGGCATCGGCTGCCTGCTGTATTTTGCTGCGCGATGTGTTGGCAAGATGGTCAATGAGAAACTTGTCGAGCCTTATAGGGGCCTGCCCCTTGTCGGCAACCACACGCGCCTCCTTAAAGAGAGTTTCCTCTACCTCAAACCCGTCGTCAAGCCCGTCAAAATCTTCGATATCTTCAATACCTGCCATTGCCTTATTCAAAATATCCCTCATCTATGACAACCTCCTCAACAATTTTCTCTTCTCCGCTACCTACGACAATCACAAGACTTGCCTCACGTGGAATACTCTCTCCATTAGACAGTTCACGGCCATTGTACTTTACAGCATATACCCAGTCCTTTTCACCTTTTATAGTAACCACATCGGCAATTACAAAGCCGGCCGCTTTGAGACGGGCCTCGGCCTCGCGTAGCGAGCTGTTGTCGACAACACTCGGCACTACAGCCATAGGCTTGCTCGATGAGCTCATTGTCAACATTATCTTGCGCCCCTCCTTTACCTTGGCATTGGCAACAGGTGACTGCTCGACAACCTCATTCTCCGCAGCACCTTTTTTGTATTTGTAATCGACAATCTCAAGGTCGAGGTTATTCTTGCGAAGAAGTTCCTTGGCCTCTTCGAGCTGCATTCCGCATACATCGGGTACCGAATAGGCCTCGCCGTGGTGAGTGTAGCTATCGAGCCACAACAGGACAAGATATGGCAGCACAATGACTACAGCCAGCATCGCCGACAGGTTCATAATCACCAATTTGATATTTTTCTTTGTATTCTCTTTCATAGCAAAACAATTACAGCACAAAAATAATACAACTCGTGTGTAATTGCAAAAAGTAACCTTTGTTTTTGCAATTACAAGCCTACACGTGCCGTGGATATTGACAGTAGAGACGCCATTACAGTTTCGCAATAAGATTTTTAACAGCTTGTAACACACAAAGGGTTGTTTGAGCAGCGCTTTAAACTTGCATTCTTTTTACTTTTGTATTATCTTCGCAAAGAAATATATAATATTATTAGAAATATGAAGAAATTAATTCTGCTCATCGCTCTTGTTATGACCGTTTCAGCCGCTTCGGCACAGCTGTTCAAGAAAAAAGACAAGACAGTAGAGCCACAATACAAAGAAGGCATGGTACCTGTTGTGAACGGCAAAGTGACTTTTGAAACAGATATAAAGGCTGAAGGACTGACCGCTGCACAAATTCTTGAAAAAGCGAATGAGTGGTTGGCTACAAGGTTTGTTAAACCTACAGTTATTTCGGCAAAAAGATTTGACGAGACACCGGCTGTGCCAATTATAAAAAGCGAAGAGTATATAGTATTCAAGAACACATTCTTTGTATTGAGCCGTGCAAGAATATACTACTACCTCACACTTACTCCCCACGATGGCTACTGCACATTCAACATGTCGCGCATTACATACTGGTATGACGACGAGGATGAGAACGGCGGTATAAAAATGAAAGCCGAGGAGTGGATAACCGACAACAACGCATTCAACGACAAAGGAGGCCTGAAAAAATTTGAAGGTAAATTCCGCCGCAAGACAATTGACCTGAAGAACAGCCTTGTAGAAGAGTTATCGAAGAAACTTAATTCAAAATAAAACAGTGAATACAATATACAAAATACGGTATATACTTAACATACTGTTCCTGATTGCAACAGCAGCGACATTCATCATGTGGCTTGCAGACAGCAACCTCTTTTTCTACGCCGGGATAACCGCAATGTCGTTCAAGTTCTTTGAATTCATCCTGCGCTTTATAAATTAGAAGCTATTATAATGAAGAAAATTCTGTTCATAATACTTTTTGCCCTGCCGGCGACAGTTTTTGCCCAGCATCTGCAGAAGCATCAGCTCGATGGAGGAAGTGTAGGCTCCGGGCTCGGCAGCGGTGAAACATTCAACCCGTTCAAGAAAAACGAGAGAGACTCATCAAAAGTTGAGTTGAGAGTTCCCCAAGAGATACATCAATGGAAGATTGACCGCAAGTTCGGAGAGGTAAAACCAATTGATGCCGACACCATGCAGCACATGTTCCAGAACAGCCACCTTACCGAAGGTACATACAGTGAATTCAACTTTCTCGGGAGCATGGGAACTCCACGACTCACCAGAATATTCTTCAACAGGCCGACTGACACCACATTCGATTTTGTAGCACCATACGACTATTTCTACACCACGCCCGACAGGTTTATCTTCACCGACACGAAATCGCCTTATACAAACCTTACATACCACTCTTCGGGCAACAAGGTCGACGGAGACGACCGCTTCAGGGCATACTTCACCACCAATGCCGGCAAAAAATTCGGTGCAGGCTTCCTCTTCGACTATCTTTATGCCCGTGGACGATACGACAACCAGGCAAGTGCACTCATGAACTTCTCGCTCTTCTCCTTTTACAGGAGCGACCGCTACAACTATCACCTGCTTGCAAGCCGTTACCACATGAAACAGGCCGAGAACGGAGGTATAACAGATGACCGCTACATAACAC
>JAUNQV010000167.1 GCA_030535995.1 Bacteroidales bacterium
GAAGATAGCGATTTCTCGCTATCTTCGTTTCTTTCTGCAAATATAGAATGACAAACACTATACAAACACACAATTTATAGCGAAAATTTTATGTCGAACTCAGGTTAATTTTAAGGAGTGTTGCCAATAATTTATTGCAGCGCCGCTACCGATTTCTCACAGTTTTTACTATCCTTGCGGGGTAAAAATGCGGATAACCGCAATAATACCCTTTTTATGAGGATACTCCATTGAAATATTATTTCACTGATATCGGATTGAGGAATGTACGTCTTAATTTCCGACAGCAAGAAGAGAATCATATAATGGAGAATATTATTTACAATGAGCTCATTGCGCGCGGCTTTAATGTTGATGTGGGCGTGGTGGAATATAACTATACTAATGAAAATGGGAAAAAGATAAGGACACAACTTGAAGTGGATTTTGTTGTCAACAAAACAGACAAGCGTTATTATATCCAATCAGCATTAACCGTTGCCGATGAGGAAAAACGGCAGCAAGAAATAAACTCCCTGAACAGGATTGACGATTCTTATACAAAAATAGTTGTAGTACGCGACAATATCATGCCTTGGATAGATGAAAAAGGGATACAATATATAAACATTGAAGATTTTCTTATAGAAAGAATTAATGAATTATGATAAAACGATTCACCTTAACCGTCCCGAAAGAAGAAGGAATATTTTTACAGCGCTGTTACCGATTTCTCACAGTTTCTCACTATCTTCGCAACATATTTAAAGAAAAACTGTGATATTATGACAAAGAAACTAAATACCGGAACACTATGTGTGCAGGGCGGATGGCAGCCCAAGAAGGGCGAGGCCCGTGTATTGCCCATTTTCCAGAGCACAACATTCAAATACGAGACAAGCGAACAGATGGCGCGACTCTTCGACCTTGAGGACAGTGGTTACTTCTACAGCCGCCTGCAGAACCCCACCGTTGATGCAGTAGGCGCAAAAATAAACGCCCTTGAGGGCGGTGTAGGCGCGGTGATGACCTCGTCGGGGCAGGCTGCAAATTTCTACGCCATACTCAATATTTGCCAGGCAGGCGACCACTTTGTTTCGGCAACAACAATCTACGGCGGCACATACAACCTTTTTGCCGTTACCCTGAAGAAAATGGGAATAGAGGTAACTTTTGTGGATGCCGATGCTCCGGCCGAAGAGATTGAAAAGGCATTCCGCCCCAACACAAAGGCACTCTTCGGCGAGACTATCTCGAACCCCAGCGTAAACGTGCTCGACATTGAGAAATTCGCAGCCATAGCCCACCGCAATGGTGTGCCCCTCATTGTGGACAACACATTTGCAACACCGGTGAACTGCCGCCCCATTGAATGGGGAGCCGACATCGTTACCCACTCTACAACAAAATACATGGACGGCCACGCTGTTGCCGTTGGCGGTTGCGTAATCGACAGCGGAAACTTTGACTGGGAGGCACAGCACGAAAGGTTCACATGCCTCACAGAGCCCGATGAGAGCTACCATGGACTTGTTTACACAAAGAGCTTTGGCAAGGCTGCCTACATTACAAAAATGGTGTCGCAGGTGATGCGTGACCTCGGTGCCATGATGGCTCCCGAGAATGCATTCCTGCTGAACCTGGGCCTTGAGACGCTGCATCTGCGCATGCCACGCCACTGCGAGAATGCACAAAAGGTAGCGGAATACCTCGAAGCTCACCCCAAAGTAAAATGGGTGAACTACTGCGGATTGCCAAGCAGCAAATACTACAGCCTCGCACAGAAATACCTGCCCGGCGGCGGTTGCGGCGTAATGGCATTTGCAGTTGAGGGTGACAAGGAGGATGCGATACGCTTCATGGACAGCCTGAAGTTCATTGCCATTGTAACACACGTTGCCGATGCACGTTCTTGCGTGCTTAACCCTGCAAGCCACACACACCGTCAGTTGAGCAACGAACAGCTGATTGAGGCCGGCATTGACCCCGACCTGATACGCCTGTCGGTGGGCATTGAGGATGCCGAGGATATTATTGCCGATATTGAACAGGCTTTGCAGAATATTTAGAGCCACCGACTTGTCATCCCGACAGAGCGTAGCGACGAGGGATCTCAAACCAAGAACAAGAAGAGATTCCTCCTCCCATAAGGTCGTCGAAATGACAAGTAGGCCAAATTGAAGCAGATAAGTGTCACATCGAATTCAGGTTATATTATAACCATATTAAAACCACCGACATGAAATTCACTCTCATTGCCGCAATAGCCATTGCAGTTGCCTCGCACACAGGCAACTGCACCACCTTGCCCACGACCGACATTCAGGCCGACACCACAAAGCGCAAAGCCCTGAAAATAAAGCCCGTGGACAGGCGCGAACTTATAGCGCCGGCCGATGGCACCCTTGAGCGACCGGCATTGAAGAAAGAGAGCCCTGCCAAGCCGGTGGCAAAGAAAGACACCGCAGTAAAGCCGTTGCCCCGAGGAAGAGAAAAGGCTGAAAAAGACAGCGTTGCACACAAGGAGCACAATAGCGGTATACACGCCACATACCCCGGTGGCGATGTTGCCATAATGAGGTATGTGAGAGCCCACATGCGCTACCCGCAGGAGTGCAAGAGCCAGCGCCTCACCGGGCGTGTGGAGGTTGCCATGACCATAGCCCCCGAGGGCGACATAAAAGAGATAAAGCTGCACAGCTGCAGCGGCAACAAATACATGGATGCCGAGGCAATGCGCGTTGCAAAGACCATGACGCAATGGGAGCCGGCAAAAGATGTTGCAAACGGAAAGGAACTTGAATATATTGTCACATTCGTGTTCCGCCCGGGAAGGTAAAAAAGTGAAAAACGGAAAACTGAAAGGTCAAAACTGAAAGTTTCGACAATGCCGGCAGCATCTTGTCGCACGTAGCATCGCTGCAAGTGATGCCGTGCGGGTTGCGAAAAGACGGCATTGTCAAA
>JAUNQV010000168.1 GCA_030535995.1 Bacteroidales bacterium
GACGATGCAAAATTATATCATTTTTTTTATGTGTGCAAGTAAAATGGGGAAAATTTGAAAATATTTTTCATTTATGGCTGTTTTAGTGCTTATTTATTGTTTATCTTGTTTTCTTTATGTTGTTTTTTGACCTTAATTATATGAGATATGTTATTTTGTTTTACCGGTGTGCTTTTATCTTTCTTCTGCTCGTGTCGTGTTCTGCGCCTGCTGTTGTATGTGGGAGCAGCCCTTCGGTTGTGGCTCACAGGGGTGGCGCGTCATTGGGTCCGGAAAATACATTGCTTTGCATAGAACGAGCTATTGAGGTGGGGGTCGATGCGGTTGAGGTGGATGTCCGTCTTACTGCCGACGGTCATGCGGTGTTGATGCACGATGCCGGAGTAGAGCGGACAACGAACGGGAAAGGGCTGGTGGCTTCAATGACTCTTGATGAGGTTCTTGCCCTTCGCATTGTAGATGAGGGTGTAATTACAGACGAGCGTGTACCTCTGCTTTCCGAGGCTCTTTCGCTTGTCGCGGGGCGCTGTGGTGTGCTCATAGAGGTGAAAGACGATGATGCCCGGGGTGTTGAGGCTGTTGTTCTGTCGGTTGTGCAGGAGTGTGGTGCCGAGGGGTGGGTTGCTGTGCAGTCCTTCAGTGACAGCGTTCTCGAAAGGTTTTGCTCTCTTGGGGTCTCTTTCCCCTTGGAAAAGCTTTTTGTATTCAAAGTGCCTTTTCTTCCTATTATATATGATGGTTCATTCAGTAGATTTTCTTTTGATAAATATGAATATATCTCTTCGTTCAATATCCATAAGTGGTTTGCCAGTAAAAAGGTTGTGGGTAGTGTGCGTTCGGCGGGCAAAGCGGTGAAAGTGTGGACACTTGGCAAGGGTGATTCGAAGTTGCCCGCAAATATTGATGGTTTGATTACAGATTATCCGCAGACGTGGTTACCGTAGCGTTATTGCTTTTTTTGTTAACTTTGCGCCGAAGTGAGGTAATAGCCGGTTAAAGTCATGGTTGAGGTTTATCTGATGCTTTTTGCCCTGTCGGCGTGTGCCGGTTTTGTGCAACGTGTGTCGGGGTTCGGTTTTGGAATATTCATAATGATGTTCCTGCCCTATATTATGCCTTCTTATAATGAGGCGGTGGCGCTATCAGGAATCCTGTCGGGGTGTACTGCTCTGTTGATTGTTGTACGTAATTGGCGTTATATACAGTGGAGTGCAATGCCTGTTGTCTTTTTCTTTAATATATTGGTCTCCTATTTTGTGATAAAGTATATGGGAGCAGTCGACGGTCTTGTGTTGCGGCGTTGTCTGGGTGTGGCACTGATGCTTGTATCACTCTATTTTATATTTCTTGAGGGTAAGGCGAGAATGCTTTTCTGTTCTCGATGGTCGCAGGCTGCGGTGGGTGCATTGAGTGGTTTTATGGGCTCTATGTTTGCAATGCCCGGCCCTCCCGTGGTTCTGTATGGTGTGAGTGTAATCAAGGATAAACGGGGTTATATGGCCACTATGCAGGCTTTCTGGTTGTTGTTCAATATTGTGTATCTCTTCTTCAGGTCGGGCCGTGGGTATTACACGGCAGATACTCCGCTCTATTGGTGTGCAGGTGTAGCGGGCATTTTTCTTGGTATCCATTTCGGCGCTGTATTTTTCAGTATTATAAATAAAACGGTATTGAAGAGGTTAATCTATATTTTTATGTTTTTAAGTGGTATTGTGGCGCTTATTAAATAAATTTTGAGCTAAAATAATTGTAAAAATGAAATTATTTCAAAAAAAATAATCTTTTTATAGTGTTTGTTCTATTAATTTTTATTATCTTCGCAGTCGTAAAGGAGATAACATCTTTTTACACTCTTTCTTTGGGATACATAAATATTAGTGATAAATAACTATGGAAAAGAAAATGAATTTTAAAGATGGCTTGTGGAGCAAGGAAATCAATGTTGGTAACTTTGTACACGAGAACATCACTCCCTATGAGGGAGATGCATCTTTCTTGGCCGGTCCGACCGAGAGAACTCTTAAAGTTTGGAATGTGTGCCTCAAGGCTCTTGAGGAGGAGCGTGCAAACAACGGTGTACGTTCTTTGGACAATGCGACAGTATCTACTATCACTTCGCACAAGGCTGGTTACATCGATAAGGAGAATGAACTTATCGTTGGTCTTCAGACCGATGAGCTCTTGAAGCGTGCCATCAAACCTTTCGGTGGTATCAAGGTTGTAGAGAAGGCTTGCCGTGAGAATGGTGTTGAGGTAGATGATAAGGTAAAGGATATCTTCTATCACTATCGCAAGACCCACAATGACGGTGTGTTCGATGCATATACAGAGGAAATCCGTATGTACCGTTCTTTGGGCTTCCTTACCGGTCTGCCCGATAACTATGCGCGTGGCCGTATAATCGGTGACTACCGTCGTCTTGCCCTCTATGGCGTAGACCGTCTTATCGAGGTTAAGAAGGCCGACCTGAAGAAATTGCTCAGCCCAATGACAGAGCACACAATCCGTCTTCGTGAAGAGGTTGCAGAGCAAATCAAGGCTCTTAACGAGATGAAGGTGCTTGGTGAGTACTATGGTCTCGACCTCTCTCGTCCTGCAACATCGGCTCAAGAGGCTGTTCAGTGGACATACATGGCATATCTTGCTGCGGTTAAGGAGCAGGATGGTGCTGCTATGTCACTCGGTAACGTATCATCGTTCCTCGATATCTATATCCAGTATGACCTCGATAACGGCAATATCGACGAGACATTCGCACAGGAGCTCATCGACCAGTTCGTTATCAAATTGCGCATGGTACGCCACTTGCGTATGCAGTCATACAACGACCTCTTTGCAGGTGACCCGACATGGGTGACAGAGGCAATCGGTGGCCGTTTCAACGATGGCCGTACAAAGGTTACAAAGACATCTTTCCGCTTCTTGCAGACACTTTACAACCT
>JAUNQV010000014.1 GCA_030535995.1 Bacteroidales bacterium
TTCAAGGCGAAAATCCCAATGTGGGAGTTCATAGATTTCGAGGGGTGTTTCCATTAGTTGATATAATGGAGAGTTCTCATAAAGTGTGTAGCATAGTTTTACTTTGTCAGCACTGATTTTCATTGTTAATACTGTTTTTAATCTCATTAGTTCCATCGTTTGGCTTATTGGGGATTGTTGCCCAATATGCTCTCATACCATCGCTGATGGCTTGCTTGTGGTTGTCTGTCAAACCACGCCCTTTGAGGGCTTGACTGATACGCTGTTTGGTATCATCATTCAATTCTCTAAATTGTCTTTTCATAAATAATACTGTTTATATATAAATAGTAGCATAAGTAGAAAAAGAGTAAATAGTAAGTAACTTTTTTTGAAAAATATTTTTGTACCAAAATGAGAAACAGTTTTTACCTATACTACTAAAATGTTTTTTTGATAAGCGAAAGGGGTTACATACATAAAACGCCCCACGAGGGGGCGTAAATGCAGTTTTAAGATTTGATACCATTACCAACCTTGTAAGGTTTTAGAACAATATGCTTATGCTCTACAAAGTCCATAATGCGCTCAAAATCCTCTATAAACTTGTTCGATAATTCATAAGTAAAGGCGACACCTTGTAAAAGGGAACGCGACAAACGGTGAAAATCGTTTGTCGCTTTTTCTTTTTTATCGCTGTAGGTGCTTGAGGTATTAGATTATTTGCTAAATTGCGCTGTGGAACAAGAGCCGGTGCTGTCAAATAAAAGGCAGAAAGTTTATGCATGTGTGAGCATGAGGAGGATTTGTTTACTTTCTTTCGTTTAGCACAGCCCTCGGTTGAAAACCATGCAGTGAAACATAGGGATTAAAATTAAAAGTGAATAACAGACTTATACATATTATTCTACTACTCGCCTTGGCGCTGCAGGTGAGGGCACAGGAGGTTGACCGCTGCAACTGGATGCAGCGCCTTGACGATTCCCGCACCATTGCGTCGCTCTCGATTCCGGGGGCACACGATGCAGCGACAGGCGAGGGAGTGCACATGGTTGCCGGTTTTGGGAAGACCCAGGAGCTGTCACTTGCTGCACTGTGGGATTGCGGTGTGCGCGCCTTTGACCTGCGCCCTGCCGTAAAAGGAGAGGAACTGCACATTTACCACGGCCCCATCAGGACAAAAGTGTCGTTCGGCAAGGCGTTGGAAATATTATGCAACAAGCTGGCCGAGCACCCCACGGAGTTCGCGATTGTACTGTTGCGTGAGGAGAGCGACAGCGAGAACAGCTCCGAGCGCGCGCTGTGGCCTTCGGCAGTGGGCAAAGCCATTGAAAACATCGGTAACAAGGCTGCAGTCTTTTCTCCGGCTATGAAAGTTGGGGATGTGCGCGGCAAGATAATATTCATAAGCCGCAACGCATATACAGGCTGTAACCGCGGAGCCATCATTAAAGGCTGGAGCCACTCACCCCAAGGTACTGCAAACGCAAGAATAACATCGCTTACCGATGATGCCACGGCCCGCCTGCAAATGCAGGACTACTATGCCCCCACGGACAAAGAAAAGCAGAAAGCCAAAGAAGAAGCAGTGCTTCAATGCCTGCAACGCGCCGCATCAGCACCCGCAGATGTGTGGACAATAAATTTCCTCAGCGGATACAGCAACCGCTGGTTAGGCTTCACTCCGTTTGCAACGACAAGCGGCTACAAGCGCAATGCCGAGAGGATTCATCCCATTGTAATCAATTCACTTACCGCAAAGTCACAGCCTACAGGCATTATTATACTTGACTTTGCAGGATGCGACAAGACTGGCGGTGGAATATGGCATTGGGGCTGTTTCGAAACACTCGGCACAGAGTTAGTGGATAAAATCATAGGACAGAATTTCAAGTAGACTTTGTCATTTTATATTTGCACTGTCATTGACTCGTTTTGCTTTTCGCAACCCAAACGGCATAACCTACTGCTATGCTACGTTTGACCTGTTGCTGCAAAACTCGTCGATAACAAAACAAAAGAGCATTGGTGAGTTCATTGTTACACTAATGAACTCACCGATAACAAAACGTTGTTTTGTCATTCAGAACGTATGTAAAGAATCCAGTATTTCGCAGTTGTTCAGGATTAAAATGCTAAAGCCCCAGAAAGACAGTTCACCGCCCGGAAGGGCTAAAGGCAAAAGGCAATGAGAAGTCCTGGTTTTTTGGAAATACAAGCTATTGTAGAAAAGAACTTTTTTCCGTAAGTTTGCAAGAGTACACGACCGAGTTACGTGGAAAGAGACAGAAAGTTTATGTAAGAGTATTTATTATGAAAAATGCAAGAGTATTTATTATGAAAAGGCTTGCCTTTATCATTGCTTTTACATTTTCGGCATTACCTGTTTTCCCGCAGCAGGAAAAGGAGGTGCAGACCTTCCTGGAAAATTTCTACGGCAAGGTTGCAGATATGGGCAACACGGCAAGCGGGGATTACGAAATGCTCGTTGAAAAACTGTGTTCGCGAAAATTCCGCGAGTTTTACAACGAGATACGCCGTTGGGAAAACAGAACCAATGAGTGCCTTCTGTATTTTGGCGGTGGTGGCTACGACCTGTTTCTTGGTTGTCAGGATTATTTTGACAGCATCAGATTCAGCATAGGCAATGTGCACAAGATTGCAGACGACAAGCGATACAGCGCAACTGTGACAGCAAGCTTCTTCTGCCGGGAATATGAGGAGAAGGAGTGGGAAACGGTGCGTACTGTTTTTGTGACCGAGGAGAATGGAGAGTGGCGCATTTACGATTTTCAATCACCGGGTGAAGATAGCGACCTTGAATTCATGAAAAAGGCTTTGCCCGATATTGTCGAAGCCGGGACACGTGCTGACACAGCCATGATTGCCGACCGCATTGAGAAAATATACAGGGAGGTAGCAGAGATTGCAGCCGATGATAGCCCGAACACCGAAGCACTCGACAGATACCTTTCGCGACAGTACCTGAAACTCTACAACGAGATAGGTTATTGGGAGGAAAAACTGGGCGAGATGATTATAGGCAAAGATTGCTGGATTCGCCTACAGGATTGGAATAAACTGGAATATAAAATAGACTGCATAAAAGTCACAAGCCCTTCAAAGGCTGTTGCCGACGTGATATCGACTGACACATGGCAAACGCCCGAAGGGGAGAAGAGATACACGTCAAAGATAAGGCTGGACCTTGTATTAGAGAATGGCAATTGGGTGATAGATGACTTTACCGATTACAATGGTACTGGCGGACTATACGAAAGTGACAGCAAACTGTATGCAGAGGGCATAAAGGAAGCCTTGGAACTTTTTGAGGGCATAATTGATTCTATGACAGAGAACGAACAATAAATATAAAATTGGTTATATGTACGATTTGGCAATTATTGGCGGTGGCCCTGCCGGTTATGTGGCTGCCGAGAATGCAGGCGCAAGAGGCCTGAAGGTGGTTCTTTTCGAGAAGCGTGAGCTTGGTGGCGTGTGCCTCAACGAGGGCTGTATACCCACAAAGACACTGCTCTACAGCGCAAAGATGTATGACCACGCTACGGGCGGAAAGAAATACGGCATCACCGCAGCCGATGTCACATACGAGTACAAGAAGATGGCCGACCGCAAGACAAAGGTTGTGCGCAAGCTTGTTGCAGGCATCAAGATGAAGATGGAGGCGCATAGCATTGAGGTTGTGCGTGGCGAGGCGTTCATCAACAGCGGTGATGCGAATGCAGTTTGCATCAGTTGTGGCGAACAGACATACGAGGCTGCAAAGTTGCTCATCTGTACCGGCAGTGAGGCTTTTGTTCCGCCCATTCCCGTTGTCGAGGGCAATGAAGCGGTGCTCACCAACCGTGAAATGCTTGCGCTGACCCAGGCGCCAGAGAGTCTTGTGGTGATTGGCGGCGGTGTAATAGGAATGGAGTTTGCAAGCCTTTTCAACAGCCTTGGAATAGAGGTTACCGTGATTGAGATGCTCCCCGAGATTCTTGGCGGAATGGACAAGGAGGTGAGCGAGATGCTGCGCGGGATATATGCAAAGCGCGGTGTGAAGTTCTGCCTGCAGTGCAAGGTTACACGCGTTGAGGGCAACACCGTACACTACACCGACATTGAGGGCAATGAGCAACAGGCGCAGGGTGACAAGATTCTGATGAGTGTTGGCCGCAGACCGGTGCTCAAAGGCTTCGGCCTTGAAAACATCGCGGTAGAGGTCGAGCGCGGCATAAAGGTGAATGGATGTATGCAGACAAGCCTGCCCAACGTTTACGCAGCAGGTGACGTAACAGGATTCTCCCTTCTTGCGCACACCGCAAGCCGCGAGGCCGAGGTTGCCGTGAACCACATATTGGGCATTGAGGACCGTATGGAGTACAATGCTATCCCCGGCGTGGTATACACCAACCCCGAGGTAAGCAGCGTGGGCCTTACCGAGGAGCAGGCAACAAAGGAGGGCGTGGAATACACCCTGCACAAACTGCCAATGACATACGCCGGCCGCTTTGTGGCAGAGAACGAGGGACAGATGGGACTATGCAAGATTCTGGTTGCGCCAGATGGCAAGGTGCTCGGCGTGCACATGCTCGGCAACCCTTGCAGCGAGTTCGTCTGCGCAGCATGTATGGCAATAACCAACGGTCTCACAGTAGAGCAGTTGCGCCGTACAGTGTTCCCCCACCCCACAGTAAGCGAGATACTGAAAGAGGGTATATTTGAAATTGGATGAATGGCCGTTTTTTTGACAAAAAACGGAACATTGTTGCAAAATATTTAGGTTAGTTCAATAAAAAGCAGTTCTTTTGCCTAACAAAACAGAAACAACGAAATGAAAGAGATTAAGGTTAAGCCGGCTACCGGAAAATTAGGAGTGATGTGCGTAGGACTTGGCGCTGTAACAACAACTACAATTATAGGAACATTGATGGCCCGCAAAGGGCTTGCAAAACCCGTGGGTTCATTTGCTTGCGAAGGTATCATGCGCGTGGGCAAGGGAAGCGACAAGTGCTACAAGGAGGTGAAAGACCTTGTTCCTGTAGCCGACCTCAATGATATTGTATTCGGAGCATGGGATCTGTATGAGGACGACGGTTACGATGCAGCCATAAAGGCTGACGTGCTCAAGCAACGTGACATTGACCCCGTGAAGGATGAACTCCGCGCCATACGCCCCTACAAGGCTTTGTTCGACAAAAGCTATGCAAGCAACATCGACGGCCCTAACGTAAAGAGCGGTACACGCTGGGAGATGACAGAGCAGCTTCGCGAGGATATCCGCAGCTTCAAGGCTGAGAACGGATGCGAGCGCGTGGTGGTGATATGGATTGCCAGCACCGAGAAGTTCATCAAGCGCAACGACGAGGTACACGGCAGTGTAGCTGCGTTCGAGGCTGCCATGAAGGCCGACGATAAGGCGAATGTGGCACCGAGTATGTGCTATGCATATGCAGCAATGCGTGAGGGTTGCCCCTTTGTAATGGGCGCACCTAACCTCTGCGTGGATATTCCTGCGATGTGGGAACTTGCCGAGGAGACAAAGACTCCAATCACCGGCAAGGACTTCAAGAGCGGACAAACAATGATGAAGACCGTGCTTGCACCGGCGTTCTTCACACGCCAGCTTGGTGTCAGAGGCTGGTTCTCGACAAACATTCTGGGTAACCGCGACGGCGTGGTGCTCGACAACCCCGAGAACTTCGAGACAAAGCGTGTGAGCAAGACATCGGCACTGGAGAATATCCTCGACAGCGATGTATACCCCGAACTCTACAACGACATGTACCACAAGGTACGCATCAACTACTACCCGCCACGCGGCGACGAGAAGGAGAGCTGGGACAACATAGATATTTTCGGTTGGATGGGTTACCCCATGACAATAAAGGTGAATTTCCTCTGCCGCGACTCTATTCTTGCAGCTCCGCTGGTGCTCGACCTCATACTCTTCAGCGACATTGCACAACGTGCAGGCGAGTACGGCATCCAGGAGTTCATGTCGTTCTACTGCAAGGCTCCCATGCACAAGGATGGTGAAAAGCCGGTGCATGACCTCTTCAAGCAGTTTGCGATGCTCAAGAACAAGATACGCGAGTTCGCAGGATACGAAGCCGACCAGGAGCTCGATTAAGAAGTTTATCGACAATAACAGAGGGATATATGGCCATATATCCCTCTGTTATTGTCGATGAGCCGCTACCTGACGCCCAGAATGCATATTTTAATAAATAGAGTACACTTTCTTGCAAAATAATTTAGGAATAGAAAGGTTTTTTGTTTAAATATACCTATTTTTGCAACCCGAAAGAATAAATATACAAACATGAAGATAAAAAACTCGCGTCTCGACGCTATTAGACTGATACTTTCCACACAAGAGATTGGAAGCCAGGAAGAGCTCTTGGCCGAGCTTGCTAAAGAGGGTTTCAAGCTGACGCAAGCAACACTCTCACGCGACCTTCACCAGCTACGCGTGGTAAAGACCGTAGGGTTACAGGGGCGTTACCGATATGTTCTCACACGCCCACACCAGCACCGCCACGAAGATGCCGACAATAGTGTAAGGCCTGTGACACAGCCACAGGATGCAAACGGCTACCTCTCTATTAAATTCTCGGGAAACATTGCGGTTATACACACAAAGCCCAGCTATGCAAGCACGCTGGCCTATCACATAGACAATTACGATTTTCCCGAAATAATAGGAACCATTGCCGGCGACGACACAGTAATGCTTATCATTGCCGAGGAGGCTACCAAAGGTGCTGTACTCCGCGCATTAAGAAGCATTATCCCAAACATTTAAAAAAGAAGGAGATGGAAGAGAAAGAGTATAACGACGGGATTGAAGTTATAATAGCCAACGACTCGCACGAAAGATATGTCGATGAAATACTCTTCACTATAAGTGAAGCAGCAAAGGTACGTGGAACCGGAATTGCCAAACGTACACACGAATACCTGACACAGAAGATGAAAGAGGGAAAAGCCATAATAGCTTTGAAGGGGGAGGAGTTTGCCGGTTTCTGCTACATCGAGAGTTGGGGCAACAGGCAGTATGTCGCAAACTCGGGTCTTATTGTCCCCGAGAGGTTCCGTGGGCATGGCCTTGCACGCAGAATAAAACAGCGTGCATTCAAGCTATCGCGTGAAAAATGGCCCAATGCCAAGTTGTTCGGCCTTACAAGCGGCGGTGCAGTAATGAAGATTAACACAGAGCTTGGATATGTGCCTGTACCCTTTGCCGAGCTAACCGACGACGAGGCATTCTGGAAGGGATGTCAAGGATGCGTAAACCACGATGTGCTCATGCGTACCGAACGTCGCTATTGCATATGCACAGCAATGCTTTACGACCCTGCAAAACATGAGAAGAGAGAGAAATGATTATTTGAACACACAATCGATACAATAAAAGATGGAAAAGAAGAAAGTTGTAGTTGCATTCAGTGGCGGTCTCGACACCTCGTTTACCGTGATGTACCTCGCCAAGGAGAAGGGATACGAAGTATATGCCGCATGCGCCAACACAGGCGGTTTCAGCCCCGAACAGCTTAAACAGAACGAAGAAAATGCCTACAAACTGGGCGCAAAGGAATACGTGACAATTGATGTTACACAAGAATACTACGAGAAGAGCCTCCGATACATGATTTACGGAAATGTCCTACGTAACGGAACATACCCCATTTCGGTCTCCTCGGAGAGAATTTTCCAGGCTCTTGCCATTGCGCGATATGCCAATGAGATAGGTGCCGACGCCATTGCCCACGGCTCTACAGGCGCAGGCAACGACCAGATACGCTTTGACATGACATTCCTTGTGTGTGCACCCGGCGTAGAGATTATAACCCTCACACGCGATATGACACTTACACGTGAATTTGAGGTAAACTACCTGAACGAGCATGGTTTCAAAGCCGATTTTGCAAAGTTGAAATACTCCTACAATGTAGGCCTTTGGGGAACATCAATCTGCGGTGGAGAAATTCTCGACTCTACACAAGGGTTGCCTGATACCGCTTACCTCAAGCAGGTTGAGAAGAGCGGCGAAGAGGAGCTGCGCCTCACCTTCGACAAAGGTGAGCTGAAGGCTGTTAACGGCGAGAAGTTCGACGATCCCATCAAGGCTATACAGAAAGTCGAGGAGATTGGCGCTCCATACGGAATTGGGCGCGACATGCATGTAGGCGACACAATAATAGGCATTAAAGGGCGTGTCGGCTTTGAGGCAGCCGCACCAATGCTCATTATAGCAGCACACAAGTTCCTTGAGAAGTACACTTTGAGCAAATGGCAACAGTACTGGAAAGATCAGGTTGCCAACTGGTACGGAATGTTTCTGCACGAGAGCCAGTATCTGGAGCCTGTGATGCGTGATATCGAGGCAATGCTCGAAAGCTCTCAACGCAATGTTACCGGCACAGCTATTCTTAAACTGATGCCCAAACACTTCGAGACTGTCGGTGTCGACTCTCCAAACGACCTTGTAAAGAATAAATTGGGTGAATATGGCGAGACACAGAAAGGGTGGACTGCCGAAGAGGCAAAGGGCTTTATAAAAGTAACCTCCACCCCACTGCGTGCATATTATGCCAACCACCCCGACGAAAAGATATAAACATTAAACATATATATGATACGAGTTGGAATTATTGGAGGTGCAGGCTACACTGCCGGCGAGCTTATACGCCTGCTTCTGTGCCATCCCGAAGTAGATATAAAGTTCATACACAGTAGCAGTAATGCAGGAAACCGCATTACCGATGTACATGCGGGTATGCTGGGAGAGACCGACCTTGTCTTTACCGACGAAATGCCGTTTGAAGAGATTGACTTGTTATTCTTCTGCACTGCACATGGCGACACACGCAAATTCATGGAGAGCCACCAGTTGCCCGATGAGTTGAAAATCATAGACCTGTCGATGGACTACAGGATAAAAGGGCAAGACCACGATTTCATCTATGGCCTTCCCGAACTAAACCGTCGTAACACATGCAAGAGCCGTTATGTGGCAAATCCCGGCTGTTTTGCCACATGCATTGAGCTTGGGCTGTTGCCTCTGGCAAAGGAGCATCTTCTCAAAGGCGATATATCCGTCAATGCCATAACAGGCAGCACCGGTGCCGGAGTAAAGCCATCGGCTACGACACACTTCAGTTGGAGAAACAACAACTTGAGCATATACAAGCCTTTTGAGCACCAGCATATTCCCGAGATAATGCAGAGTATCAAGCAGTTGCAACCCGACTTCGACGGCTCGGTAGATTTCATACCTTACCGCGGTGATTTTGCACGAGGAATATTCGCCACACTTGTAGTAAAATGCGATATTGACATTGAGACACTTTACAAGCTGTATGAGAGCTACTATGAGCGCGACTCGTTTACCCACGTAGTAAACAGACCGCTCGACCTCAAGCAGGTAATCAACACCAACAAATGCCTCATACACCTTGAGAAGCATGGCGACAAACTGCTCATAACATCTATCATCGACAACCTGTTGAAGGGCGCAAGCGGCACGGCGGTACACAACATGAACCTGCTGTTCGGGCTTGCCGAGACTGTTGGATTGCAACTGAAGCCTTCGGCATTCTGAAAAAACACGAAAGAACTTCATGAAACTATACGATGTATATCCGCTATTCAATGTAAACATTGTAAAAGGCGAAGGGTGCAAGGTGTGGGATGAGAATGGTACCGAATATCTCGACCTCTACGGAGGACATGCAGTAATATCTATCGGGCATGCCCATCCCAAATATGTAGAGAAGATAAGCAAGCAGGTTGCAACACTCGGGTTCTACTCCAATTCTGTCATAAACGACAAACAGAAGAGGGTTGCCGGACTGCTTGGAGAGATAAGCGGCTACGATGATTACAGCCTCTTCTTCATAAACTCCGGAGCCGAAGCAAACGAGAATGCCCTGAAGCTATCCTCTTTCAAGAACGGCAAGAGGCGCATAATAGCCTTCAAAAAGGCATTTCACGGCAGAACATCGCTTGCTGTGGAGATTACCGACAACCCGAAGATAATTGCCCCGGTAAATGCCAACGGACATACTACTTATGTTCAGTTGGGTGATATTGAGGCTGTACGCGCCGAGATTGAGAAAGGCGATGTAACAGCTGTGATTATCGAGGGTATTCAGGGAGTAGGAGGCATTCAGATTCCCGACCCGGAATTCCTGCAAGAACTTCAGATGCTTTGCAATGCAACCGACACCACGCTCATTCTCGATGAGATACAGAGCGGTTGCGGACGCAGCGGCAAGTTCTTTGCCCACCAGTGGGCCGGCATTAAGCCCGATATAATTACACAGGCAAAAGGCATTGGCAACGGTTTCCCCATAGGAGTAGTACTCATAAGCCCGAAATTCCAGGCTGTATATGGCGAACTCGGCACAACATTCGGCGGCAACCACCTCGCCTGCGCAGCGGCAGAAGCTGTACTTGAGGTTATGCAAGAAGAGAACCTGCTCGATAATGTGAACAGAGTGGGCTGCTACCTCATGGATGAACTCCGCAAAATAGAGGGCATAAAAGAGGTACGCGGACAAGGGCTCATGATTGGCATGGAGTTCGATGAACCGATAAAAGATATTCGCCGCAGACTGCTCTTCGAGGAGCATGTTTTCACAGGCGTGAGCGGCACAAATGTCATAAGGCTTTTACCTCCGTTGACTCTATCACTCGACGAAGCACAGGAGTTTATAAAGAGATTTAAAAGAGTACTTGGCAAATAAATGTGTCTGATTACATCTTGAGCCACTCTGCCGGATTCAAGGTCTTGCGTTCCTGACGAATCTGGAAAAGCATGCGCGGATTACCGCCTTTGGCATCGGGCTCGATATCACCGATTATATCTCCGGCTTTTATATTCTCACCGCCTTTCACACGCACGTTGGCAAGGTTGCAATAGACCGATATGTATTTGCCGTGGCGCACAAGCACGAAAGAGTAGTTTCCACCGGCCACTACGGCTGTAACCTTGCCGTCGAATATGCAACGGGCTTGAGCACCTTTGCTACCCTCGAAGGTTATTCCGCCGGTATTTATAGGCACGTTACCCTTACCCGAAACGGCATTCTTGACTCCATAACTGTCTACAACAAGATAGGGACCTGTAATGGGTACCGGCATTTTCTTCTTGTTGTTGAAGAAAGAACCCGACATATCGGCAACACCGGCATCGCTGCTGTAAGCGGCCTCACCCTTCTTTGCAGAGGCAGAACCACCTTTTTTTGCAGCTTTTTTCTTTGCCGCAGCACGTTCTGCAGCAAGCACACGCTCAATCTCACGCTCAATCTTCGCATTGAGCTTTTTGAGTTCACCGCGTTTCTTCTTCAGTTCGGCCTGCACCTTTTTTGAGTCGCGCTTGAGTGCCTTTATAATGCTTTGCTGCTCAGCTTCAAGCTTGCGTAGCTTCTCATTCTCCTCTTTCTGCTCCTTCAATGCCTCCTCCTTAAGAGCGCGCGTTGCCTGCAGTTCGGCCTGTTTGGCCTCCAGCTGTGCTATCTGCAATTTAAGGCTGTCGGCAAGAGCCAGATGTGCATTCATATACTCCTTTGTGTAGCGGTAGCGGCGCACCATTGTATTGAAATCACCTGCCGAGAAGACAAAAAGCATTTTACTTGCAAAGGAGTTGTATTTCCGGGCTCTACGCAAAGCCTCGGCATATTCTCCACGGGACTTCTCCACGGTTTTCTCCCGTTTATTTATCTCCTTGCCAAGTGATGATATTTCGGTATTGATAAGTTTTACCTCTTTCTGCAACAACGATATGAAACCTCGTTTTTCCTTTATCTGCGCAGTTATTACTTCAAGATTATTCAAACGACTCTTCACATCTTTCTCCGACGAGAGAAGTATTTTCTCTTTCTCGGCTATCTCCTTACGCAGGTCAACTGCCTTTGCGCGCATTCCTTTTATTGCGGCATTCTGCGCATTGAGAGAGGTGGCCGATATCAGAATAGCCACAAACAGCAAGAGAATTCCATGTAATAGTCTGTTCATTTATCTGAAGTTTTGCACTTTTTACAAATTTCCAAGTGATTTTATCACCTCCTCTACCTCTATCTTGTCATACGAAGAGGATATTTTGCGAGGCGAAAAACTGATTTTTCCGGTCTTCATGTTACTTGACACAAAAGACAACGACACTGGTTTAGAGATACCGTTTACCTCAAGCACCATTTTATGCGGGAAAGGAGTGCCGTCGAGTTGTTTAAAGTCACTGTAACGGCAAACAACCTCGATACCCGAACTATGCTTGCCTCTGCTGCTCACCAAGTTTCTGCTCTCCTTTTCAAAGGCAAAGGAGTATGTTATGCCATCGGCTTCGTATGTAGCTACAACAAGACTGCCATCAACTGTGTATTCGGCCCCGTCAAGGAATTCATCAATAGAGATATCTCCCGGCAGGAAAAGGCGGTTCATGAATATTGACTCCAACATCGAGTAATCGATTCCGCTCTGCTGCAGGAACGGAACTGCCGAATAGGGGACACTTGCATACTCTTTCCCAATCTTGTATATAAAGCGCGCTTCGGCAGGAAAGAACTCAATACAGGCCACCTCGACAAGCCCCAAAGGAGTTATACCTATTTGAACGCCCTCGCCTTTTTTGATGCGCAAGGTTCCGCTTGAAGAGAACTGCTTGCCACCGATGGAAGCAGAGAGTCTGGTACTGCCCGAAAGGCCATCATGCACAACCGTAGCTGCCGGTGATAATGCAACCAATTCAGCACTCTCTACTGCCGCAGGCGAGAGAGCAGCCCCGTTCTTCTTTGTTGCACAACCGGCAAGAAGAGAGAGCAAGAGCAACAGCAGCAATACTCTATTTACGCTTTTTCTTTTCACGGTAATACCTCTTTTTCTTTATCTTCTTATTGAGTATTTTCGCATCATCTCCAAGTTCTCGTGCCTTTTTCCAGCAGAAGAGGGCACGCTCGGTATCGCCACACATGGCAAAGATATCGCCACAATGGTGATACTCCACAGAGCTCATCTCCTCGCCTCTTTCCATCATCTTCTCGGCATAGGCCTTTGCCTCCTCGTAACGCTCGAGCAGGAAAAGCACCCAGGCGTATGTGTCGATATATATTGGATTATCGGGCTCTTCGAGTATTGTCTTGTGGCTCATTTCGAGCGCACGTTGCAGGTCTTTGTTCTCCAGAGCAAGATAATAGGCATAGTTGTTCAGTACATTTATGTTTGTGGGGTTATATACAAGAGCCGAATCATAGGCATGCATACACTCATCGACCATATCAAGTTCATGATATGTGTCGCCCATCACCGTGTAAACGGTAGAGACAAGATCCATGGAAGCCTCGTCGCTACGATGTTCAAGACCTTGCTTGTACACCTTCAAACTCTCTTCTTTGCGGCCAAGAAGATAATACGAGAGCCCTTTGTAGTAATAGAGTTCAAGCATATCGGGGATATACATGAGCGCATTGTCGGCATACTTCACAACCGATTCATAATCGTTGCGTTCAATTGCGTAAACAAGCATCTGCAACATTGCAGCACGGTTTTCAGGTTCTATTGTGAGTATTTTTTCAAGAACAGGTATTACCAGGGAGGAGTCTTTTTTAAGATATAGGAGGTATTGCACGTAGACTTCGGCAATTTCAACCTCATCGAATGGCAACTGCAGCATCTCCTGCATGAATTTGTCGACATGAGCACTATCGGCAGGCAGCCTATACTCAATATACTTCAACAGAGCACCGACACGCGATGAAACATCAAGCCCTTCATTCTTCAGAACTTTCTCTATCGTTGCGCAGTAGAGAGAGTCGTTATTGTCGTTCACATACAGTTCGGACAAAGAGGTCAATGTATAAATATCATCGGGGTCTACTGCCAAAGCCTTGTTATAAGACTCTAATGCAGCATCTCTGTTGCCAAGCATCATATATGTGTCACCCAAAAGGGTTACCCATCGCACATCGCCCGGATTTTCGGCTATCAGTCCTTCAACCAGCGCAACAGCACTCACACTATCCTGCAGTATCATGTACTGTTGCAGCTTGTTTATTGTTATAGTTTCATCCCTGCCCTCAATCTTTTCCAACTTGTCGAGCATCTCAATGGCCTTCTCATGCTCGCCAAGCTCATAATAGATATTATACAGAGCCATGTACACAGTGCTGCGAAGGCGAGGGTTTTCGAGCAGTTTCTCATAGACCTCAATGGCCGAGGCCTTGTCGCCCACTTTATAGTAATAGTTAACGAGAGCCGTATTGTAATCGCGGTTCAACGGGTCGTCCTCTACTATCTTTTTCAGGAATTCATGAGCTATGCTATCCTTGTTGAGAATTGTATAGAAAAGAGCAAGGTCATACATTACGGCCGAAGAGTGCGGATCTATCGAAAGACAATGTTCAAGCATTTCGTAACACTGGTCGACACTTCCCTGCTCAAACAGCGAACGCGCCTGAAGATAGTAATAATCGAGGGCACGTGAGCGCGCTACACTGTCGTCGACAGCGCTGCTGCTCTGCGCCTTGCCGGCTGCCATGCCGACAAATATGCACAAGATTGCTATATATAATCTCAAGAGCTTCATTACACACCGGTATGTCCGAAACCGCCTCCGCCACGCTCTGTTTCATCGAGTTGCACAACCTCGCACCACTCGGCCTGCTCATGACGGGCAATTACCATCTGCGCTATGCGCTCTCCGTCGGCAACTGTAAACGGTTCGTTAGAAAGGTTCACAAGAATTACACACACCTCACCCCGGTAATCGGCATCTATGGTTCCGGGAGAGTTAAGCACTGTAACACCCTTCTTTATTGCAAGACCGCTACGCGGACGCACCTGCGCTTCGTAACCGGCCGGAAGCGCAATGAAAAGCCCGGTAGGTATAAGGGCGCGCTGCATGGGTGCAAGCACTACAGGCTCGCTCAAATTGGCTCTCAAATCCATTCCTGCAGAAAGAGGTGTCGCATATTCGGGAAGCTGATGCCCCGATTTGTTTATTATTTCAATTTTCATATTACGGTTTCTTTTTTAGTAAAAAACTCCGGAGTTACTGTTTTGTTCCGGAGTTCACTTTTACGGTACTTATTTATCACCGGGAATATAAAAGACTTTATTTGCTCCCGAGGTCAATTTGATAGCATCGGGGTTTTCACGGGCAAACGACTCGATATAACGCATACGCTTGTCGTCCTGCAGTTCGTTTACAGCTATGAGAAGGCCGGTCTCCTCCACATTGCCGAAGTCGTAGTTGACTGCCGTACCGAAGATCTTCATTGTGGGCGACAGGCCCATATAGGCATTCACCATCGGAGGTATCACAAGACCGAATTTGTGCACCTCCTGTTTAAGTATCCTGTAATCCTCTTTGAAGTTATCCTTGCAGAAGAGAGCACGCAGTTCTGCCTCATCGGTTTCAATTACAAGCGGAGTAACAGGGAAAACAAGGTTATCCTTGTCGGGGAAATGCTTGTTGAGGAAGTAGAGTATCATGTCGCGGGCTTTAGTGAGGTAGGACGGATACATTGTTACCTTTCCGAAGAGATATTTTACATCGGGGAGCACCACTGTCAATGCCCCAAGACCATCCCAAAGGTTGTCAAGGGCAAAGAGGCTTTTTGAGCCCATACGTGTCGACTGGTACTCCAGCGCCACAAAGGCACGACCGAGTTCAACAGTGTATGGCAATACTTCGTTCATGAATTTTTCGGAGAACCTGAACATTCCATGCGCTGTTGCCATAACCGGCTCACCGTTCTCATCAATGCGTACATCCCTACCATAGATATAACGGTAACCGCCTATAATGTCGTTACATTCGGGGTTCCATACAATGAGTTGCCTGTATGGGTTCTCCATGGTGTCGAACTCATCGATATCAAGTTCTTTACCTGTACCGCCACCGGCCGCACGGAAAGCAATTTCACGCAGACGACCGATTTCCCTCATCACATTGGGAGAATCGAATGCTGTAACTATATATATTTCATTATCGCTGCGGTGGGTGAAGCGCAAGCGCTTCTCTTCAGTGAGTTCAGCCTTCAGCAGCTCTTTAGGTATCGGTGCTATTATATTTTCCATAAGTATATAGTGCTTACAAAGAGTAAACCATCTCTTTTACCTCTTGTGCCCATTCCAGTGCACTCTTGCTCTTGTCGAATGTCTGCCAGGGTATTGGTTTGCCTATTGTAACTTTAAATTTTTTATTCTTGTTCTTGAACATTTCATCGCTCAGATAGAGCATGGCTATATTGAATTTTATACCCAACATGTGGTTGATATTCGCAAGACGGTAGAAGAACTTGGAGTTCTCTCCCTCGAAATGTATGGGTACTACATCGCGCTTGGTCTGCACACTCTTTGTAATGAATGTCTTTTTCCATTCAAGGTCGCGCACCACCCCTTTGCGTTTACGTGAGCAGAGGCCGGCGGGGAACATCACAATGTGATTGTCGCTCTCAAAGGCTGCATTTACCTGTTGCGGGAAATTACGGGCTTGCTTGCCGGTTTTGTTTATCGGCACCCAAAATGATGAAATATGCGGGATATTCATGAGCAGGTCGTTCACAAGGAACTTTATACGTCCTTTATACACCGGCCCCAATATGTGGGCAAGCCCAAGACCGTCCTGCGCACCGAGCGGATGATTGCTGACAAAAGTGAAACGGCCTTCTGCCGGGAGATTTTCGATACCCGAAACCTCAAAAGTATTGTTGAAGTATTTCATGAATTCGTCAATGAATTCAAGGTCGCGTTTATCCTTGTTTGCAAGCAAGAAAGCATTTACTTCGTCCTGATGCACTATTTTCTTTAGATACGACACAAGAAAACGTGGTACATAACGTGCTTTTTTACCTGCTTTAGCAGCCAGAATTGCATCAATGTCTATCTGCAGAGTATCACTCATTGCCTTATAAGCCTATATTAATCTGTTTAATGCAAAATTAGGGCTAAAAATTCACAAAACAAAATATTTACAAAACATATAATATACAAAAACAGAGCAACCGCGTTAACGCGGTTGCTCTGTTTTTGTATAGAGTTATGATTTTTATTCTACAGCATCATCAGAGAAGTCAAGAACCACTCTCTTGCCTGCCTGCAATCTCTCGTAATCCTCCTTTGAACCCACTACAATGCGGTTGAACTCGCGCTGACCGGTTCCGGCAGGAATGAGGTGACCGCAGATTACATTCTCCTTCATACCCAACAAGTGGTCGCTCTTCATATTGATGGCAGCCTCGTTGAGTACCTTTGTTGTCTCCTGGAACGATGCAGCCGACATGAAGCTCTGTGTCTGCAATGCGGCACGCGTGATACCCTGGAGTATCTGTGTAGATGTCGCAGGCTGCGCATCGCGTGAAACGACAGGCTTGAGGTCGCGGCGTTTGAGAGTACTGTTCTCGTCGCGAAGCTTGCGGGCTGTAATTATCTGTCCCGGCTTCAGGTTCTCCGAGTCACCGGCATCCACAACAACCTTCTTACCCCAGATGCGGTCGTTCTCCTCCTGGAACTGGAGTTTATCGACAACCTGCTGTTCGAGGAAGCGTGTATCGCCCGGCTCGTTTATCTGCACCTTACGCATCATCTGACGGACGATAATCTCAAAGTGCTTGTCGTTGATTTTCACACCCTGTGAACGGTACACATCCTGCGCCTCGTTTACGATATACTCCTGAACAGCGGTAGGTCCCTTAATCGCAAGAATATCGGAAGGTGTTACAGCACCGTCGGAAAGCGGTGTTCCTGCGCGCACATAGTCGCCATCCTGAACAAGTATCTGCTTTGACAAGGCAACGAGGTATTTCTTCACATCGCCCACCTTTGATGTAACGACAATCTCGCGGTTACCACGTTTTACCTTACCCATTGAAACCTCACCGTCGATTTCGGAAACGACTGCAGGGTTAGACGGGTTACGGGCCTCGAACAACTCTGTTACTCGTGGCAGACCACCGGTGATATCACCTGCGCTACCGAACACACGAGGTATCTTCACAATTACATCACCGGCCTTGAGAACATCCCCGTCCTCAACAACTACGTGACCGCCTACCGGGAGGTTGTAGTTGTGCAGTGAGTTACCGTTCTCATCGTTGATGTGAACCGTAGGTATCTTATTCTTGTCCTTGGACTCGATGATGACAATCTCGTGCAAGCCTGTACTTTCGTCGGTCTCAACCTTGTATGTTATGTTCTCGATTACCGACTCGAACTCAACCTTACCGGCAACTTCTGTTACGATAACGGCATTGAATGGGTCCCAAGCAGCAACAACCTTGCCCTTCTCAACCAACTCATCCTCTGCGGCATAGAGTTTTGAACCATAAGGAATGTTGTGAGAAGAGAGAACGATACCTGTATTGACATCGACAAAACGTACCTCGCTCAAGCGGCTTACAACAATCTTCACCGGTGTTCCGTCGGGCTCCAGAGAGTCTACTGTACGGAGTTCCTCGAACTTGAGGCGTGAAGCGTGCTTTGCACGTATTGTAGCATCGGCAGCAATGTTGGCTGCGGTACCACCGGCGTGGAAAGTACGGAGTGTAAGCTGTGTACCCGGCTCACCGATAGACTGTGCTGCGATTACGCCGACAGCCTCGCCCTTCTCAACCATGCGGCTGGTAGCAAGGTTACGTCCGTAACACTTCGCGCAGACACCGTGTTTAGACTCGCAAGTGAGCACTGAACGTATCTCAACGCTCTCAATAGGAGATTTCTCAATCTCGTCGGCAATAGCCTCTGTTATAAGTTCACCTGAATGAACGAGGATTTTGCCTGTTGTGGGATGGAGTACATCGTGAACAGATACACGGCCCATGATGCGCTCACCCAATGTTGCAATAGTCTCGTCACCGTTCTTGAGAGCTGTACAAACCAAGCCACGCAATGTACCGCAGTCGTCCTCATTGATGATTACATCGTGAGATACATCGACAAGACGACGTGTGAGGTAACCGGCATCGGCAGTCTTCAACGCGGTATCGGCAAGACCCTTACGCGCACCGTGAGAAGAGATAAAGTACTCAAGCACCGACAAACCCTCCTTAAAGTTAGAAAGAATCGGGTTCTCGATAATCTGTGCACCCTCTGAACCGGCTTTCTGCGGCTTGGCCATAAGACCACGCATACCGGAAAGCTGACGAATCTGGTCTTTAGAACCACGGGCACCGGAGTCGAGCATCATGAACACAGAGTTAAAGCCTTGATCGTCGGTAGAAATTGTCTTCATGAGCACATTGGCAAGGTCGGCATTAACGTGTGTCCACTCATCGACAACCTTGTTGTAACGCTCCTTGTCAGTGATAAGACCAAGATTATACTCGGCAAGAATCTCCTCAACCTTTTCGTTACCCTTGCGTACGAGTTCCTCTTTCTCTTTAGGAATGATTACATCGTCGAGGTTGAACGACAGACCGCCCTTGAAGGCCATCTGGTAACCGAGGTTCTTGATACCGTCGAGGAATTCAGCCGAGCGGGCAACTCCTACACGCTTGATTACCTCGGTAATGATATCGCGAAGAGATTTCTTTGATATGATAGTGTTTATATAGCCCATTTCGCGGGGAACAATCTGGTTGACGATGATACGTCCCACAGATGTTTCGCGCATAACCTGTACGTAGTCGCCGTTCTCGTCACGGTCCTCTACCATAACCTTTACAGGTGCATGAACTGCCACACGGCCTTGGTTGTAGGCAATCATCGCCTCTTCGGGGCCATAGAATGTCATGCCCGAGCCCTTGGCACCCTCACGCAGTTTGGTGATGTAGTAAAGACCAAGAACCATATCCTGTGACGGCACTGTGATAGGAGCGCCGTTCGATGGGTTAAGGATATTGTGAGACTGCAACATGAGCATCTGTGCTTCGAGGATAGCCTCGTTGCTGAGCGGCAAGTGAACAGCCATCTGGTCACCATCGAAGTCGGCGTTGAACGCTGTACATGCAAGCGGATGGAGCTGGATAGCCTTACCCTCAATCATCTTTGGCTGGAATGCCTGGATACCCAGACGGTGAAGTGTCGGCGCACGGTTGAGAAGAACCGGATGACCCTTCATTACATGCTCAAGGATATCCCAAATGATTGGTTCGCGGCGGTCAACGATTTTCTTGGCCGATTTTACGGTTTTCACAATACCGCGCTCAATGAGTTTACGTATGATGAATGGCTTGTACAACTCGGCCGCCATGAGTTTAGGCAGACCGCACTCGCCCATCTTAAGTTCAGGACCAACGACGATAACCGAACGTGCAGAATAGTCGACACGTTTACCGAGAAGGTTCTGACGGAAACGTCCCTGTTTACCTTTGAGGCTGTCAGAGAGTGACTTGAGAGGACGGTTGGCATCAGACTTCAGCGCGCTTGCCTTGCGGGAGTTGTCGAAGAGTGAATCGACAGCCTCCTGAAGCATACGCTTTTCGTTGCGAAGAATAACCTCGGGAGCCTTAATCTCGATAAGTTTCTTCAAGCGGTTGTTACGTATGATTACACGACGATAAAGGTCGTTGAGGTCGGATGTTGCAAAGCGGCCGCCATCGAGAGCCACCAACGGACGGAGCTCGGGAGGTGTAACGGGGATAACCGACATAATCATCCACTCGGGACGGTTGTTGCCGTTTGAAGCAGCCATTGAAGAGCGGAAAGACTCCACTACCTGAAGGCGCTTCAAAGCCTCGTTCTTGCGCTGCTGCGACATATCGGTGTTTGCACGGTTACGCAACTCGTATGACAAAGAGTCGAGGTCAATACGTGCAAGCAGGTCCTGGATAGCCTCGGCACCCATCTTCGCAATGAACTTGTTGGGGTCGGTGTCGGGCAGATACTCGTTGCCTTGTGGCAGGTTGTCCATGATGGTGATGTACTCATCCTCGGTCAGGAGCTGGTATGTATCAACGCCATCGAGCACATTCTCCTTGCCGGGGATATCCTGACGGGGCTCGTCATCCTTGCGGGCCATTACACCCGGCTGGATAACAATATATTTCTCATAATAGATTACTGCGTCAAGCATTTTTGTGGGCAGACCCAAGAGGTAACCTATCTTGTTGGGCAATGAACGGAAGTACCATATATGCGCAACAGGCACTACAAGCTGGATGTGACCCATACGCTCACGACGTACTTTCTTTTCTGTTACCATTACACCACAACGGTCACAAACAATACCTTTGTAACGTATGCGCTTGTACTTACCGCAATGACACTCGTAATCCTTGACCGGACCGAAGATACGCTCGCAGAACAATCCGTCACGCTCGGGCTTATATGTACGGTAGTTGATTGTTTCGGGTTTCAACACCTCTCCACATGAGTTACCCAGAATCTCTTGCGGTGAGGCAAGACCGATGGTAATCTTCGAGAAATTATTTTTTGTCTTTGTTTCTTTTCTAAAAGCCATAATTCTATATTGACAAACGTGAAGGAATTATTTATTCAAACGAAATACTCAAGCCCAAACCGCGCAACTCATGCAACAGCACGTTGAGTGATTCCGGGATGCTTGGTGTAGGCATGGGGTCGCCCTTTACAATGGCCTCGTATGCCTTTGAACGGCCTGCAACATCATCGGACTTGATTGTCAAAATCTCCTGCAGGATGTGTGCGGCACCGAATGCCTCAAGAGCCCAAACCTCCATCTCTCCGAAACGCTGGCCTCCGAACTGTGCCTTACCGCCAAGAGGCTGCTGTGTAATGAGCGAGTAGGGGCCTATCGAGCGGGCGTGCATCTTGTCCTCGACCATGTGACCGAGTTTCAGCATATAGCTGACACCCACTGTCGCAGGCTGGTCGAAACGCTCACCTGTTCCACCATCGTAGAGATATGTTTTACCGAAACGTGGAATACCGGCCTTGTCGGTCCACTCGCATAGGTCGTCAAGTTTCGCGCCATCGAAGATAGGTGTCGCAAACTTAACACCAAGCTCTTTTCCTGCACGGCCGAGAACAGTCTCGAATATCTGACCGATGTTCATACGAGAAGGCACACCCAGCGGGTTGAGGATAATATCTACAGGTGTTCCGTCCTCAAGGAATGGCATATCCTCCTGACGTACTACACGTGAAACGATACCCTTGTTACCGTGGCGACCGGCCATCTTGTCACCGACACCAATCTTACGTTTCTTGGCAATATAAACCTTTGCCATCTTCATTGTGCCCGAAGGAAGCTCGTCACCGATTGTGAGGGCGAACTTCTCGCGCTTAACCTCTGCATCAAGTTCCTTGTACTTGTGTATGAAGTTGATGATGAGAGTGCGGATAAGGTCGTTGGTGTGTGCATCGGCTGTCCACTTGCTCAACTGTACTGTTGTAAAGTCAAGAGCGTCGAGCTCGGGACGTGTAAACTTGGCACCCTTTGCTATTACCTCGGTACCCATGAAGTCCTTGACACCCTGTGAAACCTTGCCGTCGACGAGTTTCAGCAACTTGTCGATAAGTATCGCCTTGAGGTCGTCGACCTTCTTCTGGAATTCGTCGTCAATCTTTGGAAGTTTAGCCTTGTCGGCCATCTTTGCCGAACGTGTCTTTTCGGCGCGCTGGAATAGACGACGACCGATTACAACACCCTGAAGCGATGGAGAAGCCTTCAAAGAGGCATCCTTCACATCACCGGCCTTGTCGCCGAAGATTGCACGGAGCAGTTTCTCCTCGGGGGTAGGATCGGATTCACCCTTTGGTGTAATCTTACCTATTATAATGTCTCCGGGCTTAACGTATGCACCTACACGGATAATACCGTTCTTGTCGAGGTCTTTTGTCGCATCCTCGCTGACATTGGGAATATCGTATGTAAACTCCTCCATACCGCGCTTTGTCTCACGAACCTCAAGAGAGAGCTCATCGACATGCACCGATGTGAGGACATCCTCGCGTACTACCTTTTCGTTGAGCACGATAGCATCCTCGTAGTTGTAACCCTTCCAAGGCATGTAGGCTACCAAAAGGTTCTTACCCAGGGCAAGCTCACCGGCTTGTGTAGAGTAACCCTCGGTGAGGATATCTCCGGCCTTTACCTTCTGGCCTTTATCGCAGATAGGACGAAGGTCGATTGTCATATTCTGGTTGGTACGACGGAACTTGGGAATGATATACTCCTTTGAGGCGGGCTCGAAACTTACGAACTCCTCCTCCTCGGTACGGTCGTACTTGATTACTATTCTTGAAGCGTCCACGAATTCTACCACACCGTCACCCTCGGCAACAATCTGTGTACGAGAATCCTCTACCAGCTGTTTCTCGAAACCTGTACCTACGATAGGTGCCTCGGTTGTGAGAAGAGGAACTGCCTGGCGCATCATGTTCGAACCCATGAGGGCACGGTTGGCATCGTCATGCTCAAGGAACGGAATGAGCGAAGCCGCGATTGAAGCAATCTGCTGTGGAGAGACATCCATAAGTTCTACACGTGCAGGCTCTACAACCGGATAGTCGGCATCCTGGCGTGTCTTCACCTTCTTGAGGATGAAGTTACCCTCGGCATCGAGCGGAGCGTTACCCTGGGCAATGATTCTGCCCTCCTCCTCCTCGGCTGTGTAGTAAACAACATTGTCGTTGTTTGTATCTACCTTGCAGTTTGCAACAGAACGGTATGGTGTTACAATAAAGCCGAGTTCGTTTATCTTTGCGTGGATACACAATGATGAGATAAGACCGATGTTCGGACCTTCAGGAGTTTCAATCGGACACAAACGGCCATAGTGGGTGTAGTGAACGTCACGCACCTCGAAACCTGCGCGCTCACGGGAAAGACCGCCGGGGCCAAGAGCCGAAAGACGACGCTTGTGTGTGATTTCGGCCAACGGGTTTGTCTGGTCCATGAACTGTGACAAAGCATTGGTTCCGAAGAATGTGTTGATTACAGCCGATACAGTCTTGGCGTTGATGAGGTCGGTTGGTGTGAAGACCTCGTTGTCACGTACATTCATCCTTTCGCGGATAGTACGTGCCATACGTGCAAGACCTATAGCGAACTGGTTAGAGAGCTGCTCACCCACTGTGCGTACACGACGGTTGCTCAAGTGGTCGATATCGTCGACTGTAGCCATTGAGTTGACAAGCCCGATAAGATATTTGATAATCTCGATAATATCCTCTTTTGTCAACACTCTCACATCCATATCGGTAGAGAGACCGAGCTTGCGGTTGATGCGGTAACGGCCTACATCGCCGAGGTCGTAACGCTTTTCGGAGAAGAAAAGGTTGTTGATTACCTCACGTGCGCTTGCATCATCGGCAGGGTCGGCATTACGCAACAGGCGGAAGATGCAGTTTACAGCCTCTTTCTCCGAGTTGCTGGTGTCCTTGTCGAGTGTGTTGAAAATGAGAGAATAGTCGACAGAGTCGGAGTCTTTCTTCTCTTTGTGGAGAAGGATAGTCTCGACACCGCTGTCCAGGATACGGTCAACAAGTTCCTGATCGAGTACTGATTCTCTTTCTACTACTACCTCGCTACGCTCGATTGATACCACCTCACCGGTATCGGCATCAACATAATCCTCCTGACGTGTCTTGAGGACATGACCTGCCATTTTGCGGCCAAGCACCTTCTTCATGCTGGCCTTTGACACCTTGTACTCCTCGGCAAGGTCGAATATCTCAAGAATATCCTTGTCGCTTTCAAAGCCGATGGCACGCAAAAGCGTAGTTACAGGTAATTTCTTTTTACGGTCGATGTATGCATACATGACATTGTTGATGTCTGTAGCAAACTCAATCCATGATCCCTTGAACGGGATGATACGCGCTGAATAAAGCGGTGTTCCGTTGGCGTGTACACTCTGTCCGAAGAACACACCGGGAGAACGGTGCAACTGGGATACCACAACGCGCTCAGCGCCGTTTATGATAAACGTACCTTGCTTTGTCATGTAGGGGATAGGTCCCAAGAACACATCCTGGATAACGGTATCAAAATCCTCATGATCGGGGTCGGTACAATACAGTTTCAACTTTGCTTTTAAGGGCACACTGTATGTCAAGCCACGCTCTAAACATTCTGTAATTGAATAGCGGGGTGGGTCGATATAATAGTCGAGAAACTCCAATACGAAGTTATTTCTTGTATCGGTGATAGGGAAGTTCTCTGCAAATACCTTGTAAAGACCATCGTTCACACGTTTCTCGGGCGGTGTGTCTAGCTGGAGGAAGTCTTCGAACGACTTCAATTGTACTTCCAAAAAGTCCGGACATGGCATCGGATCTTTTATAGAAGCAAAGTTAATTCTTTGATTATCAGTTTTTAACGACATTGTGGCAAAATGTTTTAGAACTTACTTTTCTTTTTACGCACAAAAGGTTAAGAACCCTATAAATGGGTTCTTAACCATTATTACCCTTGTGCAGGGTTGGGTGGGTTTACTTAATCTCAACCTCAGCACCTGACTCCTCGATAGTCTTCTTCAAAGACTCAGCCTCTGCTTTAGGAAGACCCTCTTTCAATACGCTAGGAGCAGCGTCTACAAGGTCTTTAGCCTCTTTCAAACCAAGGCCACAAGCCTCCTTAACAGCCTTTACAACTGCGAGTTTCTGAGCACCAGCGCTCTTCAATACTACATCGAACGCAGTCTTCTCCTCAGCAGCAGCAGCGCCACCGGCAGCAGGAGCAGCAACAGCAACAGCTGCAGCAGCGGGTTCGATACCATATTCTTCTTTAAGGATTGTTGCAAGTTCGTTAACGTCTTTTACTGTAAGGTTAACCAATTCTTCTGCAAGAGCTTTCAAATCTGCCATTTTCGTATAAATTTAAATTGTTTTTACTAATTGAATTTTGATTATTATCTTTCACCGAGTGTCTTAAGAACTCCGTGTATGGTGTTACCACCTGACTGCAGAGCAGAAACAACGTTCTTGATTGGTGATTGCAACAATGCAACAACCTCTGCGATAAGTTCGTTCTTGCTCTTGATGTTGATAAGAGCATCGAGCTGCTCGGCACCAACATAGAAGCTCTCCTCGGCGTATGCACCCTTGAGCGCGGGGATTTCTCCCTTACCTGCAACATCTTTGATGAGTTTTGCAGGAGCATTGGCTGTGTTGCAAAGCAATAGAGCTGTTGTTCCTTTCAAACAGGGGAAAAGCGGTGAGTAATCAACCTCTGATGCCTCAAATGCCTTCTTGAGAAGAGTATTCTTGACAACAAGCATCTTGATCTCCTGCTTGTAACATTTAGCACGCATAGTATTTGTTGCAGCAGAATTCATAGCTGTAACATCTACCAAGTAGAAGTGCGAGTATTCCTTGATGACTTCGCCAATCTGGGCAATTACATTTACTTTATCTTCCTTCTTCATAGTTCATCAAATTAGTCGATTGACTTGGGATCTATACGAAGACCCTTGCTCATCGTTGTTGATAGGAATACACTCTTAACATAAGTACCTTTAGCAGTAGAAGGTTTGAGTTTGTGGATTGTAGACATGAACTCCTTTACGTTTGCTATGATAGCATCGGGAGTGAAAGATGCCTTACCGATAGAAGCATGTACGATACCTGCTTTGTCTACCTTGAAATCAATCTTACCCTGCTTAACCTCTTTAACAGCTTTAGGTATATCCATAGTTACAGTACCACTCTTGGGGTTCGGCATCAATCCACGAGGACCGAGTACGCGACCGAGGGCACCTAATTTACCCATTATGGACGGCATTGTAATGATAATGTCGATATCCGTCCAACCACCTTTGATCTTCTCGATATATTCGTCAAGACCAACATAGTCAGCACCTGCCGCCTTTGCAGCTTCTTCCACATCGGGAGTACACAAGCAGAGAACGCGAACCTCTTTACCGGTACCGCTGGGGAGAGATACAACACCTCTCACCATCTGGTTTGCCTTACGAGGGTCAACGCCCAGGCGTACATCGATATCCACTGAAGCATCGAACTTTGTGAAAGTAATCTCTTTCAACAAGTCTACAGCTTCTGTAAGTGAATAGGATTTAGCTGTGTCGATTTTAGCGGCTGCTAACTTTTGATTTTTTGTCAGTTTACCCATTCTAATTTAAATTTTAATTGTTTCCGGGAAAAGTTCCACTTACACTGATACCCATACTTCTCGCTGTACCTGCAACCATTCTCATGGCAGCCTCTACAGTAAAGCAGTTCAAGTCGGGCATTTTCTCTTTTGCGATAGCCTCTACCTGCTCCCAAGTTACCGAAGCAACTTTGTTACGGTTAGGTTCAGCCGATCCACCCTTAATCTTTGCCATCTCAAGCAACTGGATAGCAACAGGAGGAGTCTTTACTACAAAATCGAAAGACTTGTCTGCGTAGTAAGTAATGATAACAGGCAAAACTTTTCCGGCCTTATCCTGGGTTCTGGCATTAAACGCCTTGCAGAATTCCATAATGTTGATACCCTTGGAACCAAGTGCAGGTCCTACTGGGGGTGATGGATTTGCTGCGCCACCTTTAATCTGTAACTTGATAAGTCCAGCAATTTCTTTTGCCATTGTAAAAAAAATCTATAAAATTAACAACATTTGAGTGATGTGTGGAAGCCGCATCACTCTTTATCTACTTGCAAATAACCTAAATCTACAGGAGTAGAACGACCGAAGATTTTTACCATAACCTTCAAGCGTTTCTTCTCCGCATTTATTTCCTCGACCACTCCATTGAAGCCGGAGAAAGGACCTGTATTTACCTTTACAACCTCTCCGAGAGTAAATTCGAGAACATTCTCGTCGGTAGTCTCCTGCAACTCGTCAACTGTACCCAAGATACGGTTGATTTCGGCCTGACGCACCGGTGTTGGCTCGTCCATGCCGCCCAAGAAACCCAAAACATTCGGTGTATTACGGAGAGTAAAAGCAATATCACCTACGAGCTCTGCCTCTACAAGAACATAACCGGGAAGATAAGTTCTCTCTTTGACAATGCGCTTACCGTTGCGCACCTGAACCACCTTTTCGGTTGGAATAAGCACCTGCGAGACCTTATCTTCAAGATCACGATGCTTGACATAGGCCTCGATATACTCCTTTACTTTCGCCTCTTTACCACTTATAGCACGCAAAACGTACCATTTTTTGTTCCCCTCTGCCATCGTTGACTCTATTAGTTAGGGTAAACAAACTTCATTACAGACTCAAAGAATGTATCCATTCCAAAGACTACCACTGCAATGACCAACGAAGCGACAAAAACAAGTATAGCTTGGCTCGTCAACTGTTTTGCTGTGGGCCAAGTTGTCTTATGCACGAGTTCATTGTAAGAAGCCTTACAATAATTTACAAATTTCTTCAGCATAATCTATTATTTTATGGCACGGGAAGAGAGGCTCGAACTCCCGACACCTGGTTTTGGAGACCAGTGCTCTACCAACTGAGCTATTCCCGTAAATACCGGTTCTCACCAGGAGAACCGGATTTTTTTATTTCAAGTTATCAATTATTCGATAACCTTTGTAATCTGACCGGCACCTACTGTACGGCCACCCTCGCGGATAGCGAATGTAAGACCCTCGTTAAGAGCAACAGGATAGATCAAAGTTACAGTAATCTTCAAGTTGTCACCAGGCATTACCATCTCAACATCTGCAGGAAGAGTGATCTCACCTGTACAGTCCATTGTACGGAGGTAGAACTGAGGACGATACTTGTTGCGGAAAGATGTGTGACGACCACCCTCCTCTTTCTTCAGGATATAAACCTGAGCCTCGAAAGTAGAGTAAGGTTTGATCTGACCCGGGTGGCAAAGCACCATACCGCGCTTGATCTCGTTCTTGTCAACACCACGGAGCAACAGACCTACGTTGTCACCAGCCTCACCCTGATCGAGGAGCTTGCGGAACATCTCAACGCCTGTTACAACAGTTTTCTTATCCTCGCCAAGACCAAGGATCTCAACCTCGTCACCTACCTTAACGATACCAGCCTCGATACGGCCTGTAGCAACAGTACCACGACCT
>JAUNQV010000075.1 GCA_030535995.1 Bacteroidales bacterium
AGTATATAAAAAATCGTACAGCAGAATTCTGCTGTACGATTTTTTATCATGTTCCTTTATTTAGAACAGTTTGTTGGGGTATTCACCGGCATCAACAAGAGACTGTATCTTCTCAACAGTTGCAGGACGGTCTGCAGCGTATGTTACACCGAACCATTTTGCAGTTGTGTCAAGAACTTCGCAACTTGCTTTGCCTGTTGTTGTAAGGTTGTTTACTACAAGAGGAATGAAGTATTCTGCCTTTGGCTTGTCGATATTCTCTTTCAAGAAGTCAACGAACTGCTCCTCTGAATATTTGAAATAGTCGGGTGTAAAGCCCCAGAAGTTCATTGAAACAGGAGTCTCCTCAGCTACAGGCTGCCATGCACCCTCTTCGTCCTTGTAGCAGATGGGGCCATCGACACGCATAATCTCTGTGCGCTCAACAACACCTGTAAGCATGTTCTGCTCGTTCTTCTCGCAAATACCACGTGCAACACTGCCGTTCTCGCTCAAAGTGTTGCAGATGCGGAAACCTACCATAGAGTATTTGCCCTCGCTGCCTTCGGGGAGCTCGCTGAGCCACTTGCCCATAACGGCAAATGCATCGCGACCGTAGAAGTCATCGGCATTAATTACTGCAAAAGGCTCTTTGATAACATCCTTGCCCATAAGAACCGCGTGGTTTGTACCCCAAGGTTTTGTACGCTCTTCGGGAACAGTGAATCCTTCGGGAAGGTTGTCGATAGCCTGGAATACAAGCTCTGTTGGAATGTGGCCTTCGTACTTGCTCAATACCTTCTCGCGGAAATCGGCTTCAAAATCTTTGCGGATAACAAAAACCAACTTGCCGAAACCGCCACGGATTGCGTCGAAGATAGAGTAGTCCATGATTGTTTCACCGTTTGGACCAAGACCGTCCAACTGTTTCAAACCACCGTAACGGCTACCCATGCCGGCAGCCAAAACAAAAAGTGTAGGTTTCATATCAATAAATATTAAAGGTTAATTATATAGTATCTTTTTTGTCCCTTGCCACTATACATTCCATGGCACTTTTCAAAGGTAGTATTTTATTGCCAATAATTGCAAAAAATATACAAAAAAGTTTTTTACCTTATTTATATATTGGGAAATACTTCAAAATAACCTTTAATATGTTCCCTGCACAGCTGTTAGAATGGGTAACCTATTGCAAAATGCCATGCAAAGCCGTCTTTGAACGGGGAGAGGTTGAAATAGCCGTTGCGCTTTGTCTTGTAAGGTGCGTGTAGGCCCAGTCCGAAGTCCACACGCAGCACAAGGAACTCCAGGTCGTATCGCAGTCCGAATCCGGTGTTGAGGGCTATCTGGTCGGCCAGCTTGTCGAGCGTTATCTCTCCGCCCGGTCTTTCAGGGTCTTTTTTCATTAACCATATATTGCCGGCATCGGCAAAGATGGCACCATGCAGGTCGGCAAAGAGTTTGAAACGGTATTCGGCGTTCAGTTCAAGTTTCAGTGTACCGGTCTCGTCGAGGTACGAGTATCTGTTCCTGCTGTCGGGCCTGTAGCTTCCAGGGCCCACAGAACGCACGGTAAATGCACGCAGGCTGTTTGCACCTCCAATGTGGAACTGTTCGCTGTAGGGTGCATATTCGGCATTCCCGTAGCTGTGTATTGCTCCCAACATCACTCGTGTGGCAATATATTGCCTGTTGCTTATCTTCCATAGCTGCCTCAATTCGGCGGTAGCCTTTACGAATTGTGCGTATGGGTTACCGAGGATGTTCTTGTTCTTGTCGCTCAGGCTTTTACCGAAAGCTGTGAATATGAGCGATGTTATGTTTCCGGCCGAGGTTACCGAGGCCTCCAGCCATGTCTTGTTGCGGTGTGTGGTGTTGGTATTATCGTATGTGAACGTATACTGCATCGCCGGAATGAACTGGTTGCGGAAACTGTTCTCGATAGAACGGTTGGTGGCTGCTATCGAATCGAATCTCGCCGTGGTGCTCAAGAGCATGTCGTAGGAGAGGCGGAACGGTATTATTGTGTGTGTAGTTGTTGTCTTTGTAAATATCTTGTATGTCGCGTCACCTCCCGAGCGTATCATCTTGAAGAAGCCCGAACGGTTCATCTGGTCGGTGAAAACACGCAGAGAGGTCGAGGAGGGTACGCGCAGGTGTCTGCGGTGAATTATCGGGAAGAAGAGCCTTGGGAAGGTCAATGAAACATCGGCACCCATTTCCCATGAATTGATTACCGCAGCACGTCCTTTTACATTCTTGTCTGTCTGCCATTCGTATGAACCTGTGAGAGTGAGTTTGAGTGTTTCACCGCCACGGAATACATTTCGTCTTGCAATACTTATCTTGCTTCCCGGGCCAATCTGGTTGTTGCTCTTTGATGTTACATTGAGCTCGAATGTCAAATCGTATGGCTTGTCGAGCTGTGTCATTATGTTTACATCCAGGGTGTCGCTGTCACCTTTAGGTGTGAGGTTGAAACTGATGCTGTTGAAAATATTCATCTGTCCAAGTCTCTGGAGCGCTTTCTGTTGCTTCTCTTGTGAATATATCTCACCTCTTCTTATCTGTATATTTCGTAGCAACGCACCAAGGCGCACCGGCATCTTGTCGTCATAATAAATATAAGAGAAGTTGTTTCTCGAAAGGGTGTCGGCATTAATGTTTCTGAAACCTGTATTGCTGTTCTTCATTACCCGAAGATTTATCTTGCCGAACCTCCAGGTCTGTGAAACCTGCGGCGCGAGATTTCCTATTGGCTGTATGCGCATATTCACCATTCCCGGTACTGCAACAGTGTCGGCAAGGTAGTTGATGTAGCCTGTCTGGTAATAGTAATAGCCGTTGTTACGGAACAGGTTGCTCAATCTTGTTCTCTCCTCTTCCATTACAGCTGCGTTGAACTGCTCTCCCTTTTTTATCAGCCTCTCGTTGGCCGTGGCTTCTATCAGGCTGTCGGCAACAGCCGGAAAGTTGCAGTATGCGATGCTGTCATATACATGTGGCTTGTTGAGCGTAACGGTGTAGGTGACATTGGCTTTCTTGGGGTTTTTCTTGTTGGTGTTGACTGTTGCCTCTACCTTGCCGTTGAAGTACCCGTAGTATTTGAGGATATCTGTGGCCACCTGTGCACGTAGCTTGGGATTTACATCGGAAATAAGTACCGGGTCGGTGGCGAATGTGTTGAAGAACCATTTGCCTATTTTGCCTTTTGAGTCGCGGAGCCAATTATACCAGTAGAGCCCGATAGGAATACCCTTGAGGCTTGAACTGCCGGCGATGGAGCCGTTAGGTGCGCAGTCGAGCGCGTATGTAACCTCTTCCATGGCTGTTTCTCCGGTTGGGGTAGTGGCGTAGATGTCGGCTTCAAGAAAGTCTATCTTTTTTATTCCGGTGTAGAGCTGGTCGTCATCGGGTACATACTTCGTTGTTGAACATGCTGTAAGAAGCAGTGTAAGTATGGCGTATATATAAGTTCTCTTTATCATTCTTCCTTTTTCTTTTCTGCGTTGGCTTTCTCTCTTGGCATGGGCTGTGTCTCTTCCTTTTTTCTGAAAATGAACAGTTCGCTCAAGCTGTCGAATTTGCGTTTATAAATGTAACCGACGCCGGTTTCTATAATCTCTCCTTCAAGTAACGATTCGTAGTTCTTGTCGTAGAAGAGCCGTACGAAGCGGTTGCTGCTGTCGCTTATCTTCCATTCAAGCGAAACATTGTTTATGAAACTGTCGTTGCCTGTAGGGTGGTCTCCGCTGTTTACCTCACCTCCGATTACAATGGTGATACGGTCGTTCCAGAACCTCTTTCTGAAGCTGAAAGAGTAGTTCTTGTATGTACTGCCGGTTTCGGCGTTCTGGGCATCGTTTATTCCCACGTTCACACTCACGCTCTTCATTGCGCTGCCGGCAAGGTCGTTTATCTTGGAGTCAAGAAATGTGCTCAATGCGTTGGAAACAGTCATTCCTTTTGAATTGCCTATGTATGTACCGGTAATGAGCATGGTAACGGCATATTTGTTCAGTGTCTCTGCATCCAATGTATTCAGATGGTCTTGTATTGCGGCATTTTCAGGAGCCGAAATTGTAAAGCTCAACCCCATGTTGCTCAACGTGTTGCTCAACTTCACTCCAACATCGAAGGCTACCGGCTGCATGCTGTTGTCGTCCATGGTAACCGATGTGGTAATTCTTTCGAGTGCGGTAATGTTTATATCGGGGTCGAAAATGTCGCCCGTCCAACTGACTTTGCTGCCATCGGCAATGCTGAATGTCTTGAGGGGAATAATAGGAAGTTCGTACTTCATCTCTCCTTCGCTCATTGTATATGTTCCAATGACATTCATGCCGGTTTCGCTGGTGTAAGTCACGTTGAGGTTTCCGCCACCTTGAAGTTTTATATAGCTGTTTCTGTTCTCGTCGAAGTCGGCATTTATGCGTGCACCGTCCTCAATCTTCAGGTTGAAGTTGAAGTTTGAGTTTCCGAAATTGAAATCCTCTTCTACCTTCTCGGTCTTTGTGCTGTCGTTGAAGTTTACGAATTCAACAAGTCCGTCAAGTTCCTTGTCGGTCTCAATAGGTGCATCCAGCATCACATAGGTGATATCGCTTTTGCCAAGGAGAGTGGCATTGCCGTATATCTTCATGTTGTTGAGCGTGCCTCCTATGAACGACCTGAAGTCGACAAACATTCTTCCATAGAGCATGTTGCCTCTTTTGCGTTTTGTGTTAATCAGCTCATAATCATTGGCATTCATGCGCAGGCTGAATGATGGGTCGGCAAGCTTGCTCAAACCTATTGTGCCGTTTACCTTGAACGGGCTATCTCCTTTGGCATAGATATTGAAATCCTTGAAAATTATATCGTTGTTTTCAATGTTGGCCCTTTCGTTGGCAAGATGCAGCTTCGTTCCGAACAACGGGGCATCGATATACACCGAGTCGAACTGTACATAACCGTTCGTCATTAGCTTTGAGAATTTGCCGGTAGCCGAGAGCGAACTGTTTATGTAGCCGCTCAAATCCATCCCGGCATCTTTTGTGAATGCTTTTGTAATGTCAAGTGGCAAGCGTGTAAGTATTATGTTGCCATGCAATCCCGGGTCTTCGGGGTCATCGACATAATCTCCCGACAGTTGTGCTACATCTTCCCCGTTGTGGTTGATGTTGACATCGATGTAGTGTGTGGAACTGTTCTTCGGGAAATAGAGAAGCCCTAATGACTCGTTGCCAATGTTGGTACCTTCATATCCCAGGCTGTCTATTGTCGCATCGCTGCTTATGAGTATCTTCTCATTGCTCTGCCTGAAGAAAAGGTTCAGGTTCAACATTCCCGAAATATCGGGCGCAAACGGCAGGAGGCTTGTAACCTTCTTCAGGTTTACGTTGAAGAGGTCGAGGTTTGCATTGTAGCTTGCTGTCGGGTCGGGGTTGGTGTATATATGCATTCCGGCATTGCTGCTGTCGCTCAACAGTACATCGGCCTCAATGGAGAACCCTTTTCCTATATTTATATGGTTATCCTTGCTGAACATGAACTTTTTTCCCAGCAGGGTGGCATCGGGTTGGAACTTTATGTTGAGCCCTTCGGGCATGAGCAGTGTCTTAAGTCCGAATCTGATTCCTACTCCCTCTTTCTTGTCGCGGAATACAAAGTTTGTTGTTAGCGAGTCGTTGAATATGTTTCCGAAGAGTGCTGCGTTGAAGGTCTGTTTCTCTTGTGCAGGGTTTACCGCCGTGCTTCGTAGTCCTGCAAAATAGCGTATCTTGTTGCCCTCCTGGCGCGTGAATGCTCTTATGGTGTCGAGGTTGAGCTCACCGGTCTTGAAACCATAAATGCCGCTGCTCATGTTCAATCCGCCTATGGTGTCGAGCTTCAGCTTCATGTTGATGTTGTCAATCTGCATCTGGTTGAAGGCAAGAAAATTGTGCAACATATTATTCTTGCCGCAGCTGAAATTGAAACTTATGTATGGGAGTTCTTTTTCGTAGTCGTGAAGATAGTAGAGCGTGCTGTCGCTGTGTCGGCCCTCCATATACATTCTACCGGTTTTTTCAAGTGCTTCGAACAGTCCGGTGTATCCGCTGCTTATGTTGCCGGTAATCTTCAAATCGCCGTTGTTGGCTACTATGTACGATGAGTCCGGGGTTGTGGAGAAATCAATGTTTATGTCGGCCGGAGTGAATGTGCGTTTTTCTGTTATAATCTTAAACCCTCGGCCGGCGAGTTTCAAGGCGTGTTGCTCCTGCAGGTCGGTTGAAGCGTCTATTTTAAGATGCATGGCTGTCCCAAGCTCAACATCGGTCAGTTTCATCATCATGAAATCTGCTTTGTCGAGGTCTACCGACATCTTTGTGCTTATCAATGCCGTGTCGAGCCTTGTCTTTGCTTTTACAAGCAGTTTAAGGTTCTGTGCATTGCTGTTGAACTCAACATCCGAGATATGGTTTTCTTGGTTGGCTGTGAGTGATATGTTGTCGAAAAGGTATTTGTCGTAATTGAGTGTATCAATTTTGAGTGTCGCATTGTATCTTGTCAGCCCATCGAAGAGGTCCAGTCCTTCTCCATTGGCTTTAAGGCTCATTGTGAGATTTTTCAGTGGAATGTCGGGCATAATGTTGGCAATGTTGAGCCTTTTTATTCTCATACTGGCACTGTACGCCTGGTTGTTGATGTCATACTTTGCTCTTGTGAACACTCTGCCGCCACCGTTCCTTATTCCGAGATTGGCTGTAGCTTCGCCTCTGTCATAGTTTATTTTTCCTTTTATGTCGACAACCCCTGTTGCAGTGCTGTCTTCGGGGAACGGAGTTCCAAGGATATAATGCAGGTCGCCGGTGCTGCCGTTGAAATTCAGCTCGGCTTCAAGCTTCCCAAAGTCGTTAAGGTTTATGGCATGTCCTCCTGCACGCAATGTCGCAATGGCCGGAATATCAATATATGCAGTGTCAAGCTCAATGCGCGAAATGTTTCCGTGTACCTTCATGTCGGCAACCAACATCTTGTCTTGCAAGAGTGAGATAGTCTCTATCTGCTCTCTTGTGAGAACTCCATAAAGGTCGCTTTTGTAGAAAGCCATTGATAGGTTAGCCACCAATTTGTCGCGCCCTTTAAGTGAGATAGCACTCCAGGGCAAGCGGGTATTTATGTCAATGTAAGAGCCGTTCTTGCTTTTTATGGCAAGTTTCTTAATGTCAAGCATGTTGGCATCGGCTGTCAAGTGCGCCTCTGCATCGGTTATCCTTATGCCTCCCACCTGGGCAAAGGTCATTTTTTCCACTTTTATGCTGGCGCTGTCGGGGGAGTAGAATATATCGCGGCACCCGAGGCTGATGTTGTTTATGTCTATGTGGTCGAGCGGGGCCTCTTCCATGCTCAATGCCCCACGGTCATAAATTACATAACTGCCGTTTATAGAGAAACGTCCTATCGAGTACATCTCATTCCCGAGGTCGAACTTTCCTCTTCCCAAGCGTATCTTTCCAATGCCGACACTTGTTTTCATTGTATCGTTGGGGAGGCTTATGTTGAAGCGGCAATTCTCGATATTGCCACGTCGCAGGCTCACGGCCCAGTTCAACGGCAAGCTCTCCTCTTCCTCTTCTTGAGCAGCGGTGTCGCTCAACTCAATATTCATGTATGTGCTGTGGAGGTGTATCTGGCGCAGGTTTGCAACCTCATCTTCGAGATTGATATTTCGTGCGACAATCCTGAAGTTCCCAATCTCACCATCGGCCTTTATACCCTCAATTAGTTCATGAGTGTCGATTTTAATCTTTTCGAGTGAAACATAGTTTACCTCAATCTCTCCTTTCAACAGGGGAGAGAGTGAAATATTCACATCGGCATGCTCTCCATGAGCAAAAATGGTGTCGTTTCTCGATACCTGAAAATCGGCAATGCTTGCAGTCAGTGGAAATGCAAGGTGGAAAGAGCCTATGCTTATATCAAAGCCGCTATCCTCGCTTGCAATTGAACAAATCTTGTCTACAACAAATCTCTGTACCGGCGGAATATACAATGCGATTATTGTGAGCCATACAAGAAAAATCGGAATGCTCAAGGTTATGATAATAGCCTTGAACAGTTTATATAATATGCTTCTCTTTTCTTTCTTTTTCATATAAAATGCAAAGTAACCATTTTTTGCTGAATTTTGAGCAGATTTTATCAATTTAGTTTTAAAAACAACCGATAAATATGCCAATAAATTAATGTAACAATGAAGTATGCTAAATTTGTCGCGGAAAATAGGGAGTATTTATACAAATATATTTAATTTTGTATGCTATAGCATGCAGTAGTGTGGAGAATGCTTGTACTTCATTACTCTCACTCTGCTTTATGTATAAAATGTTATCCTTATGAGAAATATTGTCAATCTGTCATTTGGTATCGTTGTCCTTGCACTCCTCTCGTGCGGAGGCTCAAACAACAGCGGAAAACAGCAGCAGGAGCCGCAACAATTGGTAAAACAACTGAATGTCAACAGCCCCGACTGTGACCAGTATGTACTTATGTCTACCAACTACGGCGATATCAAGATAAAACTTTATCGCGAAACACCTCTGCACCGCAAGAACTTCATAAACCTTGTTATGAACGGTTTTTATGACGGGCAACTGTTCTACCGTGTGCAGAAAGACCTGCTTATACAAACAGGTGATTATACCTCAAAAACCAAGCCCGACGGGCCGGAGCTTGGTGTAACCGATGTTGAGTTTACTGTTCCGGCCGAGATTGACCCTGTCAAGCGCATCCACAAACGCGGAGCATTGGCTGCGGCAAGTTTTTATAGGGGCGAGAAATCATCGGGAGCACATTTCTATATAGTAACAGGCAAACCTGCCAAAGATAATGAACTCAAACTCAGTGAACGCAAGATAAACGAAGAGTTGGTGAACAATAAGTTCCTGGAAATTCAAAAGCCCTACCGCCAGCAGATATACAGGCTCAAGAATGCTGCCGAGCATGATGTTGCAAAGAAAGAGGAGCTGGGCAGGTTAATAGGCCGGCTCATGTCCGAGGCTCGTGCTGCAATGAAAGGCAAAGAGTTCTCCTACACAGCAGCGCAACGCAATATGTACAAGAAAACGGGAGGCTTGCCTCATCTCGATGCCTATTATACAGTCTTTGGTGAGGTTGTAGAGGGAATGGATGTCGTGGAGAAAATATCGGCAGTCGATGCAACTTCAAAAGGTCGTCCGCGCAGCCATGTTGTCATCAATAAAGTAACAATACTCGATGGAGAAGATAAATAGCACACAGCTCCCCAACGGCTTGCGCATAGTGCATCTCTATTCGCCGAGTACGCAAATGGTTTACTTCAATCTTCTCTACAATGTAGGTGCACGCAACGAAGATTACAACCATACCGGTATAGCCCATCTTCTCGAACACTTGATGTTCGAGGGAACCAAGGCTGTGCCGTCGTTTGACGAGCCTTTGGAAAGGGCCGGAGGCGAGAATAACGCATATACCACAAACGATGTTACAAGCTATTATATTTCGTTGCCTAAACACAATGCCGAGTTGGCATTCTGGATGGAGAGCGACCGCATGTGCAATGTGCTCTTCGGCAAGAGAAAAGTCGATGTACAGCGGCAGGTGGTTATGGAGGAGTTCAAGCAAACGACATTGAACAAACCCTATGGCGATGTAAGTCATATCCTGCGCAGTATGGCATACAAGAAACATCCCTACCGTTGGTCTACCATCGGGCGTAAGTTGTCACACATTGCCGATGTTCCGCTCTCTGTAATACGCAACTTCTACAAGCAATATTATTCGCCCGATAATGCCGTCCTTTCCGTTGTCGGAAACATCTCCTTTTCCCAGGTGGTGGAGTGGAGCCAAAAGTGGTTCGGCCCAATCCCGGCACGTGGTGTAAATGCTGCAGAGCTGCCGCAGGAGCCCCGTCAGGTTCGTGCCCGCCGCAAGGTGGTTTATCGCAATGTCCCCGAAAATGCCCTTTACATGGGCTTTCACATGGGCGGAAGGCTCTCTCCCGATTATTATCCCTGCGACGTAATTTCCGATATTCTCTCCAACGGCTACTCGGGGCGTCTTATGGTCAGGTTGGTGAAGGAGAAAAAACTGTTTACAAAAATCGATGCCTCCATATCGGGTTGTGAGGATGCCGGTATGTTCTGGATATACTCCCGCGTGGCACCCGGTGTCTCTGTCGAGGTTGCCGAGGCTGCCTTGTGGGGTGAACTGGATGCTCTCAAGAGTGAGCTTGTTCCACAAGAAGAACTTGAAAAGGTAAGAAACCGATTCGAGTCGGAATTCTGTTTCCGCAACATCGGTGGCGAGAACCTTTGCAACAATATCGCCCTTGCTTGCATGCGTGGCAATCTCGACAGCCATTTCAAGGAACCCGAACTCTATCGCTCGGTAACGGCATCATGTGTCCGCAATGCCGCAAAAGAGCTCTTCCGCAAAGGCAACAGCAATGTTCTTTACTACTTGAAGGGTAAAGAGTGAAGAGCGA
>JAUNQV010000015.1:0-13125 GCA_030535995.1 Bacteroidales bacterium
GCATGAAAAGTATCATACAAGTACTATATTACCCACACTGAATTTCTACTGAACCGAATTTTTGTTATAGATACAAGAACCCGTTATGCAGTCTATTACACACTGGAAATGTCGTTTGGTGATGCGTGGGTGGTTGGTGTAACCGATGGCATGAAACGGTACAATATCGGTGCTATGGAAAAATGCAGTCTTGAGGATTTTGTAAAGTTTGTGGAAAAGCGAACTGTTGTATAGAGGTTATTCTTCTATTATAGCGTATGCAACATACTTGCTCTCTGTTGTAACAGGTGAAAAATTGATGTAGCCGCTTTTGATTTTTCTATTTTCAATCTTTAGCCTGTAGAGTTCTCTGTTTCTGTTGTGCATTTCAAGCGCCTCGCTGCCATTCTTGTAATATGCCACAAAAAACTCGCCGGTGGAGGTGGGGTGAACATGGTTGTCAAAAATCAAGCGGGTTGCCATTCCCATATTCATGCGCAGGTTCAGCTCCATGCACGGGTTAAGAAAAACTTCTTCATTCTCTTTGTAGAGCATCATGTCTACACCAAGGTATCCTTTATAGCCACAATCTTTGAGTATTTCAGTCAAGGTGGCAGCCAAAGCATCCCTTACTTTGTGAAGTTCTGCAACAGGCATATACTTTGCAAGCCGTGCCTCAATCTCGTAGTCGCTTGCAAGAATATTGCCCGAATATGAGCCCTTTACGGAATTGAAAAGCGAATAGCCTGCAAATTCGACACCGTTGTTGCCGGCACTGAATTCCATAGCAAATTCAAGTTCGCAACGGAGAAAGTCTTCACAAATAACACCGCCTTGTCTTTTTATGACTCCTCGGTAGAAGTGCTCCATTGGAGGCTCCACACGCCCGATTCCCCATGCTATTCCCTTGCCGCTTCCCGACCATGGCGCTTTAACCACACATCGCGGGCGGCTGCATATAAATGAATACACATCCGATGGCTCTGTGAAATATTGAGGGTAGTACTTCACCTCTATGCCGCATTTTTCAAGAGATTCAAGAATTGCTATAGAGGTACGGCGGTTGGAAATATTGCGGATAGATGCAATTTCACCGGCAGATGGCATAAATTTCTCGACGAACCCCATAGCTGATATTCTGCGGTGCATTTGAGGGCTCCAGCCCCAAGGTGAAATTTCCGTTACATCGGTGCGCATAGTCTCATTATAGGCTGTTGCGATATTGAAGTGTTTTGCTGCATCGGCACGGAACTCATGGTGCAACACGCTTGGCAACAAAACCGCATCGCCGGGAGCGGCGAACCACAGAGGTAGTGTTGCAAGGTCGTGTGCAATATACATAGCTGCCGACGGTGCAAAGTAATTTGCGCTACCGTCGGCAAGTGCCAAGTCGTTTTCAGGGTTAAAGATATGGAGTTTCACAGGCTCGTCAATCAATCATTCATTAACTTTTCGGCCATTTTCTTTCTCTTCTTCTCCTCCTTCTTTCTACGTTTCTCCTCTTTCCTTCTCTGTTTTTCTTTCTTCTTCTCCAGTTTCTTTCTTCGCTTCTCATCAAGTTTCTTGAGGCTCTTTTCATCGGTGTCAATGTTGTCACCGTCGAGAATGTCCCTGACAATTGCGAAATTTATGGGAATGGAGAGCTCTGCTCTCACAAGTTTTCCGTTTCTTGAACCCGGTTTCCATTTAGGCATACTCTGCACAACCCTTACAGCCTCTTTGTCAAGAGATTCGCTTACCGAACGCAGAACCCTTACGCCACCTATGCTGCCGTCGATACCTACAGAAAACCCTATAAGAACCTCGCCCATCTCGTCATTCATCTTGGCTTCGAGAGGGTAACGCATGGCCGATAGAAGGTACTCCTGCATAGCTTCATGCCCGCCCGGGAATTCAGGCATAACTATCACATCCTTGTTCTGCGAAAAGGCGCTGCAGGATGGGGTAATTATAAAGATTATTGCAAGAAATAAATGTTTGAATAAATTTTTCATCGGTATTTATGCTATTTATTGTGTTGGCAAAATTAATATAATTATGTATAAAAGCCATTAAAGTGTAGAAAGTTTTGTTTTTCGGTTAAAATTATCTTGATTTTCTTTGGAAAATAGAGATAATATCCATACCTTTGCAACGCTTTCGAAAACAGAGAGCGATATGGTGGCTGTAGTTCAGCTGGTTAGAGCGTCAGATTGTGGTTCTGAATGTCGTCGGTTCGAATCCGATCAGCCACCCCAGGAGATAGTGATAATTGTCACTATCTCTTTTTTTGTAATAAGTTTTGCTGCAATATTGGATAATGAGCCCATTTTGTATTATCTTCGCCTTTAAAGAATAAAAAAACAGAATTATGAGCAATATCATCGATAGAGTAGAGAAACTGCGTAGTTTCATGAAGGAGCATAATCAATCGGCCTTTATAGTTGTCAGCAGCGACCCGCACAGCAGTGAATATGTTGCCGATTGCTGGAAATCGCGTGAATGGATATCGGGCTTCGATGGCTCTGCCGGCACTGTTGTCGTAACAGAAGAGAAAGCATTGCTGTGGACCGATTCGCGTTACTGGCTTGCAGCAGAAAAGGCACTTGCCGGAACAGGCTTTGAACTGATGAAAGACGGACTATGCGATACTCCGACAATAACAGAGTGGTTGCTCGGCAACCTTCCGGCAGGGGCGACTGTGGGCATAGACGGAACAGTATGTTCTATAGCCGAAGTGAAAGCATGGAACGAGGAACTCTCTACCGGTGACATACATGTTGACGCGTCTTGCGACCCGTTCGCCACAATATGGGAAGGCCGGCCTGCCATCCCATTAGGCATGGCGGAAATGTTCCCGGTAGAATACAGCGGCGAAGAGGCTGCAGGCAAAATTGAGCGCTTGCGTTCCTTTATGAAAGCAAAAGGGGTAGAGGGCATGATGGTTACAATGCTTGATGAGGTTGCTTGGCTCACTAATCTGCGCGGTAATGATGTCGAATACAACCCTGTGCTTGTTGCCTACATGATGGTAACGGCAGAGAGTGCTACACTTTTTATAAAAGAAGAGAAACTGACTGCCGAAATAAAAGAATACCTCGCTTCACAAGGAATTTCCACTGCGCCATACGATGCTGTATGGGAACACCTCTCGGCATACAGCAACGGGAATATCCTCATTAACCCGGCACGTTGCAACCGTGCAGTTCTTGAAAATCTCAATCCTGCTACAGCTGTCATATTCAATGACTCGCCTGTTGCTGCCATGAAAGCGGTAAAGAACAGCACAGAGGTAAAAGGCTTTGAGAACGCTATGCTCTGCGAAGGCGTTGCAATGGTAAAACTGTTGTACTGGCTGCAGAACACCGTTGGACAAGAGGAGATAACAGAACTCGATGTAGACAGTAAACTCACATCCCTACGTGCCGAAGAGCCCTCTTTCCGCGGGTTAAGTTTTTCTACAATTGCCGCCTACGGCGAGAATGCCGCGATCGTTCACTATGAACCTACGATAGAAGAGAATGCGACTGTTTACGCCCGCGGTTTCCTGCTTCTCGATTGTGGAGGTCAATACACAGGCGGTACAACGGATATTACAAGGACAATACCACTGGGCGTGTTGACCGATGAGGAGAAAGAGGGTTATACAAGAGTGTTGCGTGGACACATCTCGCTTGCTATGGCAAAATTCCCGAAAGGGACATGCGGCACACAGCTCGATGTGCTTGCAAGGCAATGGCTCTGGCAAGCCGGAGAGAACTACCTGCATGGTACAGGTCACGGAGTAGGCCATTTCCTTAATGTGCACGAAGGGCCGCACCAGATACGCATGAACAATATGCCTGCGCACCTTCTTCCGGGAATGACCGTTACAAACGAACCCGGCCTCTACAAAGCCGGCAGGTTTGGTATACGCATAGAAAACACCATGATTGTAAAACCGTTCTGCGAAGGGGAGTTCGGCGAGTTCTATGCTCTTGAGCCACTTACACTCTGTCCAATAGACAAAACTCCGATAGTGCCGGAACTTCTGGGCGATGATGCGCGCGAATACCTGAACAAATATCATGCTATGGTGTTTGAGAAATTGTCGCCATACTTCAATGGTGAAATCCTTGAGTTCCTGGAAAGAGCTTGTGCTCCAATCTGATGAAGAGAGAACTAATATATGTTATATTGTTTGTCGCCACCCTCACATCCTGCATCACGCAAGAGAGGGTGGTGCAAGCATCGCTAATAGCTCATGCCGGCGGTGAAATAGAGGGGAATATCTACACAAACTCCCTCGAAGCAATGTTGCAGGCCACAGAAAACGGGTATAGGTTCATCGAATTCGACCTGCTCTTTACAAGCGACAGCGTGCTTGTTGCTGCACATTCGTGGGAAGAGTTCAACAGGATTACGGGATATGCCCATAAAGGCGATAGCGCACCTTCTTTTGCCGATTTCTCATCACGCCTCATTCATGGGCGATACAGACCATTGAGCGCTTCCGACATCAACGACCATTTTATGAAAACCCCGGGAATATATCTTGTAACCGACAAGGTTTCCGACCCCGATGTGCTTGGAAAGTATTTCCCCGAGCTGAAAGAGAGAATGGTTGTAGAGGCTTTCAGCTACGAGCACTACAACGAGCTGGTTGAGCAGGGATATTTCCGTGTCCTCTACTCCTGCATGGCAAGTGACCTTAAAAGTACATTGCTGAAGAATCTTCTTTTCGACAAACTCTTCCCGGGGAGAAGAATAGAGTGGGTGGCTCTTTATACCGGGGCGCTCGACAATGGAATGTTCACATTCTTGAACCGCTGGAGAAAATTCAATATTGCACTCTTTACAGTCGATGATTATGATGAAATTCCAAAAAAGTTCTCCAACCGCGCAAGCATGATATATACAAACAGAATTAAGCCTGAAAAATAATTTCAGGCTTAATATTATTATAAGGAATACTGTTTCTTCGTTTATTCACCCTCGGGGGTGTGAAGTATGAGGGTTGTCGCTCCCAAAGTAATTATTGCACCATCCTCAATGAGCAACCTCTCGCGGTTACCGAGAATTCTGTTCATAACGAATGTGCCGGTAACGCTTTGGTTGTCACGTATTGTATATACCAATTCACCCGAATAGCCACGCTTTACATTTATAATGCAATGTCTGCGATCCATGCTGGGGTCGCTTGTCTCGATAGGGTGGGAAATGACTGTGCCTTTGTTGTAACGACCAAGCATGTTGTCACCCTCGCAAAGCGGAATTATCTGCTTGTAACAGAATGTGTTTTCAATGACAACAATATGGCCGAAATCTTCGGTTATGATATCTTCCTTGTCCTCGCCTATGCGTATGGTGAAACTTTTACGGCAATGTTCACACTCGAATACCAATGCTTGCCCTTCGTTGTAGCTTGAGGCGTCAAAGTCAATGGCATGGTCACATTTAGGACATATAATCTTGCTCATAGAGTATTAGAGTGTCAGGACCCACGCATCGGGGAAAGTTGTTTTTATTTGTGATAAAGCCTCATTGGCTTCGCTGTTGCTGCTATAGCAACCTATTGATATACGGTGTCTTTTGCCACACCGGACAACGCTGTATTCAGCCACCATCTTTGCCGAAAGTTCCTTTATGGCCAACTGTGCATTGTCGGCATTGGGTGAACTTGCCACAATTATGTGGTAACATTTTTCACATGGAGCCTCTGTAACCTGCTCGGCATTCTCTACTACTGCCGGCTGAAGAGTTTCAGTTTCTACCTCAACAGGTTCAATATCCACTGCTTCGGCAACAGGTTCTTGAGCTGCCGGCTCGGCAGTTATTATATTCTCGGTAGCAGTGTCGGCAACCGGCGCTATTTCGCACACATCGTTTGCAGCAAGACTCTTTGCCTTTACATTCATTGTGGAGAAACCGGCCTGCATGCTTGGCTTGTATGCACTGTCACTCATTGGAGTAACCACAAAGAAAGCAAGAATTACAGCTGCCGCTATGGCAATGTATCGGCTCAAGCTACGGCGTGGGATTACAATGACCTTCTCCTCACATTTTGCGAGCAATGGCATAACCAACGGGTCGAGCCCGAAGTGTGCAGGGTCATCAATACCGTTCTCTCCGGGAAGGAACGAAACCTCGCCATTGATATTCATGGAGAATGTACCGAGTTCCCCAAAGCGCAATGTTCCCTCGGCTGCAAGTCTTTTGCGCAAGGCCGATATATCTTTTGACATTGCAACACCGGCCTCCTCGAAAGAGAACTTGCCAAGGTTCATGTATTCTGTCTGCAACAATGCGTCATCGGCAACAACCAGCGGGTTGAAGCCTAATGTGCGGTGAGGAGGCATGAACACGCCATCCTCGGCATTATACCTTGCAGGAACATTGTGGGCAAGAAAAGCACCCAATCCCGGCAATATCACACAGTTATAACGTGCGACAAGGTTTGCTGTATGTATAACTAAATTTTCCACGAAGCAAATTTAATAAAAAAATGTGTCACTGCAATCTGTTCGGTAAAAATGTTCCGGATTTTTTTAAGCGATATACTATATCCAATGGTTTCAAAAGGCAAAGCATTGATACCGAACTGCTTTTAAGAATAAGCATAATCCTTGGAAGGAACTTCTTTCTTCTTTATGAGAATGAATACGTACACAGGAAACAGGAATAAGATGTGAATTATATTCTATAACAATATTGTGCTTTATGCACATGTTGTTCAGTCTGTATTAACTATTTTTAGCAGATCTTTGCAAAAAATCAATATAGATTATGAGTAAAAGATTATCATTATTTCTACTGATTGTCTTTTTGCTGTCAGGGAAGTTGAATGCACAGCAAGTCGATTATTCAGTAGTATCAGTCCCCGAAGAGAGCGGAGTGGAATTCCTACAAGTCACATCCTCCAATGATTACGTATGTATGCCCATTGTCAATCGTAACAGAAGTGTAATTAACTGGTTGAGCAACCATGTCATTGACATCTCGGCGGACGGTTCGCAATTGGGGTATCTGTCATGGAGGAACAGTACAAGCAATATTTTCATAAAAGCACTTGAGAAACAAGGCTCATCAGTGCAGAGGACTAACCGCAGTGCTATACTTGATTTTTCGTTCTCTCCTGACGGTAATTTTATCTGTTTCTCGGAAAAACGCGGCAATACACATCAGATATTCATCACAGACGCAAGAAAAGGATATGTGTGTCGTCAAATAACTGCCGGAAACAATGACTATTCACCCATGTATACAAAAGACATGCAACAGATAATATTTGCACGGCAGGAAACTAACAGTGTAGGTATTTGGAGTTTTGATATAAAAAACAATTTTCTGTCAAGCTACATGCTTGGTATGAATCCGTGCAACACACACGAAAACAGTACAATAATCTGTGCAAGGAGCAACAACGAAGGACGTTCCGAGATATGGAAAGTCAATTATGAAACCGGAGTTGAAGAGTGTATTGTTTCTGATTCTGAAAAAAGTTTCACATCTCCCAGAATCTCACCCGATGGCGAATGGATTGTCTTTGTAGGCAGCAGCCGTATTAATGCCGATAATTTCACATACTTGAATACCGATATCTATGTTGCAAGAATTGATGGAACTGACTTTACACAATTGACCTACCATGCAGCAGATGATTTAAGCCCTGTCTGGAGCAAGGACGGAAAGTTCATATATTTTGTATCGCAGAGAGGAAGCATGGAGGCTAAAGCAAATGTTTGGCGAATGAATTTTGGCATGAATTCCACGCTATACAATCTCAACACCAAAAGCTATAATCAAAGTAAATAAATATTATTAATTAACTTTTAATTAAATCACTATGAAAACAATCAAAATTTTTGCTTGCATGTTTTTATTAAGCATTGCATCAGCTGTTAACGCACAGTTTACAAATTCATCGGCTTCGGGTAATGTTGCATCTGCTCCCGTTGAAAACAAAGGCTGGAGCGCGTTAAACATCTCATACAATTCAACCGAAATAGATATGGATATTGATGACTTGGACAATGTCAGCGGTATAGAATTCGGTTATACATGGGCAACTCCCATAATGGAAAATACCCCTCTGTTCCTTGAGAGTGGATTGGGAGCTATATACACTTTCGGCGACCTCTTTGACAAGTATAACTCCAGCATATCAACAAGTATACTTTCTGTAAAAGCTAATGTGAACTTGGGATATAAGTTCAATCTCAAAGAGAATATTGCAATATTCCCTTATGCAGGAGTTTATTTGAGAGGGAATATATCTGGCACAATGACTTTTGACATGGACGGTGATGAGGAGGAATTTGACTTGTTCGATGAGGATGAGGGTGATTGTGACCGTTTACAATATGGTTTGAATATTGGTGCAAAGTGCATTGTTAATAAAATTACATTAGGTGTCGCTTACGGTTTTGACCTCAACGAACTTGGCGACGACATAAATGTAAGTACTTTGTCATTCAACGTAGGATTCATTTTCTAAATATAAAATATTTGCAAATGCCGCCTCTGAGTGCAACGAGGTGGCATTTTTTTTGCTATCTTCGCGGGAGAAATTCTTTATACTCTTATTGTATTTTTATGCTACAACCCCGAAAGATAGAACTTCTTGCTCCGGCAAGGAACCTTGAAACAGGTATTGCCGCCATAAACCACGGTGCCGATGCGGTGTACATCGGTGCTGCGCAGTTCGGTGCGCGTCAGGCTGCCGGAAACAGTGTAGAAGATATTGCAAAACTCGTAGAGTATGCACACATTTTTGGCGTAAAGGTTTATGTTACAATAAACACTATAATATATGATGATGAAATTGCCGAGGTTGAGAATTTAATAACGGATTTGTATAATATTGGTGTCGATGCACTTATCATACAAGATATGGGCATTGCAGGAATGGATATTCCACCCATACCTTTGCATGCCAGCACACAGATGGACAACCGCACCCCCGAAAAAGTGAAGTACCTCTCGGCAATAGGCTTCCCCAGGGTAGTGCTTGCACGCGAACTCTCCCTTGAGCAGATAAAAGAGATACACACGGCTGTGCCCGACACGGAACTCGAAGTCTTTGTGCATGGAGCTTTGTGTGTGAGCTACAGTGGACAGTGCTATGCATCGCAGCACTGCTTCGGTCGCAGTGCCAACCGTGGCGAATGTGCCCAGTTCTGTCGTTTGCCATTCAGCCTTGTCGACTCCGAAGGTACAGAAGTTGTACGCGACAAGCACTTGCTTTCACTGAAAGATATGAACCGTAGCGACAGAATAGAGGATATGCTCGATGCCGGTGTTACATCGTTCAAGATAGAAGGGCGCTTGAAAGATATATCATACGTCAAAAATATCACCGCGTACTACCGTAGCCGTCTCGATGAAATCTTTGCCCGACGGAAAGAGTATGTACGTTCTTCGGCCGGCAAGGTGTTTCCACAGTTTACTCCGGCACCGGAGAAGAGTTTCAACCGTGGCTTTACCGACTACATGCTGAACGGCGACAAAAATGACATTGCCTCATTTGATACCCCGAAGTCTAAAGGAGAGTATGTAGGAAAGGTGAAATTCGTATCGCGTTCATTCTTTACCATTACAGGTTCCACGCTCAACAATGGCGACGGAACATGCTTTGTGGCAAAGAACGGAAAGTTGTGCGGGTTCCGCATAAACCGCGTCGAGGGCAACAGGGTTTTCCCACAATCAATGCCGCCGATAGAGAGCGGAGATGAACTCTTCCGTAACTACGATATTGAATTCGAACGCCGGCTTGCCCGCCCCGATACTCCCCGCCGCCTATCGGTAGAGTTTTCTCTCACCGACACACCGCAGGGCTTCCTTCTGCACGCAAAGAGTGAAGCAGGAGTTGAATGTAGTATTGAACAGCTATTCGACAAAGAGGTTGCGCGCAGTTCGCAGAACGGGAACATTATCACTCAATTGAAGAAATGCGGCAATACCCCGTTCGATGTAGAGAGTGTCAATATCTCCTTTGAGAAGGATTGGTTTGTGCCGTCGTCGTTGCTCTCCGAGATGCGCCGCTCTATTTGCGACAAACTCACCGGCCTGCACATCGCGGCAAACAAGCGCATCGATATGAGACTGAACAGCACTTTCCCATATATAAAAGAGGAACTTACATACCTTGGCAATGTGGCAAACGACAAAGCCAATGAGTTCTACAAATCAGCCGGAGTTAAAGAGATAGCACCGGCTTTTGAACTCCGACAGCCCGAAGGCGCAACGCTTATGTTCTGCAAGCATTGCATCAAGAAGAGCATGGGGTGGTGCAGCAAGGATGGCAAGAGACATGGTTACAAGGAGCCTTTCTACCTTCTCTCGGCCGACGGCAAGCGTTTCCGCCTTGTATTCGATTGCAACGAGTGTGTAATGAAGGTAGAGTGTTAAGAGCATAAAAAAAACCGCGCATAGGGGATGTAGCGCGGTTTGTCCAGACAAACGCTTTTGCCTGTTCGGGCATCGGCTTTCACAAGCGGATGCTACCGTTCAAATCTATTACTATGAAAAACACGTATATATAACATACTTCACTTCAGAATTGTTAGCCGACAGTATGTTAAATATTGTTATTTTCCACAAATACTTTTATAATCGCAATATTTGCAACGTGAATCGTCATCGGTTGCAGTGTAGCAGGTCGTGTCGTCAAAAATCTCTGCAATTACGGCATCGAGCCTTTTTACATAATCGTTCTTAATTACTGAAATATCCTCTACAGCTGCATTGTCTACTTCAACAGCGAACTCTTCGCGGGTAGCGTTGTCGCCTTTCGAGAGGTAGAGCAGTGACGGCGAAACCTTGCATGGGGCCAAAGAGCGGAGTTTCTCTATCCATTCACTCTCTTTCTGCGGCTTTGTAGCACCTTTGAGCACATTGTCGAGAACAACGGAGTAGAGAAGCGACTGCAACCTGTTGCCCGATGATTTTGCCTCGAAGTTGAAGATGCGTTCAAGAGTGACATCCTTCTCTTTGGAACTTCTGCCGGTCTTGTAGTCGACAATGTTTACCGTGTCGCCTTTAAGGTCTATGCGGTCGATGGTACCTCCGATTTTCAAATTCACCGTTTTCCCTGCCGTTGTAACAGAATATGGTATTGCAATCTCTTTCTCGGCACAAATATAGCGGAAAGGAGTGTACTTGGCATCCATGCGCAACAACCTCAACAGGAAACGGTGGACTATGCCACGGCTGATGTGCTGCTCGCCATTGTATACAGGCTTGCCGCCTTTGAAGAAAATCTCTTCGAATGCACTGTTCACATATTTATACAGCAAGGCAGGAGCCTTTATGTAATACTCCAGCGTAGCGGCAGTGACAATATCGCCATTCTTTCCGGTTATATCTTCATAGAACAGTTCTGCCGCCTTGTGGAATATGCTTCCAAAATCACTTGGAGTCATCTCGGCATTGACCTGAACGGCCGGTTTAAGACCGAGCACATAGTAGTAGAAGAAATTAAGCCTGCACCTTAAATAGCGGTTTATTGCCGATGGAGTGAGAAGGGATGCCGACGGTGATATTGATGTGTCGAATTTCTCCCTCAACCTGTTTCTTATCTCCTCATTCTTCTTTACGGTTTTCTGCACTACCGCTTCGCCGCCTTGCTCGGCAGAGAGGTCGAGGCGGCTGATATTATAGAGATTGCTTCCCAACAACTGCAATATGAACCTTGAACACTCGCCCTTTACTTTGCCGCCGGTGGAGTTGTTGTATACAAGAGTGACATTCTCGGCACGTTGTATAAGGCGGTAGAAGTTGTAGGCATATATCGCATCGCGGTGCTCGCTGAGCGTCAGCCCAAAAGCACGCCGCAGGTTATACGGTATGAACGAATTGTCGTTGCTGTTTTTAGGGATGTTGCCTTCATTCACAGAGAGCATTATGACATTCTTGAAATCGAGGTTTCTTGTTTCGAGAAGTCCCATTATCTGCAACCCCACAACAGGCTCTCCATGGAAAGGCATGCTTTGTCTCGAAAGCATCTTTATAAACAGGCGGCCTACCGTAGACTGTTGCATGCAGAGTTCACCGCTGTCGAGTAGCTTGATGAGCCGTTGCGTCTGGGTATAGACTTTAAGGATAGCTTCACAAAAGAGCTGGTCATAAAGTTCATGTTTCTTCTCGCCCACCGCATTGCGGTTCCTCGAAATTTCGAACACAAGCGATGCGATGTTCTCTATCCACTCCTTGTTATCGGTAATGCGGGTAAATATGCGTGTGAGGAACTCATCTTTGCAAAGTTCGTCACGGGTGGGGTAGAAGCGTTTGTCCTTCAAAAGTTTGTCGCACAGCCCAACACTCTCGCTGCTGCCCTGTATTATATAAGGGTGCTTCAGCACATTGCATACCTGCTGAAGCATGAAGGTCTCTTCCTTGGCGCTCCAACCGCGTACCTGAAGCTCTACCAGAACCTTTACGAGGCTGAATATAGGAGTGTTTGAGATGGGATAACCCATTGTTACATTCATGTAACGCAATGCTCTATTGTCTATTTCTTCGGGTATTGTGTGCAGAACAGGCTGTAACATTGTCTCGTCACAAAGCACAACCGCTGTCTCAATCTCTTTTTCAGTCATGTTCTCTTCGAGCCATCGTGAAAGGTAACGTGCCTGGATGCTTCCGGTGTTTGCAGAGACCACAGAAACCCTCTTCTCGCTCCGCATATTGTCGAAATATGTTTTAGGCAATGCATTTGGGTAGCGTTCAAGGTTTTTACGCATGAAATGGCCGGCCTCATTGTTCTTCTCATTCAGGTAAAAGTTGTCATAATCCCAATAGAAAATTGCTTTACCACGCTTCTCCAATGTAGAAAACAGTTTGTTCTCCACACCGTTGAGTACATTAAAGCCTATGAATATATATTTGTCATATTCAAAATCAATGTTATCGATATTCTCAACCACATTGCGGTACAACATACCTTCGTAGGCGATGAACTCGCGCTCAAGAGACTCCTTGAATTCAGTATATATCGCGAACAGCCTCTCCCAAATATTAAGGAAATTACGTTTTATATCACTCTCCTCTTCGGTGTTGAAATTCTCGAAGAACCTGTTAATTGCAATCTTCTGCTCCTCGGTCAAAGTATCTTTTGCAGTACCGAGTTCACGAAGTTCCTTGATGTTGGAGAAGAGTTGTCGGGCATTGGCAAGGTTCTTGTCGATA
>JAUNQV010000015.1:13143-28255 GCA_030535995.1 Bacteroidales bacterium
CGAAGTCCCTTACAAGCATTTCGCCCCAGTAATAGAAACTGTCGAGAGTCTCTACGCTCTTTTCATACTCCTGCAAAGTTTCATCGTTTCTCTGCGCTCTGTTATATACCTTATACAGCTTGCTCACAAGCAACAACGGGTCGCCCACCGTGAGGTTGCTCTTTTGTCTGAACAGTTCACTGATTGTCATGTAGCGTGGGCTCCATATAGGGGCGTTTCCGCTATTTTCAAGCAGATAGCGGTTGAAGAAGAGCCCGGCGCGCTTGTTGGGAAAAACTATCGCAACATTCTCAAGTTTGCCGTTAAACTTACTGTAGACATCCTCGGCAACTATTTTCAAAAACGGAATCATAATCAAACCTCTCTTACGACATTTTTATATACATACCACAGATACCCTTTGACATTGGTGTATCCCATTCTGCGAAGCAGATTCATGTATCTCTCCACTTGAACCTTATGTTCACTATCCTCTTTTGCAAACTTGTAATCGACAACTATAGCCTCATTGTCTTTTATCATCACACGGTCGGGACGGCGGCTTGCACTCTCACCGTCGGCTGTGAGTATCGAGCACTCGTTGTATAGCTTGTAACTGCCATCGAACCAGTGTCGGGCATGCTGATTGGAGAGTGCACGCTCAACAAGGTTCTTAATCTTGTCATACTGCTTTTCGGTAGCTATCAGCCCCTCAATCATCAATCTCCTCAATGTGCGTTCGACATCATCGGCTTTGTCGATACCCGACATAACAAGGTGCAGCAACTCGCCGACAGCGATATTGTGATGCTGCTTCTGCTCCTCGCTGTCGGTTGCCAGGAATTGTGCAAGTTCGCGCGATTGCTTGAATGTTATGCGGTTCTTGTGCTGCACAAATGGTTGTCGCAATGCCTTCGGTTTCTTCTCAAAAGGATTATCGTTCTTCTCTTCCTCTTTATTTTTCTTCTCTACACCGGCTATTGTCCCGAATGTGAAACATCCGTCACTCAATTGAGAACCCGGCAGGAAAAGAAGGTTCTCCACAACCTTGTTGAGCAGTTTGGAGATGGTTTCCCCCCGGCCACCGCTACCGTCGCTGAACATAATGAGATTACTTTTAGCCCTGGTGGTACCTACATACATGATGTTAAGGTTATCTACAATCTGGTACAGATATTCCTTGTGGTAGTCATCGCTGTAGATTGAATTTACCATCTTTTTGTTCAGTGGCACGGACAAAAGGCTCAATTCGTCGAACGGAGCCTCCTTGGGCTCACACCACAACGATGTGCGGGTATCACCGGTAAGCAACCAATTGCAGAAAGGCATTATTACAGTGTGGAATTCAAGACCTTTTGAGCTGTGTATCGTCATCATTCTAATACTGTTTATACTCTCGGCCGGTACACACTCATTGCTGATATTCTCGTCCCATGCATCAATGAAACCCTGCAGGTCGGCACTCTTGCTGCTCAAGAATTGGGTCGCATTGTCGAGGAATGTATATATATATGCCTCTTCACTCTCATTCTGCGAGACATTGAGCAACCCCAACAACCGCTCGATAAGTTCATACACAGGCAACCCTTTAAGATGCATCAGCTCTTCGCGGAACTCCAACGGCAGGAACTCAAGCAGCTCCTTGTGCGAAACGTAATCCTCAAAAGCATCGTCGCGGTTGCCAATAACCTTATTATATAGCCTTGTGAGGTTTACAATGTTTATTCTGTCCTCGGGTGTTGCAATGTAGCGCATTGCAGCCACAACAAGTTGCAGAGTGGGCGACGAGGAGAGCATATAGGCTTCGTCACTGACAATTCTGACATCGGGGAACTCTGCATTGAACGCCTTTACAATATCGGGCATTACATTCTTGTAACGCAAGAGTATAGCTATCTTGCCCGGGGGAATATTTTCTTCTTCAAGCAAGCGGTGCAGAACACTCATCAATTCCCTGATAGCATTTTCCTTAAAGCCCTCTTCCTTGCTTTTCTGTGGTATAATCCTTATTTCGGCATAACCGCAGTTGGGAGTCCTCTTTTCCGGTATAGCCTGTTCTACATCCTCATACGCTGTCAACAGTTCCTTCAGCCTTTTGTCTCCAAGCATGGCACTGTATGTGGTTGCAATACTCTCTGTTGCCCTGCTGTAGAGAGCATTGTTGAATGTAATTATATTGCTGTCGCTCCTGAAGTTTGTGGATTTATAAACCTTGCCATCGACTTTGACTTCCTGCCCACCCGAAGAGATGAGGTCTTTCCTGAAGAAACTGCCGATATTGTTCATTATATTCCAGTCGCTGTTTCTCCAACGGTAGATTGACTGCTTTACATCACCTACAATGAGATTGAAGTTGCCACGTGCAAGCACCTCTTGCAGCAGCACGTTGAAGCAAGCCCATTGCAGTTTCGATGTATCCTGGAACTCATCGATGAATATATGGTCAATCTCTGTACCTATTTTTTCAAAAATGAACGTGGTATTCTTGCCTATCATGCTGCTCAACAGGTGGGTTGTCTCGGCAAGCATGAAACGGTTCTCGCGTGTGTTCTCCTCTTTTAGCGTTGCTGCAATGTTGTTGAGCATGCCAAGCTGATGGTAGTGCGAGAGCGACAACTCACAGTTATTCAGTTCCCTGTACAGCGGAGCAGCCTCTTTCAACAGCTGCACAAAGAGGGTGGGGTCGTCGGCATTCTTCAGTATCTTCCCGCTTCCAATCAATGCCATATTGGCATTCGATAGTTCGGGAATATCACCGTTCCTGAATTTTGTAAACAGAGGCCATACACCACGCGAGGCATTGCCGACAAAACAGCTGGCATCATATCCACGGGCTTCGGCCGCCGCAAAGAAGCGTTCACCCAAGTCAAGACCTTTTTCCTTAATCGCACGCCTTTGCGCCGTTACCTTGTTATAGAATACTTTAAGCAGTTCACCATTATTCTCGTCTATCTGGTTGCGCAATTTCTCGCCACGCTGCTGGTACTCCTCACGAAGGATATTGCTTGCAAACTCCTTCAGTTCGTTGTTTATCTGCCAATCTTTGCCGTCTTCAAGTTTTTCCTCTATGTAATTCACAACCTGCGTCAGGTTCACACTCTCCGGTTCTAGTTTCCTTATATATGTATCTACAGCCTCGTTCAACAACTCTTTCCCTTCGAGCGAAATCTCCATGTCACCCTTCAGGTCAAGTTCCTTTGCAAGGCTGCGCAGTACAGTCTGGAAGAAAGCATCGATTGTCTGAATTCTGAAGTGCCCATAATCGTGCAGCAGCAGTTCAAGGGCCAATTTTGCATTCTCCACAATCTCCCTCTCTGTCATGTGCGGCAACTCTTTTTTGAGCAGTCTGAAGTACTCCTTTGCGCTTTCCGAACCGTATGCTACACCGTAGAGCTTACCCAATATGCGCTCTTTCATCTCTCCTGTGGCCTTGTTTGTAAAGGTAACAGCAAGAATGCGACGATAGGCATAAGGGTCGTTTATAACAAGTTTCATATACTCCAGAGCAAGCGTGAAGGTTTTTCCCGACCCGGCTGATGCTCTATAAATCTTCAATGTCCTATCCATAGCAACTTATTATTCTCCAATCTCTACACGGCTTTTTCCAAGCCCTCTTTTAACTACATTTATCTTTACCGGTATCTGTTCCAGCATTTCACTCAAGTGCGATATGACTCCTATTTTTCGACCTTGGTTCTGCAACCCCTCGAGTGCATGCATGGCTATCTTCAATGTTTCACTATCGAGTGCACCGAATCCCTCGTCGATGAAAAGTGTCTCAATGCTCATGCGGTTCGACGATATCGAAGAGAGCGCAAGCGACAATGCAAGCGAGACAAGAAAAGTCTCTCCACCAGAGAGTGAGTGAACCGAACGGGCGGTAGACATCATATCAAGGTCTATTACCTTTATGGCAAGTTTGTCATGTGCTATGCGCATGAGACTGTAACGCGGTGCAATGCTCTTGAGATGTTCATTGGCAACCCTAAGCAATATATCAAGAGTGTATCCTTGTACAAGGCGCATGAGCTTATCGCCTTTTTGTGAACCAAGGATAAGGTTAAGGCTGTTCCATTTTGCGGTAACCTTTTTTCTTCTCTCATACTCCTCTTTGTAATTGCTGAATAGTCTGTTGTTCTCTTCATCTTTCAGAATTATTGCAGCAATGCGGCTTATCTCTTTGAAAATTGCATTCTGCTTCTCCTTGTTCTCCTGCAATGCCTCATTTAGCAGTTGCCTGTTCTCTTCTTCGGCAGGTTTTGCCGGCAGGAGTTCATGCTCGGCCATATTACGCCTTCTTTCGGCCACCTTTGCCGTTGCCGACGAGAGATTGTTGCCGGCCTGTTCAACCATGCGACGCATATTTGCAACAGTTGCGGCATCGACAGCAACCAGTGCTGCAACAGTTTCGGCTGTCAGACCCTTGTGTAAAGCTATGTAATCATCGACAAGGAGTTGCAGCTCTCTGCACCGGTTTCTGTTGCTCTTCAGGCGGTTATCATTGTCTGCAATAGAACTTTCGATTTTCTTGCACTCGACAATAGAGATATTGCGCATTTCAACAGCCTTGGTGAATTTTTCATTGGCATCTGCCACAATCTTGTTGCAATGTTCCTGCATCTTTTCGGCCGAGGGGAATGTACCTTTCAACTCTCCAAGCCTTCGTCTTGCCGTTTCCAGTTCACCGGCAATCTCTTTTTTTGCATCGCTCTTTTCATGCAAACAGGCTTCAATCTCCATCAAACGCTTCTCCAGAATTCCGGCACTGCTCACATTTACATGCTTTTCCTTGTTAATATTGACGAGGCGCTCCCTGTTCTTGGTAAAAGAGCGGGAAAGGGTAGTGAGAAACTCGGCAACATCGCTGCGCGAAAGAATGTCGGTTGCATCCTGTACCGATGCAAGGTACTCCATGTTTTTCTTGTGATAATTCTCAACTGCCTGCTGATGAATTTCAATCGCACTCTGCAGCTTGTCTATTTCACTTTTTCTGTTGGAGATATTCTCTTTCAGGTGCTCTATGAGCAACCGGTTTGTCTCTTTGGCTTTTTCGAGTTCCTTCTCTTCCAGAATATCAAGAGCATTCTCAAGTATTTCGTGCTTGCGACTGCCGCAAACAGGGCAGGGCTCGCCCTCTACAAGCCTGCTGCGCAAGGTTGCAATTTCGCTCGACAGGGTCTTTTTAAGCATCTCTTCTTTTTCTACAGCCATCTGCAACTGCCCGTCATGCTCTTTTAGAAGCGCCTCTGCCACTGCAAACGTTCTCTTTTTTCCATCAACAAGCTCTATCTCATTACGACTTGCAACAATATTTGCCACAACACTCGGGAACATAGGCTCGGCCTCTTCAAAGGCGCTGTTGCTCTTGAACCAGCCGTCGAGTTCATTCTCCTCAATTTCCAGTTCTCTCAACCTTGCACGGCACATCTTAATGTTCCGCAGGCACTCTTCTTTCTCCTTTGTTGCTTTACTTATCTCATCGTTCAGTTCGGAGAACTTTTTTTCTACCATCAGCACAACATTCTCCATTCTTCCCGCTTCAATTATCTTCGGTTGCATGGCAACAGCCAGGGTTCCTGCATCATCCAGCTCTTTTTGGGCTACATCAAGCAGTTTCAATATCTCTTCGTGCTCCCTCTTCTTTATACACAAGCTTTCGTTCAACATAGAAGATAGTCGTTCATCTTCTTTAATCAAGCCGAAGACTCCTTGCAAGGCAACATAGCTGTCGCGTATATCCTGAACAGCGTCTATTCTCTCCAATTTCTCTTTTACCGGTGCCATCGACAGCACCTGCTCTTTTGCCCTCTCAAGTTCACTCTCTGCAGCCGATAAATCCAAGGCAAGTTGCTCATAGCGTTTTATCCATTCAATTTTTGCATGGTGTCCGTTGTTCTCCTTCTCATATCCATCGTACAGCAGTTGCAATCTCTTCTTCTCTTCCAAAATGGCTGCAAGTTCCTCGACCGACAAAATATCGATTCCCTTTTTCTTCTCTTCAAGAGCATCGAGTTCCCTTTTCGATTCGGAGAAGCGCCTGTATATCTCTGCCGATATATGGCTATATATTTCTGTACCGCTCAATGTTTCGAGAATGGAGGCCTTCTCGTTTTCATCGGCCTTCAGGAAGGCTGCGAAATTGCCTTGTGCCAAGAGAACGGCACGGGTAAACTGCTCGAATGTCAAACCGGTGAGAGCCGGAATAGTCTGCTTGTGGCTCTTGGCAGTCAGTGGGGTATATTCACCGGTAGTGAGGTTTGTAAGGTCGTAGGAGGTCTCTCTAAAAGTTCCGTCGGGGCTGTTGTTTGTACGGGAAACGCTCCAGCGTACCCTGTACTCATGACCGTTGACAGAGAGGAAATCGACCTCGGCCCATCCTTCGTGTGAACCGCGGCGGAGAATTGTCTTCGGGCTGTTCTCGCTGACACTCTTCGAACCTTTTTTCTCGATATATGTGCTGTTGCGCACACTCTCAAGCCGTGGCGATGTGTCGTAAAGTGCTATGCACATGGTATCGAGAATGGTCGATTTTCCCGAACCTGTTGTTCCTGTAATTGCAAATATCCCGGCCGAGCGAAGAGGCTCTGTGCGGAAATCTATTTCAAATGTACCCTCAAGCGAAGCAAGATTCTTTCCTCTTATAGCCAATATCTTCATTTCCTGACCTCCTTTATCACATCTTTAAGCATACCAACAAGAGTATCATCCAACTCCTCATCGCTACAATTGTTGTAAATCTCTTTTATAAGTTCCTCGGGCTCTATGTTTTTGAAATCGTCGTATGTTACCGGGACTCCTTCAGCCACCTCGGCTGTGGAACCGACAGCCTCGATACGTGCCAATCGCACTCTCTTGCCCTCTATAGCCTCTTCTATCTGCCTGCGCATATCTATCTGCACTGCCGTAACCTTTACCTTTACCTCAAGAAATGGTGCAAACTCATCGGCATCACCGGCAGGAAGCGCTTGCAACTCTTCAATGACATTTTCGAGCGGTTGTGGGGTATCGGGTATCGACAGGAGCTTTACTGGAGTATCGAACAGGAGCTTCTCTATTGTGCAGTTGTTACCATCAACAATAACTTCCGTCACACTCTGTCTGTTTCTTCTTTCGGCAAAAGACATGGGGAGCGGAGCACCCGAATAACGCACATTCTCTCTGTGGGCAACCCTTTGTGCTTTGTGCAGATGCCCCAGTGCAGTGTATACAATGCCACTATTGGCAAAACCGGCATCAAGCCCCTCCATTCCACCTATTATAATATGCTCCGATGCATCGCCTACCGACACTTCTGCTCCCGAAGCCTGAAGATGCCCCATTGCTATAATGGGCTTATACCCTCTTGAAACGGCACGGTCATAAAGCTCGCTGTATAACTTGGCAACCCCTTCGCTGTAACTCTCGGCAGCCGGATGGTCGTTGTGCCGCAAGTAGGGCACAGCAAGGCAACAGCCACCGTTGCGCAGAGGCACAATCATTCTGTCGTAATCAATTTCTCCGGCCTTGTTGTAGTGCACAATACCCGACACACACACGCCGAAAGCCTTCAGCAAAGGATTGGGAGCCTCCAGCCGAGCGGCAGAGTCGTGGTTGCCTGCAGTGACTATCACCTGTAAATCGGGATTCTCTCCCGTTACTCTTGTCAGAAAGTGATAGAACACGCGTTGTGCTTCGGCCGACGGGTTAGGTGAGTCAAAGACATCTCCCGCAATCAAAAGCAAATCGGCAGCATGCTCTTTTATTATACCGCAAAGCCAATCGAGGAAAAAAGCATGCTCCTTTCCTCTGTCAAAACCATAAAAAGTCTGTCCCAAATGCCAATCGGCAGTATGAATTATTCTCATATATTGCCCCTAAATAAATATTCTGCTAATATACAAAAACAATACGAACAAACCATACTGTCATCCTTAATTGTTCTTAACTCTTAACAAAGTATAAATTATGCATAAATAAAGTATTTAATGCACTCTTTATTGCCGAACAACCCCGATTTTGGTTAATTTTGCACATATTTTAATAACATTGTCATGAAAATAGAGATTAGAAAACTATTATTGTTTGCTCTGCTCGTTATTTTGGCTATTCCCGCAGCCGCAAAAGACGACCAGAAAGAGTTGCCCATTGACCCGAGTATCAGGGTTGGCAAGCTAAAGAACGGATTGACCTATTATATCCGTCATAACAACAACCCCGAGAATACTGTAAACTTCTACATTGCACAGAAGGTGGGCTCGATACAGGAGGAGGAACACCAGCGTGGGCTTGCCCATTTCCTTGAGCACATGTGTTTTAACGGTACCGAGCATTTCCCGGGCAAGTCACTCATAAACTACCTCGAAGGTATTGGTGTGAAGTTCGGAGCCGACCTCAATGCATACACTTCGATTGATGAGACCGTTTACAACATCAATAATGTGCCGGTAAATGTAGAAGGTGCCATCGACTCCTGTCTGTGGATACTGCACGATTGGGCCGATGGCCTTATCCTGGACCCTGAAGAGATTGACAAGGAACGTGGTGTCATTCACGAAGAGTGGCGCGGACGCAACAGCGCCATGATGAGAATGCAGGAGCGCATGCTTGCCGATATTTTCCCGGGTAACAAATATGGTACACGTCTGCCTATAGGTATAATGGAGGTTGTCGACAGTTTCCCTCACAAGGCTCTTCGTGAGTATTATGAGAAGTGGTATCGTCCCGACCTTCAGGGTATAATAATAGTAGGTGACATTGATGTTGACCAGGTTGAGAAGAAGATAAAGAAGATATTCAAAAGAATAAAGAAGGCAAAGAAGCCTGCCGAGCGCATATACTACCCGGTAGAGGACAACGAGGAGGTAATATTCTCGCAGCAGATTGACAAGGAGCAGCAGAACTATATTCTGCAGCTCATGTACAAGCACGATGCTGCGCCACGCGAACAGCGCAACACAAAAGAGTATATCCGCGAGAACCTCAAGCGCTCGTTTGCAATAAGCATGCTGAACATGCGCTTCTCCGAGATTATGACAAAAGAGAACCCTCCCTACATGCGCGCAGGAGTGGGCTACGGTGATTTTGGAACAGCGCAGACAAAAAAGGCGTTTACTGTAATGGTTGCCTGCAAGGCCGAGCAGGTGCTGCAGGCTGTGCCGATGGTATTTACCGAGGTTGAACGTGCACGTCGTTACGGCTTTACAGAACCGGAACTGAAACGTGTGAAAGAGAGCATGCTTGCAGGCATGGATTCCTGGTATGCCGAGCGTGACAAACGTACCAGCAGCTACTACATACAGAACTGTATACGTCACTTCCTCGACAACCAGGACATGATGGCTCCGGAGCTTGAATACGAACTTTCGGTAGAGATGATAAACTCTTTGACTCTCGAAGAGATTAATGCTGTTATACCATCGCTTCACCGCAAAGATAATCGTGTGATTGTATCTTATGCTCCCGAAAAAGAGGGGATGACATATCCCGGTAAGGATGACATTACATCACTGCTTGCAGCTATTGAACAGGCACGTATATCGCCATACGAGGACAACGCTGTCGATGCTCCATTGCTTGCAGAGATTCCTCAAGGAGGCAAGGTTGTGAAGAGCGAAGAGGGCAAATGGGGCTCTACCGTCTGGACTCTGTCAAACGGTATAAAGGTTATCTTGAAGCCTACCGATTTCCAGGCCGACCATATTTCACTCTCCGGTTACAAGATTGGAGGTACCAACCGTTACCCCGACAGCGAATACATAAATATTTCAATGCTCTCGTCACTCTCGGGCATTGGTGGCTATGGTGAGTTCGATAGTTCACAGCTTGGCAAGAAACTTTCAGGAAGCACTGCATCGGCAAATGTCGGCAGTGGCCCGATATATGATATAATAAATGCAAGTTGCTCACCAAAAGATGCCGAGGAGATGTTCCAGCTGATGTATCTCAAATACACCTCTCCGCGCAAGGACATGAATGCATACGAGTCACTGACTACACGCATGAGAAACAACTTGAAAGATAGGAACCTCAATCCCAATACTGCGTTGAGCGATACCATGAGAATGGCTCTTTACATGAACCACCCGCGTACAAAACCGCTTCTTGCAAGCGATATCGACAGCATTGACTACGACCGTGTACTCGAAATATACAAAGAGCGTACAAGCGATGCAACTGGCTATATGTTCTTCATCGTAGGTAACATTGACCTCGAAAAGATAAAGCCGCTTGTAGAACAGTACATCGGTGCATTGCCATGCAACGGCCGCAAGGAAGAGATTGTAAAGACAACTGTCGAGACACGTACAGGTGTTTACCGCAATAACTTCAAGAACAAGATGGAGAACCCTGCCGGCACAGAGGTTATCATATATACAGGCAAGATAGAGCCTACACTGAAGAACCGCTTGACTATGAGTTTCCTTGACCAGATACTCGATATCGTATATACCGAGGAGGTTCGTGAGAAAGAGGGCGGAACCTACGGAGTAGGCGTCAGTGGCTCGATAACACGCAAGCCCGAGGGCGAGTTCACTCTCACCATAAACTTTGGAATGGCACCCGAGCGCCGTGCAGAGCTTGCTACAATCATTACCCGCGAGTTCGAGAAGATGGCTTCAAACGGCCCGGTAGAGGAACATATTGAAAAGGTCCGCAGCTACATGCTGAAAACCTTTGAGGAGAGCCAGAAAAAGAATAGTGCATGGATGAACTGGCTATACAATTTCTATTTCGAAGGTGAGGACGGGCACGATGGTTATGCGGAGCTTATCAAGAGCATAACAGCCGAGGATATACGCAAACTGGCCGAATATATTCTTGCACAGGGTAACTTCATTGAAGTAAGTATGGTTCCTGCCGAATAAAAGAAGGGTATATCATATTCTAAACATAGAAGAAGCATGGTTGACAAGTTAACCATGCTTCTTCTATGTTTAGAATGAAACTCCAAGCCTTAAACCGAAATTGTTCAGATTACTCTGCGAATAGGACATTATGTTGCATTTGTTTGTCGCAAAACTGTAATATATTGCCATGTGGAAGCCTATGCTGTTGGGCCAAGGATACCAGTTGAAACCGACCTCGGGCGACATATAAAAGCCCCACTTATCCTGGCTTTTCATGAATATGTAATAGTAGTTGTTGAATTCGGCATAGCATGCACCGAGTTTCATTCCCACATAGGGCTGAAAATCACTCTCGATGAAACGGTAACGGACAAGAGCTCCAAAGGGCAGTGTAAACATCTGGTGCTGCTGGTCGGTGTTGAGCGATAGGGTATTGGAGAGTTTCAATGTGCGGCGCGAGAAGTATTCGTTATTTGTATGGAAATTTATGAAGGCACCCACTGCAATGTCCTGGGTTACATAATAACCGCCTTCGAAATTCATACCCCAACCACTTATGTCGTTCGAGAAATTGTTGCCTGTCGGCATGTTTAACTGCCAATCGATATTGTAATAACTGTCGAGCGATATCTGTGCTTTTCCCTGCAAGGGAACTGTCGCTACAACAACAAACAATGCTGTATATAAGAAATTACGTACACTTTTCATATTCTCTGTTATTTTTGATTAAACTATTTTGCAAGATAAGGCGACTGTTCAAATGCCTGGCCTATTGCCTCCATTGTGCGTGAGAGGCTCAAATTATTGCCGTTAAGCAATCCGCAGATGTATGAGTTCCACACGATTGTGAGCTTGTCGTTCTGTGGGGTAGGGGCATTGGTGTTTACAAGTTCTCCTATTATTGAGCCGGTGCTGTAACTGTATGAAAAGCTGTATGGGTAGTACCAGCCCCAACCACCCCAGTTCCAGTAGCCCGGATAGCTGTTCCACCATGGGCCCGGGCCGAAGGAGGTGAAATAATAGGTTGTGTTTATGTAACTCAACTGCAGTACAAGGTCGGCATCATCGGCATTCTCCACAGGAGTATATCCTACGCTCTGTAGCTTGCTGCTGTATGCATTGACAATCTTCTGTGAATTGACATTGTTCCAGTATTCTGTTTTTTCACCGTTGCCGATAATAAGAATGCTGTCTATCACATGGTAGGTTGAGAAGTTCTTGAAATCGGTTCCGGCATCGTAGTTGGTATAGACAAGATAATCATTATCGAGTTTGTCGGTGTCAGGGTCTTTCTGGCACGATACACACACTATGCACAATGCGATTATTGTTAAAAGGGAAGTTCTTTTCATAATTATTCGTTTTGAGAAATTGTTGATATTTTAACTATTTCTTAATTGTCAGTTTGTGTGCAGGGTCTTTGCTCACCGGCTTTCCGGTGCTGTCTATCTTGACAAGTGAGCTGTCGCTCTGCATCCTGAAATGTTGTGTGGGAAGGCTGTTGGCCGATACAAGTTCAATAATGGTGGCTGTGCTGTCACCGCTCATACCCATGACAAGGATGGCTTCACCATTGTCGGTCTGCGTTGCCACCCCCTCATCCACATAATCGGTGGTTATGCTGTAGGTACCATCGTCGTTAAGACTTATGGTACGCACGGCAAGCACTACTTCGGCCAAACCATTGTTGTCCATGGGTGTAGTGCCTTCAAAAACGAGTGTCTGTGCATCGGCAAGGGTGGAGTCATTCACCCAATAGATACTGTCGGTTTCACTCTCGATAATTACCCCGTTGCCGTTGCCCGAACCGCAAGAGTTACAGGAGGCAATAAAAAACATGGCAGACAGAGCTGCAAATAAAACAATCTTTTTCATTCCAATACTTTTTAATGGTTATTTGGTAAAATAACACAAGCAGTATTCTTTTAGTTTGAAATTTTTTGTTTACGAAATGAAAAAATAGTTATACAAAAATATGGAGCTTTGCACCAATGGCAAGGCTCCATATTGTATTATAATAGCCGGCGTTGTCCCGAGGATTGGAATTAGGGGCTCGTCGCTACGCTCCGGCTGGGTGACAGAGATTGTATTTAATGTGATTTCATATTCAAGTTATTTGGAATTATCTTGAAAAGCTACGTTCGTTGCCCGTAAAGAGGGCCGGCCGCACCTTCACGGCAACTTGTGAAGGTAGAGCGCCATTTGTTATCAGGTATAAAGTGTTGTAGAGAACATACTCTTGCTCGCTACCCAGATTGTATATGTGCGCAACCTGTCCAAGTTCATCTACTGCATAATCGGGCTGAATTCCTGTTGCCGGCAACTCATTGCCGTCCGAAGAGTAGACGTATGCTGTTGCCGGGTTTATTGCAAAGCCGTATGGCGATTCTATCTTTTCGACCATCACGTTTGCTCCGGCACTCTTTTCGCCTATTATGTAGACTTCATTGGCTCCGCGGGAAACATTCAAGGAATTTACAAGAACTTCGGCTGTGCCTTTTGTGTTGGCACCGATTATGAAATAGAGTTTTTTGTCACTTAAATTATCCTGCACGGCCTTGTAGTTATACACGGTATCCACCTCGCCGCCATTGCCTTTGAGAGTGCAGAATGGGGTAGAGTCGGCTGTTGACGGAACGAACCGGTTTGCTACAGCGAGTGCGTTGGAGAGCGAACCACCGCTGTTATATCTGAGGTCTATAATAACCGATGATACATCTTCGGCGGCAAAACGTGCCAAGGCATTCTCGGCTTTTGCTGTGAAATCGTCGCCACTGAAACTGTTGGCTAACAGATAGCCTATCTTTTGGTCGCGCACGGTATACACGGTGTCGAGACATACATTGCAGGCATCGATATCGACTGATTGCGGGAGCTTCAACGTATCGCCCTCTATCCAAAAATATCTTTCTCTCTCATCGTCATACTCCAGATATTCTGTTGCAACACTCACCTCGCCGCCCTGTTGTAATTGGGAGGCGCTTGACATTGACAATGAACGGCCGTTTACTGCTGTTATCCATTTACCGCGCTCAAGGCCGGCAGCCTCGGCCGGAGAGCCTTTCTCGACATACAGCACAAGGGCGTATACTTTGCTCGGACGCATACCCATTGGGTCACGCATCAGGGCAAATTTCATTCCGTATGTACCAAGAGAAACTGTATCGGTAAAATATGAAGCATTGTCGCCTTTGAATTTTATTGATGTGAAGAACTTTGAGGTTGTTGCAAAGAATTCGGAGCGCGAAGGTGTCTTTATTGAATCGGCCCACAGATAAACCTCTTTCATCTTTGAATAGGTCCACTGATTCTCTTTTGTCATTTCGAGGTACTCATAAGTTCTGTCCTCGCCACAGGAAATGAAGGTTGTTGCAATAAATGCAATAAAGGAAAATATGTATAATGCTCTTTTCATTGTCAGGCTGGTATAACTATGCAAAAGTACTCTATTTTAAATGATAAACAAAACTGCAAGTGGAAAAATGAGGGTATCTCAATTATTATTGACTAAAAACAACAGCACTTTTGTATTAAATAGATAAAGACCACTGACTCTCGTCAGCGGTCTTTATTTTGAGCATTACTGCAAAAAGTGTCTCGCACTTAATTAAGCTTCTGCAGGAGCTTCAGCAGCATCCTCTGCAGGAGCCTCTGTTGCACCGGCTGCTTCAGCAGCAGCTGCTGCCTCTGCCTCTGCCTTTGCAAGAGCCTCGGCAGCCTTCTTCTCGGCTACCTTCTTTGCAATAGCTGCGTTAACCTCTTTCTCTGCCTCCAAACGAGCCTTCTTTGTGTCTCGTTTAGCCTGCTCATCGGCGCTCTTTATACCATTGATGGCATTTGTCTTTGCAGCCTTCCAAGCATCGAATTTTGCCTGTGCAGCAGCCTCGTCAAATGCACCCTTCTTAACACCGCCCTGGAGATGTTTCATCATGTAAACACCCTCGCGAGAGAGAATGCTACGAACAGTGTCGGTAGGAGTAGCACCGTTGTTTACCCACCACAAAGCGCGCTCGAAGTTGAGCTCTACAGTTGCAGGATTTGTGTTAGGATTGTAAGTACCGATTTTCTCGGTGAACTTTCCATCACGTGGAGCTCTCGAATCTGCAATCACGATAGAGTAGAAAGCGTAGTGTTTACGGCCTCTTCTCTGAAGTCTGATTTTTGTTGCCATTTTCTAATTGTTTTAATGGATTAATGATTTGAGTTATCCTATAGCTCGTATAGGCGGTGCAAAGGTAATACTTTTTTATATAATAACCTCACTCTGCCGTGATTATTTTGTACCTCTCTGTTAATAAATAAGAATA
>JAUNQV010000076.1:0-6257 GCA_030535995.1 Bacteroidales bacterium
CCTCCAATGTGGTGAAACGCAGAATTCTTGCAGTGCCAAGGCTCATTTCAATGTCACTGTTATATGGAATATCGGCAGGCTGGCTATTCATGCTTCTGCTCTCGATAGTATCCTTGATATCCTGTATGTTTACATTAAGATGGCTTAAAATATCGAGAGCACAGCTTTTGCCCTGCCTTAATATACCCAACAGCAGGTGCTCCGGGTTTATGCTTTTGCTACGCAGACGCGTAGCCTCCTCTTTGCTTAACGAAAGCAGTTCGGACATTCTTTGCGAAAATTCATTTCCCATATTATTCTTGCTCCTCAAAAATCTTGTGAATAATCGTGTATTCTTCTCTCCTGTATTAGGTAAATTGCAGGTTTTAAACAACTTGGTAGGTGTCATTTACCTCTATTTCCTAAAATTTTTGCGAAGATAACGCTAGTTTTTCTGTTTGAATAATCTTTTTTCATAAGATTCCTTACAAAAAGCGTGCCAAACTCTTAATTTTTCGAAAATATTTTCATTTTTTCTGCATTTTTCCTTTCCTGCTTGTTCTGTACTATTGCTTCATCAAATACTCCTGCACTCTTTCTGCCTTGAATGTTATAATTGATTGTGTTTGTTCTTTTTGCAGAAAAATAGTATTTTCGCCAAATAATATATCAATTGTTAACGATGGTGAAAAAAATATTATTGTCGTGGGTGCTGTTGCTTGCAACATGTTTTGCCGTTGCCCAGACACAGTGTGGGGTAGTGCGTACAATTGCCCGTCCCGACAAGAAGAGTGAGGTTCTTTCGGGTGTCGTTATCCGTTTCAAAGGATACCCTAATGCTGTCATTACCTCTGACGACGGCTCTTTCGATGCAGTTCTTGTAGGCAAGAATGAAGGTGATGCCATATATTTCCAAAGTATAAGGAAAAGCGGTTATGATTTGCGCGATAATGGTTTTCTAAGCCGTCCGTCAACATTTTCGACAAAGGTGGGCATAGAGATAGTCATGGTCGACCTTGAACAGCTGGAAAAAGATAAGGAACGTATCGAAAACAATGCATACCGCGTAGCCGAGGAGAACTACAAGAATAAGTTGGCTATTCTTGAAGAGCAGAAACAGAAGAGTGAGATAACGGCCGAAAAGTACCGTTCCGAATTGCTGGAATTGCAGAACAGATATGAAAAATATCTCTCCTTGGTAGGTGAGATGGCCGATAGGTATGCCCGTAGTGACTACGAACATCTCGATAGTATCGACCGTCGTATAAACAAATGCATCGAAGATGGCGAGCTTGAACTTGCCGACTCGTTGATACATACAGTCTTCGACCCATATACGGTACTTGACCGCAATCGTGCGGCAAAAGAGGAAATCAGAAAAAGAATAGAATTTGCCCAGGCTGTAATAGACAAGGCACGTGCCGACATTGAGGCTATTCAGCGCGACAAGGAGTATGCACTACGTGTCATCCGTTTAGGCGAAACATTGGCCGAGGAGTATATAATGAATGGAGATACAGAAAAAGCTGTCGGCTGCCTTGAAAATACACTTGAAATAATAATTCTTATATATGGTGAAGATAGCGAAGAGGCCGATAGTATGAAATCAAGAATAGCGCAATTAAGGGAAACATTATGAAAACCACACTCCGCCTTGTATATATATGCTTGATGTTTTTTTTATTCGCCTTGCCATCCCATGCCCAAGTGCAGCAGGGCTATGTAAAGACCATCGGTCGCCATAACGCTCCCGGCACTCCGCTCGAAGGAGTTCTCATACGCGCCGCCGGCGCCCACAACCACATAATCAGCTCCGCCGACGGCAGCTTCGAACTCCCCCTTCCCGAGCTGAAACCCGGCGAAGCCTACACCCTTCAACAGATACGCAAGAGCGGTTACGAACTCAGCGACCCTGGTTCAATAGGCCGCCGGTACGCCTATTCCGGCAGTGTTCCGCTTCCCATAGTCATGGTCTCCACCGCCCAACTGCAGGCCGACAAGCAACGCATAGAAGAGAGCGCCTACCGCACCGCCGAAGCAAACTACAAGAGCCGCGTATCGGAACTCGAAGCCTCCCTTAAATCCAACGCCATAAGCCTCGAAGAGTACCAGGCACAAATTCAGACCCTCATCAACAGCTTCGAGAAATACCAGTCACTCATAGAAACCCTTGCCGAGCACTATGCCCGCACCGACTACGATGTCCTCGATGCCACCGAGCGCGAAATCCACCTCTGCATAGAGCAAGGCAACCTAAACCGCGCCGATTCTCTCCTTCACACCATCTTCGACCCCGCGGAATTCCTAGCCCGTCGCCAGGCCGAGCTGGAAACTCTCGAAGACCGCATCACCGAAGCCGAAGAACTTATTTCCGAAGCCAATACCGACCTCGCCGCCGTACTGCGCCGGCAAGAGAAAGATGCCGAATATCTCTACCACCTTTATACCATAGCCCTTGCCCGTTTCGACAACGAAAAGGCACGTTTCTACATAGAAACCCGCGCCGCGCTCGATACCACAAACTATATATGGCAGTGTGAAGCAGCCGAATATCTTCAAAAGCAGAATATTTTCAAAGATGCTGAAATCTTCTATAATAGAGCATTTGCTTTATGTAAAGAGCTTTCAAATAAAAATCAGCAGGTCAATGAGTCTCATTTGGCAATAATCCTCAATAATCTAGCGCTTCTTTATTCTTCTACCCAACGCTTCTTTGAGAGTGAAACGGCATACAAAGAGGCTTTGGAGATACGCCGTCGGCTTGCTAAAGAGAACCCCGATGTGCATGAATCGGCTTTGGCAGAATTGCTGAATAATCTCGCAGTCCTTCATGCTAGAATCCAGCGTTTTTCCGAAAGCGAAGCAATGTATAAAGAGGCTACGGAAATATTCCGCAGGCTTGCAAAAAAATATCCCCTGGTATATAAGTATCATTTAGCGAATACACTGAACAGTCTTGCAGTCCTCTATTCCTCTATCCAACGCTATCAGGAGAGTGAAGCTATGTATAAAGAAGCGATAAAAATATATCGCATTCTAGCCAAGGATAATCCCCAAAGATATGAACCCGATTTAGCTGTTACTTTTAGTAATATGGCAAATCTTTATTCAAACTCCCAACGCTTTAAGGAGAGTGAAGAGTTGTATAAAGAGGCTATTAAAATACGTCGTCGGCTTGCCAAGGATAATCCCCAAAGATATGAACCCGATTTGGCAACAGAACTAGGTAATTCTGCACTATTATATTCCAAGACCAACCGTTTCTCCAAAGGTGAAACAGTGTACAAGGAGGCTGTAGAGATACTTCGCAGGTATGCAAAAGAATATCCCAAAGTATACGAACCCGATTTGGCACAAATTCTCAACAATATGGCCGATTTTTATTTCTCTACCCAACGCTTTCAAGAGAGCGAAACAGCATATAAAGAGGCTTTGGAGATACTACATAGGCTTGCCAAAGAAAATCCAGATGTGCATGAACCGGCCTTGGCAGAGTTGTTGAACAACCTCGGTGTCCTTTATTCTAAAACCCAACGCTTTTTTCAGAGCGAGACTATGTACAAGGAGGCAATAGAGATACTCCGCAAACTTGCAAAAGTTCATCCTCAAGTCTATGAGCCTACTTTTGCGAATGTACTGAACAGCCTTGCTGCCTTGTATTCCTCTACCCAACGCTTTGCAGAGAGTGAAGCGATGTGTAAAAAGGCTTTGGGAATATATCGTAGGCTTGCAGAGCAGAATTCACAAGTGTATGAACCGGGTTTGGCCGCAGTGCTCTCCAATCTCGCTGCCACATATTATCATTCAAAGAACTATGCCAAGTGTGAAAGTCTGTATAAAGAAGCACTTGTGATATATCGTAGGCTTGCCAAGGATAACCCTCAAGCCTTTGAACCTGCTTTGGAGAACGTATTGAACAGTCTTGCAACTCTCTATTCCTCTACCCAACGCTTTTCAGAGAGTGAAGTAAAGCATGGCGAGGCACTGGAAATTTGTCGCAGGCTTGTTATAGCGAATCCTCGGGCCTATGAACCCGATTTGGCACGGATACTCAACAATTTTGCAATCCTCTATTCCAATATGCAACGCTTTTCCGAAAGCGAGGCTATGTTTAATGAGGCGTTGAAGATTTATCGTAAACTAGCCAAGGATAATCCCCCGGCGTATGAACCGGATTTGGCAAACACTCTTCTCTCTTTTGCAAATCTTTATCTCAAGTCTGGGCGTATTGAAGAAAATGAAGCTATATATAAAGAGGCTCTTAAGATTTACCGTAAACTTGCCAAGAGTAACCCTCAAGTATATGAACCGGAATTGGCAATCGCACTTTATAATTTTGCGAACAGTTATTTAAGTCTTCAATATTTTGCAGAGAGCAATGCAATGAGCAAAGAGGCCTCGGATATTTGTTGCAGACTTGCCAAACAAAATCCACAGGCATACAACTATTTGTATTTTGTAACACTCGGAATAACCTCTTCCAATTCAATGTTTTTGGGTAAGTTTGCCGAGGCTGAAGAATATGCACGCAAAGGAATGGATATCTATCCGTTGCAGCCCGTCATTTATTCATGTCTTGCACCGGCACTTCTTCTGCAAGGGAAATATGCCGAAGCCGAAGAGATTTATCGCACATACAAAGCAGAACTGAAAGAGGACTTTTTGGAGAATATCAAACAACTTGAAGAGGCCGGTATAATACCAAGTGAAAGACGCAAGGATGTTGAAAATATTAAAACTTTGCTAAATGAATAATATTATGGAAAACAATAAACAATTCAAGTATTTTGCCTTTATAAGCTACAACTCTAAAGACCTTGCTTGGGGCAAGCGGTTGCAGAAAGTGCTGGAGAACTACAGTATGCCGGCTACATTGTGCAGTGAACATGGCTGGGAGCGGAAACCTATGCAGCCAATATTTTTTGCGCCAACCGATATACAGCCCGGTGGTTTGTCTGATGAGTTGCAGGAGCGTTTGCGGGCTTCGCAGAACTTGATTGTAATATGTTCGCCCAATTCTGCCGGGTCGCAGTGGGTTGGGCGCGAGATTAAGTTCTTCCATGAACTTGGTCGCACCGCAAACATCCATTTCTTTATTATAGACGGTGTGCCACATAGCGGCAACCCTGAAACTGAATGCTTTAATCCGGTTGTAAAGGAACTTGGAATGCCCGAGATTCTTGCTGCCAATATCCATGAGAAGATATATAGTTGGGCGTGGCTGAATAGGGAACGTGCTTATGTTCAGCTTATATCGAAACTGTTGAATGTGGAGTTCGATTCTATATGGCAACGGCACAGGCGGCAAAAAAGACGAAATGCAGTCCTGTGGCTACTTGGCATGCTTGCAGTGCTGGTTGCGCTTATAGGTGTTTGGAAAGCAAACAGGCCTGTTGATGTTGAACTTGCATTGAATGAATCTACAACTCACAACATCAATCTGCCGCCAATGAAAAATGCAGTGGTGACGGTTCAAGTAGAGAACGAGATAAAAGTAGATACCTTGGCTTCAATTGAAGCTACGGCACTCTTTGCAAATATCCCGGCACGTTTTGTGGGAAAGGAGGCAAGAGTCTGCTTCTCTGCCCGCAACTTCCTGCCGGTGGATACCGTTGTAGAACTGAAAGAGAGAGTGCTGCTCGATGTGAGGCGAGCTCCTGCAGCCTACGGTAATGTCCGTTTCAAACTCTATGATGAGCTCAACGGCATCTTTTGTGCCAATACAGCAGTGGAGGTGAAACCGTTGAATAACCATAATGGAAGGTGGCTGAAAACCATAAGCGATGAGAATGGAGTAGTGGAGCTCTCTTTTCCCATTGAGGAGCAGGATAGCATGTATGCCGTGAAAACATCACTATCGTCCAATACATACACACTGGCTATGCCTTGCGGTAGTTCAACGGTTATATTGGTCGAATAAATTGGGTTTCGTATTTCAACAGTGATTATTATTTCGTACTTTTGAGATAATCTCGAAGATTTTCTGCACTCGCTTTGAAAAATATTCAAGCAAGCTTGATATTTCTCGCTCGTTTGTTGCTATCTTTGCATAAAATTTCGATAATCGTATAAAATAACACATAATGTTCAGAACAAAGACTTGCGGCGAATTGAGATTGGCCGATGTAAACACAACAGTAACCCTTAGCGGTTGGGTACAACGTGCGCGTAAAATGGGTGGCATGACATTTGTCGACCTGCGCGACCGTTATGGTATTACCCAGCTTGTCTTCAGTGAAGATACCAATGCCGAGCTATGCGAGAAGGCTTCGCATCTT
>JAUNQV010000076.1:6267-10075 GCA_030535995.1 Bacteroidales bacterium
CCAGGCAACAGGCGTGGTAAGTGAGCGTCAGAGCAAAAATGCCAATATCCCCACCGGTGACATTGAGATAATCGTGAGCGAACTGAATATCCTTAACGAGGCTGCCACACCTCCCTTTACCATTGAGAACAACACCGACGGCGGTGACGATATCCGCATGAAATACCGTTACCTCGACCTCCGTCGCGAGGCTGTGCGCAAGAACCTTGAACTGCGTCACCAGATGACAATGGAGGTGCGCCGCTATCTCGATTCAATGAACTTCATCGAGGTCGAGACCCCGATGCTCATTGCATCTACTCCCGAAGGTGCCCGTGACTTCGTAGTGCCATCGCGCATGAACCCCGGCCAGTTCTACGCTCTACCACAGAGCCCGCAGCTTTTCAAACAGCTGCTCATGGTATCGGGTTTCGACCGCTATTTCCAGATAGTGAAGTGTTTCCGCGACGAGGACTTGCGCGCCGACCGTCAGCCCGAATTTACGCAGATAGACTGCGAAATGAGCTTTGTTGAGCAGGAAGATGTAATCTCGCTGTTCGAGGGTATGGCAAAGCACCTCTTCAAAACCATCCGCGGTGTGGAACTTACCGAGGCTTTCCCGCGAATGACATGGCACGATGCCATGAAATACTACGGCAGCGACAAGCCCGACACCCGTTTCGGAATGGAGTTCGTGGAACTCATGGATATAATGAAGGGGCACGGTTTCGGTGTGTTCGACAGCGCTGAATACATAGGCGGTATATGTGCCAAGGGTGCTGCCACATACACCCGCAAACAACTCGATGCACTCACAGACTTTGTTCGCCGTCCGCAAATCGGTGCCAAAGGCATGGTATATGCCCGTGTCGAGGCCGACGGTACTGTAAAATCGAGTGTAGACAAGTTCTATACACAAGAGGTGTTGCAGGCAATGAAGGCTGCCTTTGCTGCCGAGCCGGGTGACCTTATCCTCATCCTCAGCGGTGATGATACCATGAAAACCCGCAAACAGCTTTGTGAACTCCGTCTTGAAGTGGGCAACCAGCTTGGCTTGCGCGACAAGAACAAGTTCTCTTGTCTTTGGGTTGTCGATTTCCCGCTCTTCGAGTACAGCGAGGAGGAGGGTCGTTACATGGCAATGCACCATCCCTTTACCTCTCCGAAGCCCGAAGATATACCGCTTCTCGATACCGACATGGGTGCCGTACGTGCCAATGCATACGACATGGTCATCAACGGTGTTGAAGTAGGTGGCGGTTCAATACGTATCTACGACAGTGAACTCCAGAACAAGATGTTTGAGCTTCTCGGTTTCACACCCGAGCGTGCGCAGCAGCAGTTCGGTTGGCTTCTCGATGCTTTCAAATACGGTGCACCTCCTCATGGTGGTCTTGCTTATGGTCTCGACCGTTGGGTGAGCCTCTTTGCCGGTCTCGACTCTATACGCGACTGCATCGCCTTCCCCAAGAACAATTCCGGCCGCGATACCATGATTGATGCTCCTTCGGTTCTTGAACCGGAGCAACTTGAAGAACTTAATATTGTACTCGATATTAAAGAAAGCAAGTAATGGCAGCAAAGAAAAAGAGTGAGGCACGTATTGCGAAGGAGCGCAAGCGCAAGGCCGCTGCAAAGCAGCGCGAGATGATAAAAAAGATTGCAATGATTGTTCTTGCAATTGCTCTCATTTCTCTAATTGTCTTTGCCTTTGCGGCTCCGCCTAAAGTAATAGGATAACACACAAAAAAGGCTCTCCGAGGCGAGCCTTTTTTGTGTGTATTGCAATGAGCTTTATTACTTCAAGTTTGCCTTGAAAAACTCTGCTATGCGCTTGAACAGGTGGTAGCGTGTGTTGCTGCCGAAGTAGATGCTGTGGTTACTGTCGGGGTAGAGTGCCATCTCGAAATCCTTGCCGGCCTGTGTTAGTGCGTGTGTGTAGCGTATCATGTTGCGCAAGTGTACATTGTCGTCGGCTGTTCCGTGTACAAGCATGAGGTGACCGTTGAGCTTGTCGGCATTCACTATTGCCGAGCCGGCATCGTAACCCTCCTTGTTCTCTTTGGGTGTACGCATGTAACGCTCGGTGTAAACAGTATCGTAGAAACGCCAATCGGTGGGCGCTGCAACAGCTACACCGGCTTTGAATACTGCATCCTCCTGGCTCATTGACATAATGGTATTGTAACCGCCGAAGCTCCATCCCCATATACCTATGTTCTTCTCATCAACGTATGGTAGTGAACCAAGGTATTTAGCAGTCTCAACCTGGTCGGCAGGTTCGTATTTGCCTATATTCAAGTAGGTGCATTTACCGAACTCTGTTCCACGACCGCCTGTTCCGCGTCCATCGACACATACCATTATAAACCCTTCGCAGGCCATGTAGCTCTCAAACATAGCATTGCCGTAGTTGCCTATGTACCAGTTGTCGGTTACCTGTTGCGAGTAGGGGCCACTGTATTGGAACATTATTACCGGGTACTGTTTCTCTGGTGTGAAGTCATAGGGCTTTACCATCCAGCCGTTAAGCTCTACACCGTCGCTTGTCGTAAAGGTAAAGAACTCCTTCGTTGGCATATCGAACTTGGTGAGGCGCTCTTTGAGGTCGCTGTTGTCGATGAGGGTCTTGATGGTTTTGCCGCTATTGTTGTTTGTGGTGACAATGTGCGGGGTATTCATGCTGCTGAATGTATTTATAAAGTACTTCATGCTGCTGCTGAACACTGCACGGTTGGTTCCTTCCCCTGCTGTGAGTCTTGTCTTCTTGCCTTTGGCATTTACTTTGTAGATGCTCTCGCGTAGCGGGCTTCCCTCGTTGCTCGAATAGTAGAATTCATTCTTCTTGCTGTCCCAGCCATAGAAACTCTTGACCTCGTAGTCGCCCTCTGTTATCTGACGCACCAGTTCGCCGCCGAGTGTGTACAGATAGAGGTGGTTGTGTCCGCTACGTTCGCTGTGGAGAATGAAGTGCTTGTCGAAGAACTCGATGTTTGCATATACCTGCTCGTTGAGGTAGGTGTCGCTCTCTTCGCGCAGGATTGTCTTGCTCACGCCCGAAAGCGGATTGACTCCCTGTATCTCAAGAACGCTCTGGTGGCGGTTGAGTGTGAGCACTGCAAGGGTGCTTGGGTCTTTGGTGAACTTTATGCGAGGAATGTAGCCCTCCTCGGGAATTGCAACATCGAGCTTGCGTGTAACACGGCTCTTGATGTCGAATGAGTGCACCGAAATCTTTGAGTTGTCGGCTCCTGCAACCGGGTATTTGAAGCTGTAGGGGGCACAGAAGTCGTCGTAGGCATTATCTCTCTTTCCCGAAGGTATGTACATGGGCATGTCGTACATCATGACTTCGCTCTCATCGTATTTTATATATGCAATGACCTTGCTGTCGGCGCTGAAGTCGTATGAACAGTTGTTCATGAACTCCTCTTCGTTTACCCAGTCGGGTATACCGTTTATTATTTTGCCATATTCGCCATCGGTGGTAACCTGCGATTCGCTTTTTCCGAACAGCAGCTTTACAAGATATATGTCGTTGTTGCGTACAAAGGCAATCATGGTTCCGTCGGGCGAGAATTTCGGCACCTGCTGTGCGCCGTTCTCCGAAAGCGGTTCGGCCTTTCCTGTATTGCGGTTGAAGATGTAGTGCTCTGCTGTAAAGGAGTTGCGGTATATGCCTTTTGTGCTTGTCTGCAGCAGAATTATCTTCTCATCGGGTGAGAATGTGTAGCCGTCGATATACTTTTTGTCGAAGCCACGTGCAGTGGCTGCGTTGAACAGTGTATCTACTATCTCGCCGTTCTTGAATGAGCCTTTGAGAATCATG
>JAUNQV010000016.1 GCA_030535995.1 Bacteroidales bacterium
GGGCTTCGCAAGCCTAAAAATAGCTCTTTTTATCCAACCTCCCTTCCATAGCGGGTGACACATTTTACTTTTGGGTCACTCGCTTTTTTCTTATGTAAAAATCATTAAACCACTTTTTAATCTGCAATAAAAATATTATACTCGCGTTATAAATATAAAGTGAATATACTTTTAGAGATGTAGTCATGGACATTAACCGATATTGTGTGATTATGGCAGGTGGCCAAGGTACCCGTTTGTGGCCTATGAGCCGCAAGGCCTGTCCCAAACAGTTTCAGGATGTGCTCGGTTGCGGAAGAACACTTCTGCAGCAGACCTACGACCGTTATAGCCGTATAGTTCCCCGCGAGAATATAATAATTTCTACACATGTAGATTACACCGATATCGTACGTGAGCAGTTGCCCGATGTTCCCGACAAACAGGTTATACATGAGCCGGCATTCCGTGGCACAGCGCCAAGCATAGCAAACCTGGCATGTCACATACGAACTCTTAACCCAAATGCCAATATTGTCGTTGCGCAGAGCGACCAGCTGGTTCTTGACGAAGAAAAATTTGTCGACACGGTGAGCCGAGGTCTCGATTTTGTGGCCGAGAACAATAAACTTGTTGTGATAGGTATAAAACCGACCTGCCCCGAAACGCGCTATGGATACATTCAGGCTGAAGGGGCTCCAGTAGACGGTTCGTTCTACAAGGTACGCACCTTTACCGAGAAACCGGCACTTGAATTTGCCCGCATTTTTGTAGATAGCGGTGAGTTCTATTGGAATTCGGGTATATATATATGGAATGTGCAGGCGATTATAGACACAATGTCCAAATGCCTGCCCGATATGATGAACACGCTCGAAAGTATATATAATGAAATTCCTGATAGAGACCAAAGACGCAAACGCGGGTACGAAATCTATACATCTTTTCCCAACGCATCGTTTGACTTGAGTGTAATGGAGCGTGCCGATAATGTCTATGTAGTTGTAGGAGAGTTCGGCTGGGCCGATATCGGTACATGGGATACACTCTATTCAACTCTTCCCAAGGATGGTAAGGGTAATGTATTTGTCGGTGGTGGCGTGCTGCTCTATGATAGCAACAATAATATGGTCGTTACCCCCAAAAATAAACAGCTTGTCATGCAGGGTGTCGACGACCTCATGATTGTAGATACCGATGATGTGCTTATGGTATGCCGTAAAGGCAACGAGGATGATATCAGGCGTTTCCTTAACGATGCCAAGATGAAGCTTGGCGAGAAGATGGCCTGAACTCTATTCCATTACTCTGTAACCCATTTTATATTATAGGCCTTTGTGTGCTGCGGGTTGTAATGAAGTGCCTTTGCGTCGGGTATCTTTACCTGGTATGTTTTCTTGTTCTTGTTTGTCAGTGTTGTGCTTCTTATCCAGGGGTTTGCCTCGTGCAGCTGCAGGTAGGTGAGGCCATGCTTCTTGGCAAAATCGGCCCAGTTTGCAACGCTGTTCTCCACAGTTATGGTTTTTGCTATTGGCAGTGGCGGGTATAGGTCGCTGCTGCGTAGGTTAAACCCATAGTTCTTCGGGTTTGTGAATATGCTCTTTATTGCCATAAGGCGGAATATGTAGCGCGAGGTCTCGGGCAACAGCACAAGGTCTATCGCCTTTTTCTCTCTTTGGGCTGCTATGCGCTTGTCGACATTTGCACGGCCTGTATTGTAGCTTGCTGCAACGGTGAGCCAGTCGCCATATTTTGCATAAGACTCCTTTAGGTATGCACAAGCGGCCTTTGTCGCTTTTTCAATGTTGTATCGTTCATCTACCTCACCGTTCACTTCAAGCCCATACTCCCTTCCTGTCTTTTCGAGGAATTGCCACAAGCCTCCTGCACCGGCCGGAGAACGTGCTTCTATGTCGCCGTTGCTCTCTATTATCATCAGGTATTTGAAATCATCGGGAATACCGCACTCTTTTAGAATGGGCTCAACTATCGGGAACAAGCGGTTGGCCCGTTTAATCATCAGCATGGTATTTATGTGTGAGTATGTGAATGAGAGAATCTCGCGGTCCATGCGCTCATGCCTGTCCTGTGCAGTTAGTGAAACTTTTTCACCTGCAAATACCATTGAACGTGGAACATCGGGCGAGTATGTGCCTCTCTTTTCATCATCGTTCTGATTATTACTGTTCTCCATGCTGCAGGCGCTTGAAAGTATGGCCAGTGCAGACGTGGCAATTACAAGTGATAGGGTGAATGTGAATATCTTTCTTAAATTCATGGTAATGTATTTGTGGCTCTTTTGATTAATGGAGTGCAAATGTACCTCTTTCGCGTACAAATATCAAGTGCTTTTTGTTGATTTGCTTCACTTTTTTTTGTTCCTTTGTAAAATATTTGCGGAGGGTGTTCTCCGTGGCATTTTTGATATATTTATGGCAGAATTTGAATTGATTGCAAAGACTTTCCAAGGTCTTGAAGAGGTTTTGGCAAAAGAGTTGGTGGCATTGGGTGCCAATAACGTGCAGATAGGCCGTCGCATGGTCTCTTTTACGGGTGACAAGGCCCTTATGTACAAAGCCAATTTCCATTTGAGAACAGCAGTGCGCATATTGAAGCCGATAATGCATTTCAAGGCTTCCGATGCCGATGAGGTTTATAATGTAGTGAAGTCGGTTAACTGGGAACAATATCTCGATTCAAATTCAACATTCTCGGTCGACTCGGTGGTGTACAGCGATGTCTTCCGTCACTCAAAATTTGTGGCCTATCGTGTAAAGGATGCCATAGCCGATTACTTCAACGAAAAGTTCGGTGAGCGCCCATCGGTGCGGCTCAATAATCCCGACCTTGTATTCCACATACATATTGCCGGTGAAGAGTGTACTCTTGCGTTCGACAGCTCGGGCGAGTCTCTGCACCGCCGTGGCTATCGTGTTGAAACAGGTGCTGCTCCCATAAACGAGGTTCTTGCTGCCGGCATGATAATGCTCACCGGCTGGAATGGCGAGTGTGATTTCATAGACCCCATGTGCGGCTCGGGAACTCTGCCCATCGAAGCTGCGCTTATAGCAAGAAACATCGCTCCCGGTGTATTCCGTCAGGGATATGCGTTTGAAAAATGGAAGGATTTTGACAGTGAACTCTTCAAGTCGATATATGACGACGATTCGGGTGAGCGCGAGTTCAAGCACAAGATATACGGTTACGATGTCGATGGCCGCATGGTTGCCCGTGCCCGTCGCAATGTAAAATCGGCTATGATGGGTGATATAATTGAGATTGAGTGCCGTGATATCAAAGATTTCGTAGAGCCGGCGGAACCGGCAATAATGGTAGTCAATCCGCCCTATGGCGAGCGTCTTGTTCCCGAAAACCTCTTGCAGGTATATAAAGAGCTCGGTTCTCGTCTGAAACATGCATTCCAGGGCAACGAGGCTTGGGTTATAAGTTGCAGTTACGACTGTTTCGACCAGATAGGTCTTAAGGCATCGGCGCGCATACCGCTCTTCAACGGTGACCTCGATTGTGAGTTCCGCAAATACGAACTATTCCAGGGAAATTATAAAGGCTTCCGCGACGAGGGCAATGCCTTAAAGAAAGATTTTGCTCCTCTAAAACGTAAATCACGCCTCACAGGGCTCGACGGCGAGCAACGTCCATCGCGCAAAGAGCGTACAGGGGATGATTTCTCCGCCGATATAGATGTTGACTCAATGCGTCGCAGGCGCGAACTGGAGTCCTATTTCGACAACTACCGTACACGCCGGGCACGTAAATCACCGGCTGCACGTCAGGGCGAAGAGAGGGGCGGTGTACGCCCGGCTGGCCGCAAGGCAGCCGATGGTGCTCCCCGGAAACGCTATAAGACCCCCGATGGTACCCGTTCTCCACGTGCAGAGCGTCCTCGTCGCAACGAAGGCAGCGACTTCAAGCCTCTGAAGGGCGGAAAAAGAGATAAGAGATAAAACATTACCGTTTAAAACATACAATTATGAAAATATTGCTTCTTGGCAGTGGTGGACGCGAGCATGCTCTCGCTTGGAAAATATCACAGAGTCCCAAAGTCGAAAAACTTTATATAGCACCCGGTAATGCCGGGACAAAAGAGTGTGGCGAGAATGTCGGCATTGCAGTATGTGATTTTGCCGCGATAGCAGAGTTTGTTCTTGCTCACGGAGTGAACATGGTTGTAGTGGGCCCCGAAGACCCGCTGGTGAAAGGTATATACGACTATTTCAAGGCCGATGAGAAGTTGCAGGGCATTGCCGTAATAGGCCCCTCAAAAGCTGCTGCAGAACTCGAAGGAAGCAAGAGCTTTGCAAAGGACTTCATGCAGCGCCACTCAATACCTACAGCTGCATACAAGGCTTTTACTGTTGCCGAGAAGGAGAGTGCCTATCGTTTTCTTGAAAGTCTTAAGGCGCCTTATGTACTTAAAGCCGACGGCCTTTGTGCAGGAAAGGGTGTGCTCATACTCTCATCTCTTGAAGAGGCCAAAAGAAGCCTTGACGAAATGTTTGCCGGCATGTTCGGTGACTCCTCGGCAACGGTCGTAATAGAGGAGTTCCTCGATGGTATAGAGTGTTCTGTGTTCGTACTCACCGATGGCAAGGATTATGTAATACTTCCCGAGGCCAAGGATTACAAACGTGTAGGAGAGGGCAATACCGGGCTCAACACCGGCGGTATGGGCTCTATTTCGCCAGTACCGTTCGCAACAGCAGAGTGGATGAAGAAGGTTGAGGATAGAATAATCCGCCCAACCGTAGATGGTCTTGTACAGGACAATCTTTTGTATAAGGGCTTCATCTTCTTCGGCCTGATAAATGTTGAGGGCGAGCCGATGGTAATTGAATACAATGTGCGCATGGGTGACCCGGAGACAGAGTCGGTAATGTTGCGCCTGAAAAGTGATATTGTTGAACTCTTTGAGAAAGTAGATGCCGGAACATTGGCCGGAACTGCTGTTGAGTTTGACGAGAGATGCGCTGTTTGTGTAATGCTTGTCTCTGGCGGTTACCCCGAGGCTTATGGCAAAGGCTATGTCATGAGTGGCTTTGAGAATGTCAAGGAGAGTATTCTCTTCCACGCAGGAACTGCGGAGAAAGACGGCAACGTGGTTACCTCCGGCGGTCGTGTAATAGCAGCTGACTCATACGGCGACACTCGTGCCGAGGCTCTTGAGAAGTCATTCAAGGCTGCCAATGAAATAAATTTTGAGAAGAAATATTTCAGAGGAGATATAGGTTTTGACTTACAGTAATAATCTGCAGAGAAAATTTGTAGCGGGGCGTTTTACCCCTATTGTGCTACTCTGTGCTTCGTTGTGCATGTGGGTCGGAGCACTCTTCATTACAACAGCCCCTGTCACAGGGGCTGCTCTCTTTGGTTATGAGTGGCTCTCTGTTGTTGCTGTGCTTTTGTGTTTTGTAGCCGCAGCTGCTCTGTTGGGCTCGTTTACTCTTTTTGAAAGAAGAGTCCGTTGGCTTCCGGCTCTGTTTCTGTGGCTGGCAAGCCTTTCTCTTTTTCTGCACGGCCATGTTGCCATAGCATTCTCTGTACTGTTAATGGTTGTGATTGTGGCGCAGTTGTTCCGCTGTCAGGTTGCCGGAAATCAGGAACGTATGCTCTATGCTCTTTTTCTGGCTGTCGGTACTGCCACACTTCTTTCTCCGGCTTTCTTGTTGCTTTCGCCTCTGTTTGTGGTGGCATCGTCGGCAGGGAGCAGGCTTGGGGCAAAGAAACTGCTTGCAATGCTTTTGGGCTTTGTAACTCCGTTCTGGTTGCTGTTCGGTACAACTTATGTATTCCCCTCGCTTGATTTTCTGATTGAGTCTTTCCTCATGACGGTGAAGGAGCTCTTTGTCGTCGATTTCTTCTCTTTTTCTCTCTTTCGGGTTGTTATGCTTCTTGTGGAATTGTCGGTACTATTGCCATCTGTTGCAATCTTTGTAGGCTCATCACTTCCGGGGAAACCTCTGCTTCGCCGTAGGCTTGTATTTATATACTCTTTTTATGTATATCTGCTTCTGCTTTCGTTTGTGTTCGACGGGTATGAACTGTTCTATGCATTGCGTCTGCCTTGGCTGGCGATAATGGCCTCGTATCTTTTTGTTTTCAAGATAAACAGGTTGTCCAACATCTATTTTATAATTCTTAATATTGCCTGGCTGGCTATTGCTCCTATCTGCGTATGGTTGATTTGATTATTGATTTTTTTAAGGATTATGGTTATCTGGGGATGGGTGTGCTTGCATTCCTTTCGGGCACGGTTGTACCCATTACAAGTGAGGTGCTCTTGGTGTTTTTCCTGAAGTTGGGGCTTAATGCCATAGGTATAACTCTTGTTGCCACGCTTGGAAACACCCTTGGTGGAATTACCTGTTTCATGATAGGGTACCTGACAAACAAGCAGCATGTACAGAAACTCTTCAAAATTCCCGACAAGCGCATGAAGCGTGCCGATATAATGATTCAGAAATATGGCTACTGGACAGCGGGAATATCCTTTGTTCCGTTGATAGGAGAAACGCTGTTGGTTATGTTGGGTGTCATGCGCGTAGACAAGTACAAGGTAATAGCAGTCATGGCTGCCGGCAAGTTCATACGCTATGTGTTCATAACAATATCATACACCGGCCTGTCGGGCTATTTCGGTTTTTGATGGGCTGTGGTCAGTACGAAGCCGTAGCTTTTATGCCCTCTTTGGCAAGTAGTGCAACAATTCTGTCGAGTTCTTCGTGTGTTGCTTTCTTTAGTCCCTCTTGAGGTGTCTCGCGGTCTATCGTGTAAATCATAACCTCTCGTGGCACAATCTTCTTTACTGCAGCAATCCATGGCATAACATATTCATCGCCGGTGTTGTCAATCTCTTTACCGTTTACCTTGCCTTTGAGGAACATGGTCTGTATAACGGCTTTGCCATTGAACTTTGCCATCAGTTCTATAATTCTGTCAAGGTCATAAGCTCCTGTGGGGCGGTCTACGCGGTCAATGAATTCCTTGTTTACCGTGTCGAGCTTCAGAATGTTGTTGTCTACCTTTTCGAGAGCCTCGAATACTTTAGGGCGGGTTATGAGGGTAGAGTTTGTGAGTACGCTCACTTTTGCATTCGGGCAATATCTGTCGCGCAGGGCAATGGTATCATCGATTATGTTGCCGAATTCGGGGTGTATCGTGGGCTCTCCGTTACCGGCAAATGTCAACACATCAGGTAGTCTCCCATCCTCGTTCATCTCTTTCAACTTTGCCTCAAGAGCTTCTGCAACCTCCTTGCGCGTGGGCAATGGGCTTTTTGTTCGGCGTTCGGCATTGAAGCCACATTCGCAATATATGCAGTCGAAACTGCAAATCTTGCCATCGGGCGGCAGCAGGTTTATTCCGAGTGAAATACCTAAACGGCGGCTTGTTACCGGCCCGAAAATAGGTGACGGGTAAATTATTGTCGGCATAATCTTCTCTGTTTACTTCTGTTTTTTGTCTGTTTCTGCTGTGAGACGGTCATTTACCATGCGTGTCATGTATTGTTGGATAATGGCCTTGAGTTCTCTCTCCATACTCTCCTTAACAACAACATTGCTATCTATCAGGTTCTCTGTCATGAGAATATCGTTCCTAATGTCGTACAGTGCATTGCTCTTTTCGCCGTCGAACAGCAGTATATAGTTGCCTTTGTAATACTGGTATACCTCATTTGTGTAGTTTACGGCATAGCTCTCCTCGGGTGAGGTGGAGATAAGGCTCTTGCCGAAAGCTATGAAAGGCTTGTCGTAGCCTACATATTCAAGCACGGTGGGCATAATGTCAATCTGCTGTGCTATGGTGGTGCTGTCTATGCCGGGGGCAAATTGGGCATCTGCTGTAGGCGAGAAGAATATTACAGGCACCTCGAACCACCCGCCGGTAGTCTTGTATTGCGGTTCAATACTATGGTTGGTGTGGTCTGCGGTTATCACAAAAAGTGTGTTCTTGTACCATTTCTGCTTCTTGGCATATTCAAAGAATTGTGCAAGAGCGTGGTCGGTATATTGCACACATTTAAAGAACGGGTCTTCTCCCTCCTTGTAAATTTCCTTGTATTCATCGGGTATTTTAAAGGGGTGGTGCGAAGATGCCGTGAAGACCGATGTCACAAAAGGTTCTTTTATCCCGTTCATACATTCGGCATAGTATTGCAGGAACGGTTCGTCCCAAATGGCCCATGTGCCATCGTGGTCATCCATTCCTCCGTGATTGGGCGATGTACAGTATTCGTCAATTCCGTAATAGCTCTGGAAGCCTGTTGCGTTGGCAAAAGCCTGAAATCCCATTGAACCGTTGGGAGCGCCATGGAAGAATGCACTGCTGTATCCGCTCTTTTCAAGTTCTCCGGCAATGCCGCTGACACTGTTCAACGATGCCGGTGTAAGGAAGAAGGGTTCCACGAACATCGGTATGCTTGAGAGTATCGATGGCATACCGTCAATACTCTTTCGCCCGTTGCCGTATGAGTATCTGTAGCTCTTGCTCACTGTAATGAGTGAGTCCAGGAAAGGCGTAAGGCTGCCGCTCTTGCGTTTGTTGTAGGCCCCAATATACTCTTTGCCGAAGCTCTCCACAATGAATACCACAACATTCTTCCGCTCTTTTATGCTGTCACAATCAAAGTGCTGCAACGGGGTGAATATTTCTTCAACCTCTTCGGCGCTGTAGTAGTTCTTCTCGGTAAAAGGCTTTTTCCCTATTGTACGTATGATAGAGAATGGGGTGTTCAGTATTATGGCAGCGTCATTCGGCGAAGATACATATTGGTTGGCATTGCTTATGGTAATGGGGCGCACGGCTTTCCCAATTCCGCCACGCATTCCGAATATAAGCAGTGGGGCAATAACCAGCAAAGTGCATGTGTGTTGTGCATAATACCGTCTTTTTAGTCCGCCAATTTCCCGTGCTGGTGTGTAAAGCCTGTATAATGCCCAAATCAATGCAATACCCGTCAATACAAGCCACCAGTGGTTTATTATTTCACTGCCTATTATGCTTCCCATGTTCTCTTCGTTCCCGAATTCGCTGAACACGTTCCAGGTTGTTCTCCTTCCGGTGAACGGTACATATACACAATCGCACAGGTTTGCGATTATTCCGGTTGCATTAGGAACTATAAAAACCCATTTTACAATTGAGCGCATAACCTTGCCCTCTTTGTAGTGCAGCGGAAAAAGCAGGAATATAAGATATGCGATATTAAGGTAGCATACGGCCGATGTGTCGAACAGGAATGCCCCTTTTGTCATCAGCCATAAAGAGTTGTTGTCAAAGGCAGCCTGATACAATCCGTAGTTCGCTGCAATAAAAATGAGGCGGCATATAATCAGCATGGCATAAGAGAGTGCTATGTTGCATACAATTGCCCCGGTAAGGCTGTTGCGTATATCCTTTATTCTTTTACCTGTCTCCTTGTTCATAATCCAATGGTCTATTGTGTGCGGTTACTCCTTTTCTGTAAAATGCCTGTATGTGTCTTGCAGTATGGATTTTGCCACCTTCAGTCTGTTATCCTCTCCTGCATCGTGAGTGTCGGATATGATATTGTGGCTATCGAGGTCATATACGGTAAATCCCGTGGAGTCGATAAGTGAAATACCGTTGTTGTAGCTGTGGTAGGCAAAGGGGTAGTCGTAACTGTTTCCAAGTACATTGCGGCTGAAGATGAACCTCTCTGTCGGGAGTGAGAGTTGCGCAAGCAGCGTCGCCGCAAGGTCTGTCTGGTTGCATAGCCTGTCTATTCTCTTCGGCTCTTTTATTGCACCTCCTAAAAGCAACAGAGGTATATGGTTTCTCTCCTTGTCCGTCTGCTTTATACCTTTAGGGTAACCCACAACGGAGTGGTCGGGAATACATACTACCAGTGTGTTTTTCCATTCGGGCTTTTTCTTCAGTTCATCGATGAATATTCCCAATTGTTCGTCGGTAAAAGCAAAACTGTTGGCCACCTTGTCTTCGGGGAAACGGTTGCTTGGAACAGTCCAGGGCTCATGGCTGCTCAAGGTAAGGTGTGTAATGTGCCAAGGTTCACTCTCCTGCTCATCGACAAGTGCAAGTAATTTCTTGAATGTAATATCGTCCCCAACGCCCCATCGGTGCGAGGCCTGCTCCTCTGCACTGAAGTCTGTGTCGGCGATTGTGCGGTGGTAGCCGGTAGAGTAGAGGTAGCCCTTCATGTTTGTGAAATTTATATCACCACCGTAAAGGAATGTGTTTCTGTAACCCGCCTCTGCAAGTGACGCTGCTATCGAAGGCAACATCTGGCTCTTGATGGTGGATTTCATTACCGAGCTCTTCGGGAACGATGGATAGCCGCTGAGTGTGCAAATCACTCCTCTGTCTGTCCTGTAGCTGTTGGCATAGCAGTGGGTAAACAGAATTCCCTCGTCTATCAGCCTGTTTATGTTGGGAGTTACCCCTTGCATGCCTCCAAGCTTCTCGATGAATGTCGCACTCATGCCCTCCATTATTATCAAAATAATGTTCGGGCGTGTGGTGTTGAGCAGAGTATCGGCAAGGCTCTCGTCGTTTCTGTAAAGCTCCGCTACCAACTCTTTAGACTCCTTTTCATCGAAGAATTTGTACTCGTTGCTGTAGTTCTCAATCTTTCCTACAGAGTAGAGGAAACTGAATAGGGGGTTCAATGCCGAGTGATTGAGGATTTGTCTTTCACTGTAGAAGACTGTTCCAATGTTGTTTGTCGATTCTGTTACGCCGCCTCTTATGCCCAAGAACAGTAACCCTCCCATCAGAATGGTGGCGAGTGTGGTTGTCTTCTTCCTGTCGCAAGGCTTGAACTCCTCATTCAGGCATGCTGCAAGCAATCTGTACATCCCGAACGTAGCAATTGCAAAAACAACGACAAGGGCTATGAGGTGCCATATACTTATGCTGGCAACGGCGTTAGCCGGTGAGTCTATGTAAATTAGGAATGAAGCGTCGAGCTTGAACTCCCAATAGGGGTAGAGAGTGAAGTCGGCAAGCAGTGCCAGTACAATTGCTGTGGCGATTATTGTGTTGTAGACAGCCAATATTCTCTTGATAGGGAATGCCGCAAACACAGTGGCAAGTGTCAGCAGCAACGGTAGTGCTGTGAAATACCCTGCTACCGCAAAATCAAGAGGCAGGCCATGGAATGTAACACCGAAGAAATCGGTTAACGAGGTGGGTTCGTCACCTGCATTTGCCAGCAGAAAGAGTATCTTGTAAACCGCAAAAACTATAATCTGTGCAAAGTAGTACCTCAAAAGGAATGTTAAGCGTTCTTTCATAGCATATCTTTGTTTTGCGTCTGTCTGTTACGGTTACGAGGCTATTTCCTGCCGAAGTCGGCAGGAATTTCTCCCCACCTGTCGGTTTCCCATTTTATAAGCGCCGTTGTGTAGCTGTTCTCTCTAAGCCATTTTTCGGCCCGTGCAATGTACCCGAAAAGTTCTTCGCTTTTGCTGTCGCGCGGCAGTTTTGTCTTGCATGTTTTCTGCTTCACCCACAAAAGCGCGTTGCGGCTGTCGGAGTAGACGGGGAGGTCAATCCCCTTTTGCTTCAGGAGTGCCAGCCCATGTACAATGGCAAGAAACTCGCCAATGTTGTTTGTGCCGAACATCGGCCCGAAATGGAATATCTCCTCACCGGTGCCAATGTACACGCCACGGTACTCCATCTGTCCCGGGTTTCCGCTGCATGCTGCATCCACTGCTATGGCATTCCTCAAGACCTCGGCAGGCAAGGTTGTCGGGCTTTTTTGCTCTTTATCCTTTGTCTGTCCAAGGTATTGCGATGGTGACGAGGCGTAGGCTCTCTCTGCCTCTTCGAGTGAGCCGAACGATTTGTACAGAGCCTGCTTTACGCCCTTAATCTGCGCCTGACAAGCCTCCCAGTCGCTGTATATTCCCGGTTCGAGGCCGTTCCACACTACATAAAACTTCTTCTTTGCCATTATGTCGTGGCTTGTCGTTACATTCTTTCAGGAACCTCTATACCCAAAAGACCCATAGCAGTCTTTATGGTTCTGCCTACATTGTCGGTCAGCAGCACTCTGAATGATTTCTTTGCCTCATCCTCTTCGCGCAGAATTGTAAAGTCGTGGTAGAACTGGTTGTACTCCTTCGCAAGTTCGTAGGCGTAGTTGGCAATGTCCGATGGCGAGTAGTCAGTGCCGGCCTGGCGTACAACCGCCGGGAACTCGCCCAGCATGCGTACAATGGCACACTCCTTCTCGCTTATGGTTGCAGGAACAGCACCGTTTGTCTCAACTCCGGCCTCTGCGGCCTTGCGCACGATGGAGCGTGTACGTGCATAGGTATATTGTATGAAAGGGCCGGTGTTGCCGTTGAAATCGATAGACTCCTTGGGGTTGAAGAGCATGTTCTTGCGTGCATCGACCTTCAGCATGAAATATTTCAAAGCGCCAAGGCCTATAATACGGTTGATTTCTGCCTTTTCATCGGCAGTAAGGTCGCCGAGCTTGCCGCCGAGCTCTTCCGAAGTCTCCCTTGCAGTGTTTATCATCTCGTCCATAAGGTCGTCGGCATCAACCACTGTACCTTCGCGGCTCTTCATCTTTCCTTCGGGTAGTTCAACCATGCCGTAGGAGAAGTGTACAAGTCCTTTTCCCCAAGAGAAACCGAGCTTGTCGAGCAGGAGAGAGAGCACCTGGAAGTGGTAGTTCTGCTCATTACCCACAACATATACCATCTTGTCTATAGGGTAGTCGCGGAAACGCAACTGTGCAGTACCGATATCCTGTGTCATGTATACCGATGTGCCGTCGCTGCGCAGCAACAGTTTTTCGTCAAGTCCGTCGTCCGTGAGGTCGGCCCAAACCGAATTATCGTCGCGACGGTAGAAAATCCCCTTTTCAAGCCCGCCCAAAACAGTCTCTTTTCCAACAAGATAGGTGTCGCTTTCGTAATATATCTTGTCAAAATCCACGCCGAGGCGTTTGTATGTCTCGTCAAAACCCTCGTAAACCCAATGGTTCATCTTCTCCCATAGTGCGCGTACCTCCTTGTCGCCGGCCTCCCACTTCACAAGCATGTCGCGTGCCTCGGCCATAAGCGGCGATGCCGCCTCGGCCTCCTCTTTGCTCATGCCCTTCTCCATCAACTCGTTAAGCTCTGCTTTATAGTGCTTGTCAAAGGCTACATAGTAGTCGCCGATGAGGTGGTCGCCTTTCTTGCCGCTGCTTTCGGGGGTCTCGCCATTGCCCCATTTCTGCCAGGCAAGCATGGATTTGCAAATATGTATGCCACGGTCGTTCACAATGTTGGTCTTTACAACCCTGTTGCCGTTTGCTGCAATTATGTTCGACAATGCATAACCGAGCAGGTTGTTGCGTATGTGACCCAAGTGAAGGGGCTTGTTTGTGTTGGGCGAGGAGTATTCCACCATAACAAGCGGTGAGTTTCCGTCTGCTGCAACAGTTCCCCAATTCTCGTTTTTATCGATCTCTTTCAGCAACTCAATCCAGTAAGAGGGTGCAATTGAAAGGTTGAGGAAACCTTTTACCACATTGAACGTGCTGATTATAGAGAGGTTCTCCTTCAGCTTTTCGCCAATCTCCTGCGCTGTCTCCTCGGGGCGTTTCTTCGAGAGCGAGAGGAACGGGAATACAACAAGGGTGAAATCGCCTTCAAACTCTTTGCGTGTCTTTTGCAACTGTATCTTCTCTGCGTTGAAATCTGCGCCATAAAGGCTTTTTATTGCCTCTACAACACTTTGTGTCAATGTTTTTTCAATATTCATTGTATATTTATTTTTTTTGTTTTGTCAATTACGTGCAAATCATCTGCAAAGATAGTGAAACATAAGGGCAGAAAAAACAAACTCGCTGAAAAAGTTCTTTTAAAATAAAATAAAAAGTAGTTATATAATTTAAAATAACCACGTTTAGTGGCGGAATGTATACTGCAAACTCATAACTTTATGCTATCTTTGCATCCGTATCGGGCTTTCCCGTTTTTTTTAGAATGTTTTATGGATAGAATACCTGTTGTTACAAAAAATCTGTTGGCCATTAACGTGTTGCTGTTTCTGGCCACGCTTGTATGCGAAAAACAGGGCATTGACTTGGGCGCAATTCTTGGCCTTCACTTCTTTGCTTCGAGCGATTTTTACCCATTCCAGCTGTTGACATATATGTTCATGCATGGAGGTTTTTCCCACCTTTTCTTCAATATGTTTGCACTGTATATGTTCGGCCGTACATTGGAGTATGTGTGGGGGCCTAAAAGGTTCCTGCTTTTCTACCTCCTTGCCGGTGTGGGCGCGGGTCTTGTGCAGGAGGCTGTGGCGGCAGTCCGCTATTTCTCTATAGTCGGCGAGCTTGACCCCCACGCAGTGGAGCTGGTTCTCAACGAAGGGGCTTCGGTGCTCCGTCAAGGCTTTAACTACAGCATGCCTTCTATGGCCGAGCTTAACTATGTGGTCAATGCCCAAACCGTCGGTGCCTCGGGTGCAATATATGCAATACTGCTTGGCTTCGGAATGTTGTTCCCTAACGAGAGAATGTTTATTTTCCCCTTGCCATTCCCCATAAAGGCCAAGTTCTTTGTAATCGGATATGCTGTAATAGAGCTTTATCTCGGTGTGGCCGGTACGGCAGACGGTGTGGCACATTTCGCACACCTCGGCGGTATGCTTTTTGGCCTGATACTAATCCTCATCTGGCGTAAAAAAGGTAAAATCAGTGGCCCTTATGTTTAACGAGATACTAAAGAAATACAGTAGGGCCGGTGTTGTCGTAAAGTTTATTTACGTAAATGTTGCCGTGTATATTTTTGCCGTTTTAATCGGTGTTTTTTCGGTACTTTTCAATGCCGGTGGCGTGGCCGATGGTGTAGCCGGTTTTTTTGAACTTCCATCCTCGTTGCATGCCCTCCTGCGGCAACTCTGGTCGCTCCTGACATATATGTTCCTGCATAAGGATTTCATGCATATATTGTGGAATATGCTGGCTCTTTTCTTCTTTGGCCGCATTTTCCTCAATTTCTATTCCGTAAGGCATTTTGTGGGCATGTATCTGCTTGGCGGTATATTCGGAGGCTTGGCTTTTGTGTCGGCCTATAACCTTTTCCCCTATTTTGCGCCTTTTGTCGCCTCGTCACATCTTGTGGGGGCTTCGGCGGCTGTGCTTGCCATAACTGTAGCATCTGCTGTGCGTTCCCCGGGTTACCGTGTAAATCTGTTGCTTGTCGGTAGTGTCAAGCTTTCGACCTTTGCCATTATTACTGTTGCAATTTCCGTTTTCATGCTTTCGGGGAGTAATGCCGGCGGTAACTTTGCTCACCTCGGCGGTGCCTTTTCGGGTTGGCTCATGGCCTACATGCTTGGCAAGGGGGTTGATTTGACTGTGATAGTCAATAGACCGCTCGATTGGCTGTCAACGCTTTTCGGCAAACCCCGTCAGGCTAAAAAGAAAAAGCCGAAATTTACATATTCGGCAGGCGGGCGCAGAGCCGATTATGAATACAATGCAAACAAGAAGAGAGCCGAAGCCGATATTGACAGAATTCTTGAAAAGATAAAAAGCGGCGGCTATGCCTCGTTGAGCGAGGATGAAAAGAAACGGCTTTTCGATGCATCTTCAAAATGATATTCAGGGGCGACCATGAGGTCGCCCTTTTTTGTCGCGTTTATTATTATATTAAATAAAAATGGCAAAAAGGGCGGTTGTTTGAGAAAAAAGCACTATATTTGCGCGATTTTGGTGAAACAGACAGAATAAATCACAATAAATTTTAATAAAAATGCAGAACAAAGGATTTGTAAAAGTATTTGCAGCACTGCTTACATTGGTGTGCTTGTTCTACTTGTCGTTCTCTGTGGTTACCGGCTATCATGCAGGTAAAGCCGAAGAGCATCCTCAAGGCAGCAAGCATTACATGGATTCTATGCTCAACAAGGATGTTTGGCTCGGAATCTACTCTTTGAAAGAGTGCAGAGAGTTGGAAATTGGCCTTGGCTTGGACCTTAAAGGCGGTATGTACGTGATTATGGAAGTTTCTGTTCCCGACATTGTCAAGGCTCTTGCCGGCAATAAGGAGGATGAGGCTTTCAAAGCAGCTATGGAAAACGCCCGTCTTGCAACAGCCGATGGCGGTGATTTCCTCACAGCGTTTATTGAAGAGTATCACAAGGTTGCTCCCGAGGGCAAGCTCTCTTCTATTTTCGCCACATACGCTCTAAAGGACAAAATTACACAGAACAGCACAGACAAAGAGGTTGAGGATGTTATCCGTGCCGAAATAAAGGCTGCGGTAGATAATTCAGAGAACGTGTTGCGTTCACGTATCGACCGTTTCGGTGTTGTACAGCCCAATATCCAGAAAATTGAGGGCGGTATGGGCCGTATCATGATTGAGCTTCCCGGAATCAAGGAGCCCGACCGTGTACGTAAACTGCTCCAGGGTTCGGCTAACCTTGAGTTTTGGGAAACATACTCTGCCGACGAGATACAGAAAGACATCATGCCCGCTTTTGAGGAAATTGACAGACGATTTGCTTCAAGAGACTCTGTAAGCGCTCCTCTCTTGTCACTTCTGAAAGGCGTTCCGGGTTCACTATGCACAGTTGCAGGTGTTCACTACAACGATACAGCTGCGGTTATGCGCATGCTTGAGAGCGATGATGCAAAAATGCTCCTTCCAAGAGACCTTCGTTTCATGTGGAGTGTTGAGGCCAACGAGTACGATTCAACAAAATCACACTTCGAGCTCAATGCAATCAGAGTGACAAACCGTGCCGGTGTTGCCGCACTCGCCGGTGATGTAATTGCAAACGCTTCTGCCGCTTTCGACGAGAGAAACAACCCCAGCGTTGACATGCAGATGAATGTCGAGGGTGCAAAACAGTGGGCAGCATTGACAAAGAAGAATGTTCACCGTGCCATTGCCATTGTGCTGGACGGCTATGTTTACAGCGCTCCTACAGTACAGGGCGAAATTCCCGGCGGCCGCTCACAGATTACAGGTAACTTCACAATCGAAGCTACACAGGATTTGGCCAATGTATTGCGTTCAGGTAAAATGGCCGCTCCCGTACGTATCGTACAGGAGGAGGTTGTTGGCCCGTCACTCGGTCAGCAGTCTATCGAGCAGGGCTTGATATCGTTCATCGTGGCATTTATACTCCTTATGATATATATGTGCGCGATATACGGTGTAATCCCCGGTTCGGTTGCCAACATGGCTCTGTTGCTCAACCTGTTCTTCACCTTGGGTATCCTTGCTTCGTTCCAGGCTGCATTGACAATGTCGGGTATTGCCGGTATTGTGCTCACACTGGGTGTGGCGGTAGATGCCAACGTGCTTATATATGAGCGCGCAAAAGAGGAACTTGCAGCAGGAAAGAATGTACGTCTGGCCCTCTCCGACGGTTACAAGAATGCATTCTCGGCAATCTTCGACTCAAACATTACATCTATTATAACAGGTATCATCCTCTTCAATTTCGGTACAGGTCCTATCAAGGGCTTCGCTACAACTTTGATTATAGGTCTTCTCTGTTCATTCTTTACCGCAGTGTTCGTTACACGCGTAGTTTATGAGCACTTCATGAACAAAGGCAAGTGGCAGAACATCACCTTTACAACAAAGTTCTCACGTAACCTCATGAAGAACACAAAGGTGAACTTCATCGGTAAGGCAAAGAAAGTAGGTATTGTCTTTGCTGTTTTAGCAGTTGCTATGGTGGCTTCATTCGTTCTCCGTGGCTTGAGCCAGAGCATCGACTTCACCGGCGGACGTAACTTCGTTGTCCAGTTCGAGAAGGAGGTTGAGCCCGAGACAGTACGCGACCTTTTGAAGAAGAAGATTGTAGACGACAACGTACAGGCTATTGCACTCGGTACCGACGGCCGCACAATCCGTGTCACAACAAACTACATGATAGACAACCCTTCAAAAGATGTAGATGACCAGATTTCACAGTTCCTCTACGACTCATTCATGGAGGGTGGCCTTTTGAGCGAGGATCTCACAATAGAGACATTCCGCGATTATGAGAACCGTACAGGTGGCTCAATTATCAGTTCACAGAAGGTTGGCCCGAGCATGGCCGATGATATACGTAACGGTGCCATCGTTTCGGTGATACTTGCGCTCATCGCAATCTTCATCTACATTCTCATACGTTTCCGCAATGTGGCATACAGTGTAGGTTCAATCTTTGCTCTCGGTGTCGATGTGCTCATGATTATCGGTTGCTACTCATTGCTCTATGGTATATTGCCAATGTCGCTTGAGATAGACCAGACCTTCATCGGTGCTATCCTGACAGCTATCGGTTACTCAATCAATGACAAGGTGGTTATCTTCGACCGTGTACGTGAGTTCTCTCACCTCTATCCAAAGCGCGACAAGTTCGACCTCTTCAATACATCATTGAATACAACCCTTGCACGTACAATCAATACATCGGTAAGTACACTTGTTGTGTTGCTCTGTATCTTTGTGCTTGGTGGCGACAGCATCCGTAGCTTCTCATTTGCAATGATACTTGGTGTAGTGTTCGGTACACTCTCTTCATTGTTCATTGCAGCTCCTATTGCATATTCAATGCTTAACAAGAAGAAATGATATTAAACCTTCTATAAAAAACAAGCGGCGCAACTTTTGTTGCGCCGCTTGTTTTTTATTATATATAATTACTCCTTTAAACCGCGTTATGCATAATATCTTTAATATGGTAATATGCTATAGGACACTCCTTGCAGTTGTTTGTCTGGCAATAACGGCGGGTCAACTGTAGCAGGGCCTGTGTGTCGGCGGCGCATTGCGGCATTACCCCCTCCTCTTTCCATTTTTTTATTATGCTGTTTTCCTCGCCTTTGAGTGTGTGGAGAAAATCTTCTGCCTTGTTGCACAGTGTGCTGTCGCCCCTGTATCTCCCGTATACATAAAGAACCGGTACAACTGTGTTTATTATAAGAATATCGGCCTGGCGTCTCTTCATGGCACCGTTGCCATAGTTTTCTGTGCCGCCGAAGCAGCTGTGGTTATGCCAATATCCTTGCGTGGTTGTGCAAATGATGTCGTGCAGCTCGCCAATGTTGTTGCAGGCTGCTATGCCGGCAAGGCTGAACTTGCGGCTGTGGTATATTGCGGCAAGTCTTGCTATGCGCAGGTGTGGTGTGGCATGTCCGTTGCCCCACACGGTGTGGCTCATTGTTGCAAGGTTGAATTTTGCCGAGAGGAACTTGTACTCCCGTACAAGCTCATTGTAATACCGGTTACCGGTAGCCTCCTTTCTATAATAATAAGGTATGCTCTCCTCTTCGAGCAGCCCTGCCTGTCCAAAGAATATAGCCTCTACCTGTAACATATTGTCGCGGTGCTTGCCCAAAGCCTGCATGTTTATTATACCCGCAAACTCCTCGAACTCCTTGCTCTGGATTCCGAACCCGAAGCTGCGTATGAAATTCCTGAAAAGCGTCTCTTCCCAGTTCTGGTTGCACGCCGCGAATGTCTTTCCTATGCTTGCCGCCTTCTCCTCCAACCGTTCTACAAGCAGGCGTGAAAGCGTGTTGTGCAGGTTTATACTGCTCATGCTTCCTATCGTGCCGCCGCAGGTGAACCGTCTCTTGTGCAGCTCGATAACATCATGCAGCTCCTTGATGAACTCCTTGGGGTAGTTGAGGCACAAGGAGTTGGGCGAGTGTTCTGCTTGCCTGCTCGCTTGTGTGTTATCTCCGGTTTCAATGCACAATATTACATTGCTGTGGCTGTCTGAATTCTTTGTGTTACACTCGAAATGGACATTTCCGGCCCACACAATTCCGCCTACCTCAATTTTTGCATCATGAATAATACCGCTTTCCTCTTCTGTGCCTTTACCGTAATCGATAATGTGTATATCTTCCCCTTTTAGGGTTTTCAATCCTTTGGCCGGTATAAGCCTCTTCTCCCAGAGGTATTTTATTATGCTTCTCATTTCTTCTCGTCGGGGTAGCTTATGCGTGTGTGGTAAATGGCCTTTAATCTCTTCTTGAATACATTCTTTGCAATGTAGATATCCTGGAACGTGAGCGGGCTTTCCGATAGTTCTCCCTCGGCAACCTTCGCATCGATTATTGTGTCGACAAGTGTGTCGATGTTTTTCCCTGTGTACTCTTTAAGGCTGTGCGATGCGGCTTCCACACAGTCGGCCATCATCAGAATTGCCTGTTCTTTTGTAAAAGGCCTCGGCCCGGGGTATGTAAAGAGTTTTTCGTCAATCTCCTCACCCGGATGCTCATTCTTGTAGGTTATGTAGAAATATCCCGTCTTTGAAAGGCCGTGGTGGGTGGTTATGAAATTCTTGATGGCTTTTGGCAAGTGCTCGTGCTCGGCAATGTTGAGCCCCTCGGTTACATGCTTTATAATTACCGCAGCACTCTCTTCGGGGGTGAGCTTGTCGTGTGGGTTTATCCTTCCGTTCTGGTTTTCGGTAAAGTAGATGGGGGCGCTCATCTTGCCGATATCGTGGTAAAGTGCTCCGGTTCTCACCTCAAGGCTGTTGGCTCCCAGAGCGCGTGCTGCCTCTGCCGCCAGATTGCCTACCTGCATCGAGTGCTGGAATGTGCCTGGAGCCTCCTGTGACATTCTCTGCAGCAGTTTGCTGTTCAGGTTCGATAGCTCTATCAGTGTCACGTTCGATATAAAACCGAAGGTCTTCTCAATGATGAACATCATCGGGTAAACGAAGAGCATCAGCAGTGCGCTTACCGTAAAGTAAATGTACATGTTGTACTTCATCTTCGAGAAGTCCGATTCAATTATAAGCTCATAGCACATGTATGAAACGGCGTAGGTGAGCAGTATTATTAAAACACTCCGGAACATCTGCGACCTCGATGAAAGCTCTTTGAGGCTCAATATGGCACTGTTACCAGCCAAGAATTGCAGCATGACAAACTCGTATGGCGAGCCGAGCATTATCGAACACATCATTATCGTTGCGCAGTGTGTAATGAATGCTGTGCTGTGGTCTATGAACAGGCAAATCATCATCGGTACCATGGCGTATGGCAGTATGAACACGCTAACGCCTCCGTGGCTGGTAAGGAAACCGACGATTATAGGGAATATTGTTGCCGATATAATGGTGAATACGAATTTGTTGCTGTTGGTGGCAATGTCCTGGCGGTAAATATAAATATAAGCAAGTAAAGTGAGCATGCTCAAGATTATAAATACTACCTGTCCCACGAACATGTTGAATTTGTTGCCTCCGCCCTCGGCGGCCTCAATCTGCCTCGATTTCTCGAAGTATGTCTCAAGTGTCCTGTATGTCTTTGCATCTATAAGGTCGCCCTGGTTTATAATCCTTTGCCCTTTAAGTACCACACCTATCTTTGTCTCCAGATTGTTGAGCTGTTTGTTGAGTTCGGCCTCGGAGAGCAGGGTGTCACATGTGTAGTTCGGTACTATGTAGCTTTTCAGCCCCAGGTTCTCGGCTGTCTGGTGCGAAATCAACGTATCGGCGTTGAGCAGGGTTTCGTATGCTTCGGAAACGCTTGTGAGAATGCGCGCATCCTTTGTTATGGTGTCCTTGTCGTGTATAAACACAATCTCATTGTTGCTATGGCTCCTCAGTTCTTTTGCATCATTGTCCGAAACTATTCCGTCTTTGTACAGGACTCTCAAGCAGTTGATATACTCGCTGGCAATTGAGCCTGGGAGAAACTTTTCAAGTTCCTTTTCGTTCGGCTTTTCATTGAACTTGAAGTATGGCCTGAAGTTCTTTCTTATACTGTCTTTCTCTTCGGCTATCCGGCTGTCGCTTTTCTTTACAATGAAGTCGAACTCTGCAATTATCTGTTCATGCTCCCACACGGCATTGTCCTCAAAGCTGTAGCTTTTGAACTTGCCTCGTGGCATGAAATATACGATTGTGCCTATACACGCTGCCACAAGCAATACCTGCAGAACAATGCGTGTGTATCTTCCGAAAAACTTCTCAACTTTTTTTCTCATAGGTTGTACCGATAATAGTATTCAAATTTTGAGGTTGCCTCAAAACTCAAAGATACAAAAAAATATATAAACCCAACTATTTAAACATTTTTCTTGCCTATAATCTTCTGTCCGTCGCTCTTGAATATCAAAAAAACGCTTTTTATTTTGTTAAAAATTTAACTTGTACTATTTTTGCATATATTTTAGGGTTATTGTGGTTATGCCATATATAACCTTTGGTGTAATTGAACATGTGTGCCGGCTGTCCGGTGCCAAAAGATTTTTAATTTTATGACAGAAAGAAAAGTTAGAGTGCGCTTTGCACCGAGCCCCACAGGGCCTTTGCATATAGGCGGAGTAAGAACTGCATTATACAACTACCTCTTCGCGCGCCAGCATGGCGGAGATTTGGTATTCAGAATAGAGGACACCGATTCCAACCGTTTTGTTCCCGGAGCCGAGGAGTATATCCTTGAATCTTTCCGTTGGCTTGGAATAAAATTCGACGAGGGAGTTTCGTTCGGAGGCGACTGCGGCCCCTATCGCCAGTCGGAGCGTAGGGATATCTACAAGAAATACGTTAAGGTGCTGCTCGACAGCGGCAAGGCATATATGGCATTCGATACCCCCGAGGAGCTCGATGCCAAGCGAGCCGAAATAGATAACTTCCAGTACGATGCCTCTACACGCCTCTCGATGCGCAACTCGCTTTCGTTGCCGGCCGAGGAGGTTGAGGCTCTGCTTGCAGCCGGTCATCAATATGTGGTGCGTTTCAAGGTTGAGCCGGGCGAGAAGGTTCTTGTGAACGATATTATCCGCGGTGAGGTTGTGATAGACTCTTCCATCCTCGACGACAAGGTTCTTTACAAATCGGCCGATGAACTGCCTACCTACCATCTTGCCAATATTGTCGACGACCATCTTATGGATATATCCCATGTGATACGTGGCGAGGAGTGGTTGCCCTCGGCACCTCTTCATGTTTTGCTGTACCGAGCCTTTGGCTGGGAAGAAACAATGCCGCGTTTTGCCCACCTCTCTCTGTTGCTGAAGCCCGAGGGTAACGGCAAGCTAAGCAAGCGCGACGGTGACCGCCTCGGCTTCCCCGTGTTCCCGCTTGAGTGGCACGACCCGAAGAGCGGTGCCGTGTCATCGGGTTTCCGCGAGAGCGATTACCTGCCCGAGGCTGTCATTAACTTCCTTGCCTTGCTTGGCTGGAACCCCGGCGATGATGTAGAGCTCATGTCGATGGATGAGCTTGTGCAGAAATTCGACCTCGCAAAGTGCAGCAAGGCCGGTGCCCGTTTCGATTATAAGAAAATGGTGTGGTTCAACCACGAATATATATTGAGAAAATCCGATGCAGAGATTGCCGGGATATTCATGCCTGTGGTAAAATCACATGGTGTTGAGGCTACACAGGAGTATCTCGAAAAGGTGGTTTCTCTAATGAAAGGCCGTGTGAACTTTGTACACGAACTTTGGGATGCCAGCAGCTTCTACTTCGTTGCTCCCGTAGAGTACGACGAAAAGACTGTGAAAAAACGCTGGAAAGAAGATTCCGCTTCAAAGATGGGTGAGCTGGCACAGCTTCTCGACAGCCTCGACGATTTCTCGGTGGAGAGCCAGGACAAGGCTGTACACGAGTGGATAGAGAGCAAGGGCTATGGCATGGGCGAGATAATGAATGCCTTCCGTCTGACCCTTGTAGGCGAGGGTAAAGGGCCGCAGATGTTCGATATTTCAGCACTCTTGGGCAAGGAGGAGACACTCGCCCGCATGCAACGTGCAATAACAGTTTTGGGATAATACTATGTATACATTAGGAATATACTTCTATATCTTCTTTGTGAAGCTGGCTGCGCTTTTCGGTCACAAGAAGGCGAAGCAGATGCTTGCCGGTCATAAAGAGGTTTTCAAGGTGCTCGAGGAAAAGGTGAAACCGGGAACCGATTATGTCTGGTTCCACGCCTCTTCGCTCGGTGAGTTCGAGCAGGGCCGTCCCATGATAGAGAAGCTGCGTTCCGAGCATCCCGAATACCGTGTGGTGCTGACCTTCTTCTCTCCATCGGGCTATAATCCTGCAAAGAACTATCAGCAGGCCGATATTGTCTGCTATCTGCCGTTTGATACAAAGCGCAATGTAAAGCATTTTCTCGATATCCTGCAGCCCAAGATGGCGTTCTTCATCAAGTACGAATTCTGGATGAACTTCCTCCTTTCGCTCAACAAACGCTCAATTCCGGTCTACAGCGTATCGTCAATCTTTCGCAAAGAGCAGGCTTTTTTCAAGTCGTGGGGCGGCCGCTATCGTTTGTCCTTGCACTGCTTCAATAAACTTTTTGTGCAGAATGAGCAGTCGAGAAATCTGCTGAAAGGCATAAATATCAATAATGTGGAAGTTGTGGGCGATACCCGCTTCGACCGTGTTGCCAAAATCCTTGAACAGGCACGCCAGTTGCCCCTTGTCGACGCATTTGTCGAGGGGTGCGACAAGGTGTTTATTGCCGGCAGCTCATGGGGCGCCGACGAGTCAATATATATGCAGTATTTCAATGCCCACAAAGAGTGGAAACTTATAATAGCGTCGCACGAGGTCAATGATGAGCGTGTGAAGGCTATTGAGAAACAGTATGAGGGTCTTTGTGTCCGCTATACACGCGCCACAATGGACGAGGTTCGCGAGGCCCGTTGTCTCATAATAGATTGTTATGGGTTGCTCTCTTCTATATATCGCTATGCTACTGTTGCATACGTAGGCGGAGGCTTCGGTGTGGGCATACATAATGTTCTTGAAGCAGCAGTGTACGGTGTACCGGTACTGTTCGGCCCCAACAACAAGAAGTTCCAGGAGGCACAGGCTCTCATTGAGTGTGGCGGAGGTGTAGAAATTCTCGGTATCAGTGCATTCAACGAGAAAATGGATGCTTTTGTCAGCGACCCGTTGCTTCTGGCCTCTTCGAGCAAGGCCGCAGGCGACTATGTTATGCTAAATTCCGGGGCCTCGGAGAGAATTTTCAAATCTCTCGGGCTGTAAATCTGTTCTAAATAAAAACAATTCAATACAAACCTTAAATTTTAAAGTTATGCAGTACTTAACAAATGAAAAATTGGTGATTGTCGGCGCTGCCGGAATGATTGGTTCAAACATGGCACAGTCGGCTCTTATGATGGGCCTGACAACCAATCTTTGTCTTTACGATGTATTCTCACCCGAGGGCGTAGCCGAGGAGATGCGTCAGAGCGGTTTCGACGAGGTGAATATAACAGCTACAACAGATGTTGCCGAGGCTTTCAAAGATGCAAAATATATTATCTCGTCAGGTGGTGCACCACGTAAAGAGGGTATGACACGCGAAGATCTTCTTGCCGGCAACTGCAAAATCGCCGAGGAGCTTGGAAAGAACATCAAGACATACTGCCCCGATGTGAAGCACGTTGTAATCATCTTCAACCCCGCCGATCTCACAGGTCTTGTAACATTGCTCTATTCAGGTTTGAAACCCGGCCAGGTGACAACACTCGCAGGTCTCGACTCTACACGTTTGCAGAACGCTCTCGCAAAGAAGTTCGGTGTAATGATGAACCAGGTTACAGGTTGTGCCACATACGGTGGCCATGGCGAGCAGATGGCTGTCTTCGGTAGCGCTGTTAAAATTGCCGGCCGTCCTTTGACCGACATCATCGGCACTGCAGAGTTCCCCGTTGAGGAGTGGGAGCAGATGAAGAAAGATGTTACCCAGGGTGGTGCAGCTATTATCAAACTTCGTGGCCGCTCTTCATTCCAGAGCCCCTCATACCTCTCTGTCGAGATGATTCGTTCAGTTATGGGTGGTGAGACATTCCGTTACCCGGCAGGTACATACGTTTCAAACGAGAAGTACAACCACATAATGATGGCTATGGACACTGTTCTCGATGCAAACGGATGTTCATATAAGATGCCTGTAGGTACTCCCGACGAGATAGCGAAGCTCGATGCAAGCTACGAGCACCTCTGCAAAATGCGTGACGAACTTGTTACATTGAACATTGTTCCTGCAATTGAGGAGTGGAGCAGCATTAATCCCAACCTCTAATATTCAGGTAATTGCTTTTATAGTGCTACGGGAGCGCATGAGCGCTCCCGTACTTTTTGCGCTAATGGTGTCACATTGTTCTCAAAGTCGCTCCTGTAATTACAACGCTCCACCTGCTTTGCCTGCCTTTTTCGCTCTTTTGTGCAAAAAATGGTGTAAAAGTTTTGCCATTTAAGAAATTGTATCTACTTTTGCGCTGCATTTTGTCCAAGGTGGAAATAATATAAACTAAATAAATAAATAGGAAATGATTGTAGTACCTGTTAAAGAGGGCGAGAACATAGAAAGAGCTCTCAAGAAATTCAAAAGAAAATTCGAGAAGACCGGTGTAGTAAAGGAGTTGCGCGCACGTCAGCAGTTTGACAAGCCTTCAGTGCTTAAGAGACTCAAGATGGAACACGCTATCTATGTTCAGAAGCTCCGTGCTAACGAAGAATAAAAAACGGAATTTTCTTGTTTTTTAATTTCAAGTGATATATATTCGTTGCCGAAAGACCATTTCTTTCGGCAACGAATATGTTAATAGACTCATTCATCGGGTATTTGAAGGTTGAACGTAACTGCTCGCCCCACACTTTGAGAGCATACGCAAAAGACCTCTCTTCCTTTAAGGATTACATTGCCCGTGTCGATGAGTCTTTGTCTTTCCTGAATATCGACACCGATGTCGTGCGCATGTGGGTAGCCGGGCTCATCGACGATGGCGCAGCCCCATCATCGGTCAACCGCAGAATGAGCACCCTGCGTGCTTTCTACAAATATCTTTGTGCCGAGGGGCATCTCTCTGTAAATCCCATGCATGCCCTTCAAGGGCCCAAATGCCGTAAAAAGCTGCCCTCTTTTGTCAAAGAAAACGAAATAGACGAGCTGCTCGATACCGAAGAGCAAAAAGAGGGTTATGCCGCATGCCGCAACAGAATGATAATGCTCTGCTTCTATTCAACCGGCATACGCTTGTCGGAGCTTGTGGGGCTTGATATAGGCAGTGTCGACATGAACTCATCTGTCATCAAAGTGCTTGGCAAGCGCAACCGCGAGCGCATAGTGCCGTTCGGTGCCGAAATGCATGAACAACTGCAGCGGTATCTTGAGCAGCGCGGGCATTACGCCACCGGCGAGTGCAGTGCCCTGTTCCTCTCTTCCACCGGCAGGCGCATATCACACTCGGCAGTGTACCGCATCGTTAATAGCAGCCTCGGTGGTGTAACTTCGTTGAAGAAGAAAAGCCCTCATGTGCTTCGCCATTCATTTGCTACAGCAATGCTTAACAATAATGCCGAGCTTGGTGCAGTCAAGGAACTGCTTGGGCACAAGCGTTTGGCAACGACAGAGATTTACACCCATCTCACCTTTGAGGAACTAAAGCGTTTTTATGATAAGGCTCACCCAAGAGCCGGTAATAACTAAATAATAGGAGGATTTATTATGGAGACAAGGATTCAATCAGTTCATTTCGATGCAACTCAGCAGTTGTTGGAATTTGTAGAGAAAAAGGTTGCAAAGCTTGAGAAACTTTGCGAAGGTGCAACAGCACTCGACGTAAACATGAAACTCATCAAGCCCGAAACAGCGATGAACAAAGAAGTAGCTCTCCGTTTGTCTACCGGCAACGGCGAACTCTTCGCAGCCAAGACAAGTGATACATTCGAGGATGCTCTGCTTGGTGCCATCGATGCAATCAAAGTGCAGATAGAGAAGAACCGTAACAAATAACGGTGTGCTATAAAAGTTATATTCAGGAGGCTGACTAAAAAGGCTCTTTTGTTGTTACGCTTGCCCGAAAAATACTCAT
>JAUNQV010000169.1 GCA_030535995.1 Bacteroidales bacterium
AGGGCTTCGACAAGGAGCTTACAGCTACAGGCTTCCAGCGTTTCACACTCCGTGCCGAGTAATTGAAACTTATATAAACAAAAACCGGTCCACTTTAAATTGTGGGCCGGTTTTTTTATTGTCGCGGGTTCATTTTTAGGTGTTTTATTTAAAAATATTAATCAATATTCCTGACGACTGCTTAATTTTGTTATCTTCGTAAAAATATCCAAGCAATATATGAAAGAGAAAATAAAGTTGCTTATCTATAAGCTTCATATACTTAACGATGACAGGGAAATTGGCGGTAACCTTATAGTGTGGTCGTTTTTGAAACTTGTTACAAGCCTTGAGAAACTGAAACAGGCTTCGGCTGCATTGACATATCATACTCTGTTTGCCTTGGTGCCTATAATGGCTCTCATGGTTGCTGTTGCCAATCTCATGGGGTACAGCGAGGCTTTCAAGCAGCAGGTCGAGGGCTTTCTTGTGGGGCAGGAGACTATTGCCAACAGCCTTTTGTCGTTTGCCGAGAAGTATCTTATAAATGCGCAGATGAACTATTGGCTCGGTGCAGGTGTCGGTATGGTGTTTCTGCTATATTCTCTCTTCTCGATTTTCCAGACAGTCGATAACTCTGTGAACTCTTTGTGGAACCTTAAAGGGCATAGTATAAAGAAGCAGTTGAAGGTTTTTGTTTTTGTGTTACTTGTGCCTTTTGTCTCTATGATATTGCTTGCCCTTTGGGTGAGTATCTCTTCGTTCTTTGAGCAGGGGATTGTGCATGAGGTGAATATTTTTGTCATTACCGTGGCTGTTTATGTGGCTTGCCTCTTTGCGGCGTACAAGTTTATTCCAAATACAAAGGTTGAGGTGGGGTATGCTCTCCGTTCGGCTATAGTATGCGGTGTGCTGTTTGCCATGTTGCAGTACTTCGGTTATCTTATATTCAGTATCTTCAGCAATTACAGGAATATCTATGGCGACCTTGCAAGCCTCATAATATTTGTTCTATGGATATATTTCTCATGGACAATATGCCTTGCCGGCTCGCGCTGGAACTATCTACTTCAGGAGGGAAAGAGGCTCGACGAGGAGAACCGATACCGCAGGATAGGCTGCAATTACAGGAAGTTCCTTTCGCTGCTTGTGCTTGACAAGATTGAGCGTTCTGCCTCAAAGGATGGTGACGGCTCTTTTGCGGAGCAGGATATAGCCTCGGTTATGGCTGCTGATTACAACATGCCTACACATGTTACTCTCGATATTATTGATGAATTTGTTGACAAGGGTATTGTGCTGGAGAATATGAACGAGAGGTTTTTGCTCGATGCTGCCTTTAAGGGGTGTAGTGTGGGTGTGTTGCTTGAGAAACTTGAGGATTTTGGCGACAACAGCTATGCTGTACATCTTATGTCGGGTGCACGTGGCAATAAAAGGGCTGTTGAGTTGTGGAGGGCAATAGGAAATGCACCGTCGGCTCGGAAAGAGTTGCTTGGTATGTCGCTCTCCGAAGTGTTGAAGAACTAATTACTATACACATAAACTCAAAGAGGTTGCCTCGGGGCAACCTCTTTGAGTTTTTATGTTTATCACAGGAATTAGAGCACTCCGTTTACAACGAGTGCCTTTACCAATGAGTAGAATTTCTCGACAGTAGGTATCTCAACGCGCTCTGTGGGAGAGTGGGGCGACATGAGTGTGGGGCCGAAAGATACCATATCCATCTTCGGGTAGTTGGTAGAGATTATACCGCACTCAAGGCCGGCGTGTATTACACGTACATCGGGCTGCTTGCCGAACATGTCGTTGTATGCGGTCTTCAATGCTGCAAGCAATGGCGAGTTTACATTGGGCTGCCAGCCGCTGTATCCACCGCTCAGTTCTACCTTCATTCCGGCCATTGCAAAGCAGCTTGAGAGCTGGAGTGCAAGGAACTCTTTCATTGTGTCGCATGAACTGCGTGCAAGAATGTTTATCTCGGCCTTTCCTTCACCGATGCGAACAATAGATAGGTTGCTCGATGTCTCTACTGTGTCGGGGATTGTTGGGATAAAGCGGAGTACGCCATCGTGGCATGCGAGTATTACATCTACGAGGTTCTCCTGTATCTCCTCGGGTGTTACGTACTCGGGAAGTTCTGTAGGAGTTACAGTGAGTGTGATGCCCTCCTCAATGGTTGCATATTCGCTGTTGTAGAGTGCCTCGTGCTTTGCTGCAATTGCTTTGAGCTCATCGAGCGCGTCCTCGCCCAGTGTGAGGACAACTTCGCAGCTTGCAGGTATTGCGTTGCGCATGTTGCCACCGTTCCAGCTTGCGAGAACTACACCGCACTCTGTCATTGCTTCGCGTACAAAACGTGCCATGAGCTTGTTGGCATTGCCGCGTCCTGCGTTTATTTCAAGGCCGGAATGTCCGCCGCGCAATCCTTTGAGCTGTACTTTCACAGCAATGTCGCCTTCGTCGCTGTCGTCCTCCATGTATTCCATAGATGCTGAAATGTCGAGGCCGCCGGCGCAACCGATATAAAGCACACCCTCCTCTTCGGAGTCGAGGTTGAGCAACAGTTCTCCTTCGAGCTCACCGCCTTTGAGGCCGAATGCTCCATACATGCCGGTCTCTTCGTCGGCAGTGATGAGTGCCTCAAGAGGGCCATGCTGCAGGCTGCTGTCCTCCATGATTGCCATGATTGCTGCAACGCCAAGTCCGTTGTCGGCACCAAGAGTTGTATCATTGGCATATAGCCAGTCGCCCTTTACAACGGTTTCTATAGGGTCGTTGATGAAGTCGTGCTTGCT
>JAUNQV010000017.1 GCA_030535995.1 Bacteroidales bacterium
CAACGGTGCCGGTTTCTCTTTTAAAATTACCATTGCTATACGACCACTAAATCTAATTTTTTGAATATTAGTCACCGATAAAGTTTGCTGGTAAGTGAGTGCTATAAAATAATTGCATTGCACTCATAAAAAACCACACCTTTTTGCTACTGAACCCTTATTTCCCTCTCGGGCGTTGCAAGGCAATTGACAACAGTATTGTTACCCCGATGAGCATGGGGTAGTAGAGATTGGGTATAATGGCAAGCGGCGAAACCTTTGCCAGCCCCGAGGCCATGAGCAATTGGGCTCCGTAGGGAATGATTCCCTGTACAAAGCATGAGGTGGTGTCCATGATGCTTGCCGAGCGGCGAGGTGAGATGCCCGACTTCGTTGCAATATCGCGCGAGATATTGCCCACGGTGAGTATGGCAATGGTGTTGTTGGCGGTACAGAGGTTGGCAAGTGCTGTCAGCGTGGCTATGGCAGTCTCGGCCGCGCGCCGGGTGCGTACACGGAGCGTGACAATGCGTATGAGAAAGTCGATACCTCCATTGAGCCTGACAATCTCAAGCAATCCGCCTGCCAGCATGGTAACGATAATAAGCTCACACATGCCCATTATTCCGTAGCCCATCTCTGTGAATATGCTTATGGAACCTATGCTCTCTGTTGCCAGGCCAATGGCTGCGGCGGTTGCAATGCCAATGATAAGTACCATAAGCACATTAACACCTATAAGTGCCGTTATTATCACTATAATATAAGGTATGCATTTAATAATATCGGTAGGTGATATTGCTGTGGTTGCAATCTCTTCAATGCTGTTGCCGCTGAAGGCATAGATGAGCAGGGTGGTTATTGCGGCAGGCATCACCAGCAGAAAGTTGGTGCGGAACTTGCTGCGCATGGAACAGCCTTGCGTTTGTGTGGCGGCAATGGTTGTGTCCGAAATGAATGAGAGGTTATCTCCGAAGAAGGCTCCTCCTACAACAATTGCCACAAGCCATGCAATGCTGCAGTTCATCTGCGAGGCCAGTTCGGTTACAACCGGTGTCAGTGCAACTATTGTGCCTACCGAAGTGCCTATTGACATTGAAACAAAGCAGGCGGCAATAAAAATTCCAGCCGGGAGATAATTGCTTGGGATTATATTGAGGGTTATGCCTACAGTTGCATCCACAGCGCCCATTGCCTTTGCCAGTGCCGCGAATGCACCGGCAAGTACAAAAATCCATATCATGTACATTATACGGGGGTTGGCCGCTCCATTGGAAAAGTTGTCGATGCGGCTGTTCAGTGTGTCACCCCGCGTAATGGAAATGGCGTAAACCGAAGCTACCATAAAGGCTACGGCAATGGGAATACGATAAAAATCTCCTGCCACTATTGAGCCTGCAAGGTAAATGGTGAGCAGTACAATTATGGGGGATAGGGCAAGTAGCCCCTTGCATACATTCTTTCCGGGCATTATTGTGTTTTTTTAATCTTGTGTCAGTTTCTCTTTAAGGAATTTTCCGGTGTACGAGGCCTCGCATGCTGCAACCTCTTCGGGTGTACCGCAGGCGACAAGGTTTCCTCCGTCATCACCGCCATCGGGGCCAAGGTCTATAAGGTAATCGGCACACTTGATTACATCCATGTTGTGTTCTATAATCACTATCGAGTGACCACGTTCGAGCAGCCTGTTGAAAGACTTCATGAGCTTCTTTATATCGTGGAAATGGAGTCCGGTAGTGGGTTCGTCAAAAATGAACATTGTGGGGCGGTCGCTCTGCTGGCTCAAATAGTAGGCAAGTTTCACGCGCTGGTTCTCTCCGCCCGAAAGTGTCGATGATGATTGTCCCATCTTTATATATGCCAGCCCTACATCCTGCAACGGCTGGAGGTTTTCGGCTATACGCTTCTGCCCATGTTCCTGGAAAAAGTTTATGGCATCGCCTATTGTCATTTCCAATATGTCGTGAATGTTCTTGCCGTGGAACTTGACCTCAAGAATTTCATTCTTGAAGCGTTTGCCGTGGCAGGCCTCACATTCGAGTTTGAGGTCGGCCATGAATTGCATCGACACAGTTATCGTTCCCTCGCCTTTGCACTCGTCGCAACGTCCTCCGTCGGAGTTGAAAGAGAAGTGCCCGGCACCGAACCCCATCTGTTTCGACAGTGGCTGCTGGGCAAAGAGATGGCGTATGTCGTCATATACCTTCAGGTATGTTACCGGGTTGGAACGTGATGATTTGCCGATTGGGTTCTGGTCGACAAATTCCACGCCTCGTAACTGTTTCAATGCTCCTTCAACGCTCTCGCATTGTCCGGGTGCCTCGCAACTGTTGCCGAAGTGGCGCATGAGCGAGCGGTAGAGTATGTTGCTTATGAGTGTCGATTTACCCGAGCCGCTGACACCGCTCACTACTGTGAGCAGGTTCAGGGGTATCTTTACATCTATGCCTTTGAGGTTGTTCTCTCTTGCACCCTTTATCAATATATGGTTGTTCGAACTCCTGCGGTGTCCGGGAACAGGTATGGTCTCTTCACCGAGGAGGTATTTTACGGTGTAGCTGTTGCTCCCTTTTTCGAGGTCGTTCATATCTCCTCTGTAAACGATGTTGCCGCCGTATGAGCCGGCCTTTGGCCCTACATCTATAATGTAGTCGGCTGCACGTATAATCTCTTCGTCATGTTCTACAACAACTACGGTGTTCCCGAGGTCGCGCAAGCGGTAAAGGACATTTATTAATCGGCCGGTGTCGCGGCTGTGCAGTCCTATGCTTGGCTCGTCGAGTATGTATAACGAGCCTACCAGTGCGCTGCCGAGCGAGGTCACAAGGTTTATTCTCTGGCTCTCACCACCCGAAAGGGTATTGCTCAAACGGTTGAGGGTGAGGTAGCCAAGCCCTACATCTATGAGGCAATCTACTCGGTTGCGTATCTCGGTGAGAATTCTCTTGGCTACTGCTGCATCGTGCTCGTCGAGCTGAAGGTTGTCGAAGAACTCCTTGAGCCTGGTAATGGGCATCTCTATGAGCTCTATTATGCTTGTGCCCGAAATCTTGACATAGCCTGCCTCTTTCTTCAGGCGCGTTCCATGGCAGGTGGGGCATATCGGTTTCCCGCGGTAGCGTGCAAGCATCACACGGTATTGTATCTTGTACTGGTTGGCCTTTACCATTTCAAAGAAACGGTCGATGCATATACCTTCGTTATACTCTTCAATCCATGGCCCCTTGTGCCACAGGTAGTCTTTCTGCTCCTGTGTCAGGTTGTAGTATGGCTCAAAAATGGGAAAGTTATCTTTCGGTGCCCTGCGGCAGAACTCGTTTTTCCATTCTCCCATCTTCTCACCTCGCCAGCAGAATACGGCACCGTCGTACACGCTCAATGTCTTGTTGGGAATTACAAGGTCCTCGTCTATGCCGACAATGCGTCCGAAGCCTTCACAGCTTGGGCAAGCGCCTATGGGCGAGTTGAATGAGAACATCTGTTCGGTAGGCTCCTCGAACTCCATTCCGTCGGCCTCGAAGCGTATCGAGAAGTGATGAGGCTCCTCTTCGTCCATGAACTGCAGCATGCAGTGTCCGTTGCCTTCGTAAAAAGCAGTCTCGGCAGAATCGAGCAGGCGGCTTGCGGTCTCTTTCTCCTTGCTTGCCGTGAGGCGGTCGATGAGCAGTGCCGGTTTTTCACCCTTCTTTGGTGTGTAATCCTCTATGCGTATAATCTCCTTCCCCAGTGCTATGCGTGTGAAGCCCTGTTGCAGGTATATCTGCAACTGTTGGGCAAGGTCGCGCCCCTTGCGTTTGGGAATGGGGGCAAGCAACATGAAGCGTGCTCCGTCAGGGTGGCTGTTCATGCAGGCGACAAGGTCTTCGGGGCTCTCTTTCTTTACAATCTTTCCGCTGATGGGGGAGTAGGTCTTGCCAATTCTTGCATACAGCAGTTTCAGGTATTCATATATCTCGGTCGAGGTTCCCACTGTAGAGCGCGGGTTGCGGTTGTTTACCTTCTGCTCAATGGCTATTGCAGGCGGAATGCCTTTTATGAAGTCGCAGTCGGGCTTGTTCATCTGCCCGAGGAACTGCCGTGCATAGGATGAGAGCGATTCGACATATCGCCGCTGTCCTTCGGCGTAGAGTGTGTCGAAGGCGAGCGATGATTTTCCCGAACCCGAAAGCCCTGTTATGACAACAAGTTTGCCACGTGGTATCTCTACATCAACCCCTTTAAGGTTGTTTACCCTCGCGCCCTTTATTATTATGTTCTTGCTACCGTTCATGCTGCTGCAATATTAATCCTGCGAATTTACATAAAAATCGGCAATAATATATCTGTTCAACAAAAAATAGCAGGCAATAACCGTTCGTCGATAGCATTAATTTATCTATCTTCGCATTTGTAAAATCTATAAACAGGCAAAGCGATTACAATGATGCGTTCCATTAGTAAATTTAATATTTTAATTATTGTTCTGTTGTTGCTGGTTTCCTGCAGCAGCAGAAAGCAGGTTGCAAAGAGCGATTTCCCCAAGCGCGAATTCCGCGGTGCATGGATACAGGCTGTGAATGGCCAGTTTATGGGAATGGATGAGAAGGCGATGAAGGGTTATCTCCTTGAGATGCTCGATAATCTGCAGAAGGTGAATGTAAATGCTGTTATCTTCCAGGTACGTGTGGAGGGTGATGCCTTGTATGAGTCACGCTTCGAGCCGTGGAGCCGTTACCTGACAGGAGTACAGGGGCGCTCGCCGGGTTGGGACCCTCTTGCATTCATGGTTGCAGAGTGCCATAAACGCAATATGGAACTGCATGCGTGGATAAACCCATACAGAGCACGTACCAAGGGTACCAAATACATCGCTTATAACCACATGAGCAAGAAGCGTCCCGAAAATTTCATTGAATTCGAGGGGCAGCTCTATTTCAATCCGGCTCTCCAGAGCAACCGTGAGCACATCTGCGGAATTGTCAGGGATATCCTCAACCGTTATGATGTCGACGGCATACACATCGATGACTATTTCTATCCCTATCCTGTAAAGGGAAAAGAGTTTGCCGACGATAAATGGTTCAAAGCCAGCGGAGTTGCCGACAAAGGTGAGTGGCGACGCGAGAATGTAAACCATCTTATTTACCAGCTGCATCGTACAGTGCGCGATGTTAAGCCTTGGGTCAAGTTCGGCGTCTCTCCATTCGGAATTTACAGGAATGTGGGCAGTTGGGAGAATGGCAGCCGAACAAAAGGGTTACAGTGCTACGACGACCTCAATGCCGATGTGCTCAAGTGGGTGAACGAAGGTTGGGTCGATTATTCAATACCACAGGTGTACTGGGAAATAGGTCATTCTGCGGCCGATTATGAAGAACTTGTAGGCTGGTGGGCCGAATATGCATCGAACCGTCCTCTATACATTGGTCAGGATGTGCAGCGCACGGTAAAGGCGAAGGATGCAGCCTCTGGGGCTAACCAACAGAAGCGTAAATATGCACTGCAACGTGCCGAGAAGTCGGTGAGCGGCTCATGCTTTTGGGATGCAGCCTCTGCGGCCAATAATGTCGATGGCTACCGCGATGTTCTTGCAAATGGTATCTATCGCTATCCGGCTCTTCAGCCGCTTTATGAATTTATGGATGATGAGGCACCTGAAAAGGTCAAAGGGGTGAGGCTGGTAGAGGATGAGAAGGGGCAGATGCTTGTGTGGCTGCTTGCCGATGATGCCCATGAAGAGCCGATGAATGCTCCTGCAAGGTTTGTGGTCTACAGGTTTGCAAAAGGTGAGAAGGTCAATATCAATAACCCTTCGGCGATAGTAGCAATACAGTCGCATCCATTCTACAGGCTTCCTGCAGCGACAAAGGGGGAGTATACCTATGTTGTTACGGTACTCGACCGTATGCAGAATGAGTCGAAAGGTGTAAAATGTAAAGTGAATTTGTAATTATGGATGCAGGAATAAAAATATATGAGCAGCTTGAGGCAAATGAGCAGCTGGTCGGGAAAATCAACCTTTTGCTGAAGCAACTCTCGTCGTCGCCTGTTTGTTTTGGCGTGGAGCAGTTGCAGGCGATTGTTGAATCTCCGGCATCGCATCTCTTCATTGCCGAGTGTGACGGGAATATTGCCGGTATGCTCACTCTTGGGGAGTATCCTGCACCTACCGGCCGTAAAATGTGGATTGAAGATGTTGTGGTTGATGAGGCTATGCGTGGGCGTTCCATCGGCCGCAAGCTTGTGAAGCATGCAATAGCCTTTTCGGAAAAATCGGGTGGCGGTGCTCTCATGCTCACTTCGCGTCCTGCGCGTGTAGCTGCCAATGCGCTCTACCGTTCGTGCGGGTTTGTACTTAAAGAAACAAACCTGTACCGCATGAATATCGATTGATGGGCGGTGCAGGCTTGTTTGTGTGGAGTGAAATCGGCAGAACTGTAATCAGTTGAGTATCTTTTTAAGCTCTTTGGTAAGTGAGAGAATCGCTCTGCTTTTTGCCATTGCAATGGTGCTTTGGATTTTCTTCTCACTGGCCTCTTCGTAGCTTTTCTCCGATTTTATATATTTCCAAATAGCGGGTGCTGCAATCATGACGCTCTTCCCCTCAATGACAAGCAACTGAAGAATTGTCTGGTTTCGTTCGTCGAGCTTGTTGAATGCCTCCCAAACCGGCAGTTGCTCTGTAGCCTCGTCGGCTATCAAGTGGTCCATGGCATTTATGAATTCAGGGTCACTCGGTATGAACTCGATTGAGTTGCGCTTTTTCTCCTTATTGGTTTTTCTGATGAAGTAGTTTACTGCACAGGTCGTAAGGTAATTGCTTAAAGAACTGTTATTCTTTCTTCTCCAGCTACGCAATACATACCAATCATTGTCGGAGATGAATTCATAGAATTCCCCGATAATGCTGTTGCTGTTCTCGCATTTGTATATGTTGCTCGATATAAAGTATAAAAGGTTGAAGCACTTTTTATAGAAGAAATACTCGTGGAGCCTGTTGTCGACAGGTCCTGTTGTCAGTTGTTCGACGAGTTCCTCATCGCTCAAGTTTTCGTATTTGTGTTTTGATTCCCACATGAGTTATTTGCTGAAAGTTATACTATATGTGTCATATATATTAGAGAATGCATTGTATGCAACCTTGAAGTTGACATCTCCATCGAAACTGTATGTATTGCGTATCTGTATATTGTTCGAGGTTGTATTGTCGAACTTGGTGTAGCCACCTTGTATCTCTTCTGTCAGTATATATGGTGTTCCTTTTCCAAGATAACCCATTGAGGCGTAAATCTGCGGCATACCGCTCTGAACGAAAGCCATAAGGTTTGTGCCGGTGTACGGGTATATCTCGCGGTTGCTGAATGTGTAGTTGAATGTATTGTACTCTACGCTTCCGTCATTCAAGTCCTCTTTCAGCTCTGTGATTTTTCTCAACTGGTAACCGCTCCAGTTGTATTTGTAAGTTATTTTGCAATCCTTGTCATTGTACACACTGCTCTTGCAGAGGTCGCCGCTGTATTCGAATGTTCTTCTGCTTGTTGTCATTGTCTGGTCGGTAGAGTCCGATTTCCAATGTTTTATCCTGGAATCTATCGCGTCGATGTAACCGTTGGTGTTTATTGATACTATCTCTTGTATCTCACGGTTGTATTCTTCGGTAATGCCGTTGGCGCTTTTGGAATATTTCAGGTTTATTGTGGTTTCAATGGCATCGAGTCCTTCGTGTGTGGTGAAATATTTTATAATGTGGCTCCTCTCCTCCTTTTGCGAGATATCACCTTTGATTTCAAGGGTATAATCGTATGATGTGACTCTTCCTGTTCTGTCGCGTTTTATGTTGGACCACTTCTCGGTAGTCTCCCGGCTTTCGGTATTTTTCTTTATTGTGATATCTGATGGGTAAAAATCGCCTTTCCTTTGCTCGTCGTAAGGGTTGTAGGTTTCGCTGTCACTGCATGAGAAAAGGGTTGCCCCAAATAAAATTGTAAATAGTAAAAACAGACGGTTCATAATATGCGCAATATAATTCAAAATTAGTTTCTGCAAACATAATCAAAAATATTCACAAAAACTTTATTGCAGGCTATAAATTTTACTAAATTGTTTGATATGTTGTTCTGTTATATTTGCTCTTTATGGCAAATTGCTGTCATGTATTGGTGTAAAAATCAAAAGCTTCTGTTATCTCCTTCCGGCTGCAACACCTGGTGATTAAATTTCCTTCCTTGTCTATAAGGCAAATCTGCTTCAGTTCATTGTCGCTTATATATGAAAGCAATATATTGTATTTGCTGCAGTCGAAGGGTATACTTGCCCATTCCTGCCTGGCATTGTTTGTATATGTGTGTAGCTTATAGCTCGGGAAGTCCAATAGAACGGCAGAGAGATAAAGTGTGCAGATGTATGAGGCGGCTACTATTTCATCTTCTCCTTTTCCTGCAAACTGTGTGGAGAAAATTCTGCAAAAGGGTTCTCCGAAATTCTGCTCAACATTTCTGCCGATTATTCTTACAAGCAATGTGCGGGGAGTGTTTGTTGTGGTGTTTTTATCTGTTTGTTGCATTATTTTTGTGTTATATGCCGTTTTTTGCATATCTTGTTGAAGTTTTTAACCAAAATTTAAACTTTCTCCTATTTTTGCGGTCAAATATCTGTGTGTTTACAAAAATAAGAAATATATGAAATATAAACTCTTTTTAATCCTTTTGTTTTGTTCGTTGTTTGCGTTTGCACAGACAAAGCAAGGCTACGTGAACGGCCTGGTGGTAGACAAGAGCAGTAATGAACCATTGCAGAATGCAATCCTGCAACTCTACTCGTTGAACGATACTGTGTTTAAGGCCGGCACTGCAAGTGACAGCGAAGGGAAATTCTCTATAGCAGCATCACCGGCCGATTACCTCTTGCGTCTTTCGTTCGTAGGCTATCTGTCGCAGGAGATAAAGGTGAAAATAGAGAGTGGTAAAACCCTTGATTTGGGTAACATCCCAATGGCGGTAGATGCAATTGCCCTGGAAACCGCAGTCGTTACCGCCGAGGTTCCGCCTGTTACCGTTGCCGAAGATACGTTGGTATATAACACGGCAGCTTTCAGGTTGCCCGAGGGCTCAATGCTCGAAGAACTGATAAAAAAATACCCCGGTGTGCAGATAGAAGAGGACGGAACCATAAAAATCAACGGAAAGACTGTGACAAGAATTCTTATGAAGGGTAAGGATTTCTTCGGTACTGACAAGGATATGGCCCTTAAGAATGTATCGGCAAGTGCTGTCGACAAGGTGAAGTTCTACGATAAAAAGAGTGATTTTGCCCGCGTGACAGGCATCGATGACGGCGAGGAGGAAACAGTTCTCGACTTGCAGATGAAGAAGGGCGTAGATGACGGCTTCTTCTCCAATACCGACGTAGGCTACGGTACAAAAGAGCGTTATATGTTCCGCAACATGTCTTCATATTATAACGATGATGCCCAATATACCCTTATAATGTCGGCCAACAATGTGGGCAACAGGGGATTTTCCGATGGCCATGGCCGTGGTTTCGGTGGCGGTGGCCGTGGGCTCTCGGCGCCCAAAATGGCCGGCTTCAATTTTGCTCATGAAACAGGCAATCTGGAAATCGGCGGCAATGTGCGTACAAACCACAACGATACCGATTCTAAAAATTGGACTTCGAGCGAGACATTCATGCCTCAGATAGGCCGTAACCAGTTCTCCAACTCCCGTAGCAATGGCTTCAGCCGCTCAACGGGTTTCAATGCCGATATGCGCCTTGAGTGGAAGCCTGATACAATGACAAACATCATATTCTCTCCATCATTGGGTTACTCTTCTTCCGATAATTGGTCGCAAAGTGTCTCTGCAACATTCAACGACAATCCGTTCGATTATATCAAAGAGTACGAGAAGCACCTGTACGGCGATGTTTATGACAACCTTGATAGCATTGCCATAAACAGCAACCGCAGTGAGTCTTTCGGTACAAGCGAGAACCGTCAGGCACGTGCAAGGTTGCAGGTGAACCGCCGTTTGTCAAAGCCCGGTAGAAACATCACTTTCAGGGGAAATGTATCGTACAGCGACAGTGAGAACGAGAACTTCTCGGTGAATGATGTCAAGTTCTATCAATCGGATGCAGGAAGCCCCGGCTATAACCAGAAACGCTTCTCCGACACTCCGTCGAAGAACTGGAGCTACGACCTGCGCTTGAGCTATACCGAGCCGTTGGCAAAAAACCTGTTCCTGCAACTCAACTATACCTACAGCTATAGTTATAGCAACAGTGACCGTTCGACCTATGATTTTGACAATTTGGCCGATTATCAGATGCTGCTCAGCTCCTCATACACACGCCCGGTTCTGCCCGAAGAGTATCAGCAATATCTCGATAACGATTTGAGCCGTTACTCAACCTACCGTACGCAAGGGCATGAAGCGCAGATAATGTTGCGTTATGTAACCGACAAGATTAACTTCAATATCGGTGTCGGGTGGGTACCGCAACACACCGAACTCGATTACAAATATCTTGGTGTAGATACACTCTTTACCAGGAACGTAAACAATATATCGCCAAATATACGCTTCCGCTACCGCTGGTCAAAGCAGACAACTCTTAATATACGTTACCGCGGTAGAACGAGCCAGCCTTCGATGACCGACCTCATAGACATTGAAGACGACTCAAATCCTCTTTATATAACAAAAGGTAACCCGGGCTTGAGGCCTTCGTTCACCAACAATCTCAATGCCTCGTTCAATACATACAATACCGATGCACAGCGCGGAATATCTGCCTATTTGGGCTTCAGCAATACATTGAACAGCATTAGCCGTAAGGCTACATATATCGAGGAGACCGGTGCTACCATAACACAGCCCGACAACATAAACGGTAACTGGAATGCCAATGCCGGCTTCTCTTTCAACTCGGCAATACCTGCGAATACAAAGTTTACATACAGCACGACCACCGATTTGCGCTACTCGAACAATGTTTCGTACATCAGCATGCAGGGCGAGAGGGGCAGTGTAAAGAACAAGGCGAAGACAATCAATTTGAGCGAACGCCTCACAGCAAACTACCGTGCCGATAATTTCGATATCTCCCTCAACGGCTTTATCCGTTACTCACACTCTTCGTCGAGTGCACAGCCCGAGGACAAGATGAATGTCTATGATTTTTCATACGGCCCGAGCGTCAATTATACCCTGCCTTGGCAAAATATGAAGTTGTCTACAAACATCTCAATGAGCAGCCGTCGCGGTTACAGCGACCCGAATGCCAATACCGATGAATTGCTGTGGAATGCACAACTATCAGCCAGCTTCCTTGCAAAGAATGCATTGACTGTTTCGTTGCAGTTGTATGATATACTGCACCAGCAGAGCAACATAAGCCGTTCTGTCGATGCTCTTTACCGTAGAGACTCTGAGACGAATGCAATATATAACTATTGCATGTTTACCCTGTCATACAAATTCAACAACACTGCAGGCAGTGAGGAGAAACAAGGCGGCAGAAGAGAGGGTATGCGTGGCTATGGAATGCCTCCCGGCGGCCCCGGCGGTGGTATGCCTCCCGGCGGTATGAGACCGGGTATGCGCATGTAAGCTGAATTTTAAAAAAATCTTAAAAAAGCAGGTAAAATTGTACATTTGACCTGCTTTTTTGTCTATAATGCCTATCTTCGCATATATCAAATTCTTATAATTGCCGATGGGTTGGGACAGGCTTTCCATAATGGGGTGTTTTTATTGGCTGTATTGCATTGTCGCAATATTGTTGCTGGTCAATGTGGTGCTGAAGAACCGCGACTCGGTAAAGACCTTGGCATGGGTAATGGTTCTGCTCTTTCTTCCCTTTTTGGGCATCCTGCTCTATTTCTTCTTCGGGCGCGATACACGCAAGGCCAAACTCATAGGCAAGCGCCTGCACTCACAGATAAGGCAACGCGATTATAGAATGAGCGTGGCGAGAGATGTGGCTGATGTGCCGGCAGAGTACTCCTCCCTCGTCTCTTTTTTCAGCAATTCGGCCTCGGCCTGTCTGCTGGCAGCCGATGAGGCCAAGGTTATATCATCGGGTGAAGTGTTTGCCTCGGAACTGTTGAGTGAACTTGAAAAGGCGGAGCGCCATATACATATACAGTTCTACATTTTTGAGGATGATAATTTCGGACGTGCCGTGCGCGATGTTCTTGTGAAGAAGGCGAAGCAGGGTGTAGAGGTGCGCCTCATTTATGACAGTGTGGGCTGTTGGAGTGTGAAGAAGGCTTTTTTTGAGGAGATGCGCTGTGCCGGAATATATGTGGAGTCTTTCCTGAAGGTGCGTTTCCCGCTTTTTACCAATAAAGTAAACTACCGCAACCACCGTAAAGTGGTTGTGATTGATGGAACGACAGGCTTTATCGGAGGCTGTAATGTTGCCGACCGTTACGTGCATGGCGTGGAGTGGGGGCGGTGGCGCGATACTATGCTGCTGGTGCGCGGTACTGCCGTTCAAGGTTTGCAGTCCTCTTTTCTTGTCGACTGGTATTTCTCAAACCGTTCGTTGGTGAGCGGCGGGTCATATTTTCCTGAACAACAGTCAGTAGGTAACATGCTCATGCAGGTTGTTCCCTCAAATCCGGTAGGCGAGGTGCGTACCATTCTTGGTGGCCTTATAAAGCTCCTTTCGGTTGCCCACAACTATATCTATCTGCAAACTCCATATTTTATGCCGAACGAGGCGTTTATGCTGGCTTTGAAGAATGCGGCCGTCTCGGGGGTTGATGTGAGGCTTATGGTTCCTGAAAGGTCGGACAGCAGAATAGCCGATTATGCAACAAAATCATATTTCGGCGACTTGCTTAAGATGGGTGTAAAGGTTTATCTTTATACCGAAGGTTTCTTGCACAGCAAGAGTGTCGTTTGCGATGATTTTGTTTCGTCGGTAGGCTCGGCCAATCTCGATTTCCGCAGTTTTTATTACAATATGGAGGGAAGTGCCTTTGTGTATGACAGGTCTGTAGCCTGTGAACTGAAGCATTGCTTCCTGAATGATATCTCGGGTTGCCGTCAGTTGAACCTAAAGGAGTACAATGAGCGTCCGCTGCTGCAACGCTGCCTCGAATCGGGGGCGCGCCTTTTCTCTCCTCTATTATAGCTGTTCCTGCTTCTTGAAAAAACTGAAGTTTACGCTCCCGTATGCCACATGCCTGAAAAAGCAGGGGTGATTGCTGAAATCATAATCCTTTCCGTGCTCGAAAACGAGAATTCCGTCAGTTGTGAGCATCTGTGTGCCCAATATCATATCCGGTATCTCTTTCAGCTCCTTTAGGGCGTATGGCGGGTCGGCAAAGATAAGGTCGTAGCCTGCCTTGCAGCTGCGTATGAAACGGAATACATCGTTACGGACCATGCGCCAGTTGCTGTCGCCAAGTGTTTGTGAGCATCTCTTCAGGTGCGAGAAGTGCAGGGAGTCCATTTCGACAGATGTCACCTCTTTGCACCCTCGTGACAGCAGTTCGAGACTTATGCTGCCTGTTCCCGAGAAGAGGTCGAGTGCAACTGTCTCTTCAAAATCTATTATGTTTGAGAGAATGTTGAAAAGGTTCTCTTTTGCAAAATCGGTTGTAGGCCTTGCCTTGAAGTTGCGTGGAACATCGAAGTGACGTCCTTTGTATTTTCCGCTAATTATTCGCATAGTAATAGTGCTTGCAGGTCAAAAGGTATCTCTTTGAGTTTAGTAAGCAGGTTCGGTGAAAACAACGAAGTCGGGTTCAGCCGCTTTATCTCTTTTATAAAGCGGCTGCATTCGGGCCCGAACTCCTCGATGTCGCTGTCTCCGCATATATATAATGTATCCTCGGTCTGCGACAGACCCTGCTCTTTCCATATACTCAAGAGGTAGAAGAGGCTGTTCTCCTTGTTCTCGCTCTTGAATATGTTGCTTGTAGCAATGTTTCCATTGTTCATGGAGAGCAACAGCATGTGGCTGTTGTTCATGTATGCCAGCATATATCTCTCCTCGGGCAGAGGGGTGTGGGTGAGGTAGCCTGCAAGAATGCTTATGGGTGTGTAGAATGTTACCTCGCCCAGCTTCTGCAGAAATTCGTATACTGCTTTTTCTACAGGGAACAGTATTGTAATGTTGTGTGCATTCAGCCTGTTTGATACAATCTCTACATTGCTGTTGCTCTTTGGGAAACAGTATCGGTAGTAGCTCTTGTAATCCTGTCTGTTGTCATACTCCGCCGGCAGGGCTGTATATTCATCAGTCTCTATTATTGCTTTGATGTCGCAATCTGTTACATCGAACGGACACTCTTCTACCGCTCTCTTCAGGTTTACCGTGAGGCTGTTCTCCGGCGATGGTGTGAAGAAGTGGTATTGCAACGAGTTCTCCTGTGAAGGTATATAGCTGCAAAAACAAAATCCATTCGTACTGACACGAATGGATAATGTTCTTTTCTGTATTTTATCCTCAATCATGGATTTGCAGTCTCTGCTCTGTTATTCCCAGTTTCCGGCGTTGTTGTTAGGCTCTTTTACGCTTCCTACTCTGCGGCAGGGGATAATGTTTACAACCTCTTCGTTGTTCTCGTCGAATTTAGGCTCGCCTTTCTCATCGAGTACCGGCTCGCGTCTAACCTGTGTTACATTCTTCTTTATCTCCAGAATGTAGTTGGCAAGTTCCTGGTCGTTTATACCCTGCAGATACTGTACAAAGTCGGCTCTTGCCTCGAACAGGTATGTATAGTCACCGCTTGCTTTCTGAATGCTGCCGGTGAGGAGTTCGAATTTTTCACCCTTTGTGTTGAAAGGTATGTATGGAAGAGAGTCGATAGGGAAGTTTATGTTACGGTAGAGTGTATCCATGAGCGCAAACCAGATGGTATCACGACGGAAGTTGCGGAGGTCGCCGCTGTGTGTGTTCATTGCGCTGAGCTCATCAATATCGGCCCACTTGTCGGTTGTCTTTGCTTTCTCCAAAAGACCGAGTACAATGTTGTCGGCCTCGTCAATGGTGAGGTTTACTTCAACACCTGCCTTTATTTTCTCTTTCTCTCTCTTTATGCTTGCAATTTTCTCGAGCTGACGGTCGTTGAGCTCGTATGCTTTGTTTACGATGTAAATCTTTTCGTTCTTTACAAAGTTGAGAAGCGAGTCGAAACTGTCGGTATACTGGCCGTGGGCCTTGTAGTACTGTACCTCGGCATCCTTAATCTTTACCAAACGGTCAATAACTACGCTGTCGCGTTTTAGTCTCTCTGTCTTAAAGTCGATTGGGCTCAACACACTGCGTACATTTGTTAGGACAAGCACGATTGCGAGAACCAACAATAATACTTTTAATAAGTTTTTCATTGCTCTGTATTTTAAATTTACGTATTTTCGTGTCGCAAAAATAAGATAAAAAAACGAATATCCGTTTTATAAACTTATAATTTTATAATAAATAGTGATAAATAAATATTTAGCCTCGCAAATTAAGGCAAATTTTCCTTTCAATGCAACAGAAGAGCAGGAAAATTTAATAGGTGCAGTGGCCGATTTCATCCTCTCCGATGATGAGCGCAAGGTTTTTGTGCTTTGCGGTTATGCCGGTACGGGAAAAACCTCCATCGTTTCAGCCATTGTGCGTACCATGGAACAGTTGGGGGGCAAAACTGTGCTTCTTGCTCCAACCGGCAGGGCTGCAAAGGTCTTCTCTTCCTATTCGGGCAAGAGTGCATATACTATACATAAATGGATATATAGGCAAAAATCTATTCTTGATGCATCGCAGTTCTCGCTAATGGAGAACAGGGCCTCCAATACTCTGTTTATAGTCGATGAGGCTTCCATGATATCCAATGGCGGCGGCGCGAATTTCGGTACCGGTGCCCTGCTCGATGACTTGGTGGAATTTGTCTATTCGGGCAATGGCTGTTCCATGATTTTGCTTGGCGACACAGCGCAGCTGCCTCCGGTGGGCGAGGAGTTGTCCCCGGCTCTCTCTCCGCAATATATGCGTTCAATGTTTCTATCGGTAACAGGTGTCGAGCTGAAGCAGGTAATGCGCCAGCTTCACGATTCAGGTATCCTTTTTAATGCAACAGCTCTTCGTCAAGTCGTTGCCGAAGGTACTTCGGGCATAATGCCGGTAGTCAAGTTCTCGGGTTTTGCCGATATCACTTCTGTAAAGGGCGAAGAACTCATCGAGGCTATAGAGGGGTGTTATAATGAGTGCGGAATAGAAGAAACCATAATTCTTTGCCGCTCAAACAAACGTGCCAATATCTATAACGAGGGTATCCGTCGCCGCATCCTTTATCGTGAGGACGAACTCAACCGCGACGACATGCTTATGATTGTGAAGAACAATTACTATTGGCGCGAGGTGCTTGGCAAAGAGGACAAGACTCTGCTCGAAAAAATGGATTTCATTGCAAATGGCGATGTGGCACGTGTGGTGAGGGTCGGTGGTGTGGAGGAGATGTACGGTTTCCGTTTTGCCGATGTAACACTCTCTTTTGTCGACTATGAGGGTTGCGAACTGGATGTGAAGATAATGCTCGATACGCTGCAAAGCGAATCTCCCTCACTCACCAAAGAGGAGAACGAGCGGCTGTTCAATGCCGTGTGGGAAGATTATCCCGAGATACGTTCAAGGCGCAAGCGCATGGAGGAGATACGCAAAAATCCCTATTACAATGCCCTTCAGGTAAAATATGGCTATGCGGTAACATGTCACAAGGCGCAAGGCGGGCAGTGGCAACGTGTGTTTATAGACCAAGGTTATGTTTCAGAGGATATGCTGGGCTCCGATTATTACCGTTGGCTGTATACGGCATTTACGCGCGCCAGCGAAAAGCTGTATCTTGTAAATTGGAGCGAGAAACAGAGCTGTTGACTTTTGTAACGCAGCTATTCCATGTCTACAATTATACAAACAGTGTCATTTGATATGCTGCCTCTGTATGTGTAAATCATTTTGCCGTCTAAAATCTTGAGGCTCTTTATTATGGCTTGTATTCCTGCTGCTGTTGCTACAGCTGTTTCAATATCCTTTTTCAACTTCTCTCTATTGTTGCGGAACACGCTCATGTTGGTATATCTTTCGTCAATCGTGTAGTTGTAATAGAGATTGTCGTTCTCGAATGTAATGCCTGTGCACACTGTGGCTTGCGTGAAGTCCTGTTTCTTCATCTCTTCATTGCCGGCTTTCGCCTCTTGCGCAAGATGCCGGCGTGCCTCTTCCTTGCTTGGGCCGTTGCAGGCAGCAAGCAGCATTGCAGCAAACAGAATTGTCAATACTCTTTTCATGTATGGTGTTTTAGCGGTGTATAAATAAAAAGGCCGGCAAAGGTAGAACCTTATGGCCGGCCTCTGTTATTGTTGTCAGGCTTCTATAATCTCGAACACTTTCTCTATTGCAGCCTTCACACCCGCGGGGTTCTTTCCACCGGCCTGTGCGAAGTGTGCCTGGCCGCCTCCGCCGCCTTGCATCTCACGGGCAGCCTGGCCTACAATCTTGCCGGCGTTTATGCCGCGCTCTACAAGGTCGGCACTTGCCGAAATGGTGAGCTGTGGCTTTTCGTTGTATACGCTGCCTATTACAACAAGAAGGTTCTCGGGCTGCTCCTGGCGCAGCATGAATACAATATCCTTTATCGTTGCAGGTGCAGCGGGGAGTACTGCGCTTATATAACGCATGCCGCCCTTCTCCTTAATCTCCTTCAGCAACTCGTTCTTCATCATGGCTGCCTTCTCCTTTGCATACTCCTCAATCTCCTTTTTGAGTTCGGCGTTCTCTGCAATTGACTTTGCAATGGTAGCCTTGAGGTTTGGTACGTTGTTGAAGAGAGCGTGAATCTCTTTCATAAGTGTCTGAAGCTTGTAGAGGTGGTTCTCAAGAGCCTCGCCTGTTATCGCCTCGATACGGCGTACTCCGGCAGCAACAGAACTCTCGCTTACAATCTTTACCATACCGATCTTGCCTGTTGACTCCACGTGTGTACCGCCGCAGAACTCTATTGAGCTACCGAACTGTACCACACGTACATGGTCGCCGTACTTCTCACCGAAGAGGGCTATTGCGCCAAGCTCTTTTGCCTCTTCAATAGGAATGTTGCGGTAGTCGGTCAAAGGTATGTTCTCGCGTATGCGGGCATTTACTATGCGCTCAACCTGTTCAATCTCCTCGTCGGTAACCTTCTGGAAATGTGAGAAGTCGAAGCGTATGGCATCGGGTGTAACGAGTGAACCCTTCTGCTCCACGTGGGTTCCGAGTACCTGGCGGAGTGCCTGGTCGAGCAGGTGTGTACATGAGTGGTTTGCGGCACATGCTGCACGTTTTGTGCTGTTTACCTCGGCGCTGAATGTTGCTGCAGGGTCCGCAGGGAGTTTCTTTGTTATGTGTATAGGTAAGTTGTTCTCTTTCTTTGTGTCGATGACCTCAATACGCTCTTCACCGCATACAAGGAAACCGGTGTCACCTACCTGTCCTCCGCTCTCGGCATAGAACGGGGTCTCTTTCAATACTATCTGGTAGAGGGTCTGGTTCTTCTGCTTTGTCTGGCGGTAGCGCAGTATTGTTGTCTGGTACTCTGTGTTGTCGTAGCCTACAAAGGTACATTCGCCTTCGCTCACGGTAATCCAGTCGCCGTTCTCCACAGTGGCCGCATTGCGCGCACGGGTCTTCTGCTTGAGCATCTCCTCGTCAAATTGCTCCATGTTTGCTGTGAGCCCGTTCTCGCGCAGAATGAGCTGTGTGAGGTCTATCGGGAAACCGAATGTGTCATACAAGGTGAAAGCCTCGACGCCGCTAATCTCGCTCTTTCCGGCCTCTTTTGTCGCGGCCATAATCTTGTCGAGCATGCCAATACCGGTTTCCAGGGTACGGAGGAACGAATCCTCCTCCTCTTTGATAACCTTTGTTATAAGCTCCTGCTGTTGTTTGAGCTCGGGATAGGCATCGCCCATATTGTCGATAAGGGCCGGTACAAGCTTGTGCATGAAGGCCTGTTTCTGGCCGAGGAAAGTGTATCCGTAACGTACGGCACGGCGAAGGATACGGCGTATTACATAACCTGCTTTTGCATTTGAAGGCAGTTGGCCGTCGGTAATGGAGAATGATATTGTACGTATATGGTCGGCAATTACACGCATTGCAATGTCGGTCTGTTCATTCTCGCCATATTTCTTACCCGATATCTCTCCGATTGCCTTAATTATAGGCTGGAAGACATCGGTGTCGTAGTTCGATTGTTTGCCCTGCAGTGCCATACACAACCTCTCGAAGCCCATGCCTGTGTCAATAACCTTGGCCGGCAGCTCTTCGAGGTGCCCGTCGGCCATTCTGTTGTACTGCATGAATACAAGGTTCCATATTTCTATAACCTGGGGGTGTGAGCCGTTTACAAGGTCACGGCCGGGGATTGCGGCGCGCTCTTCGTCGCTGCGCAGGTCAATGTGTATCTCGCTGCAGGGGCCGCAAGGTCCTGTGTCGCCCATCTCCCAGAAATTGTCCTTCAGGTTACCGTTGAGAATTCTCTCTGCGGGCAGGTGCTTTTCCCAAATGGCAGCCGCTTCGTTGTCTCTCTCAAGTCCTTCGCTTGCAGCACCCTCAAAAATTGTGGCATAGAGGCGGTTCGGGTCGAGCTTGACAACCTCGGTAAGGTATTCCCACGCCCAGTCGATGGCATCCTGTTTGAAATAGTCGCCGAACGACCAGTTGCCGAGCATCTCGAACATTGTGTGGTGGTATGTGTCGTGTCCTACCTCCTCAAGGTCATTGTGCTTTCCGCTGACGCGAAGACACTTCTGTGAGTCGGCAACACGTTTGCTCTTTGCCGGGCGGTTGCCAAGAATTATATCCTTGAACTGGTTCATACCTGCATTGGTAAACATCAGTGTGGGGTCGTCTTTGACAACCATAGGAGCCGAAGGTACAATCAAGTGCCCTTTCTGCTCGAAGAATTTCTTGAAAGATTCTCTGATTTCTTTTGAAGTGAGCATATACTATATGTTTTTTATTGATTTTCGAGTGTGTTTACTTGTTTCTCTTGAAATTTGTTTTTGTCACGCGAACAAAGTTCGCGCGAAGTTACAACTTTTATATGGATTTTTCCCTGTTTGGTATGCAGAATATTCTTTATTCCATTACTTAAAATGGTTTAACCTTTATTATTTGCAACAAAAGTAATGTTTTATTACATTTGTGACGATAAGAGAGATTGTGCAAATACCCGAACCCCGCCCGGGCACTTTCTCAACCGACAGTATCAGCAAACAGTATAAAATGCGAAAGGTCTATTACATATTCAATCCCGATACAAGAACATACGACAGGGTCTATCCTAACTTTGCACAGAAGTTCCTGACTATGCTGCGCCGTGTTCTTCTGTATATAATATTCGGAGGAATATCCTTCCTTGTCTTCTACCTTCTCATCGACAAACCGTCGGTAAAAGAATTCGAGAATGAGAATTCGCAGTTGCTGGCCCGGTATAAGATACTCTCGTCGCGCCTCGACAAGGCTTTGTTGGTAATGCGCGACATACAGCAGCGCGACGACAACCTCTACCGTGTGATGCTCGATGCCGAGCCACTTTCCGAGGCGGTACGCAACGCCGGCTATGCAGGAACGAACCGCTACGACGACCTTCTTAAAATGGACAATGCCGGTCTGCTTGTGGAGACAACGCAGAAAGTCGACCTGCTGGAGAAACAGTTGTACATGCAAATAAGGTCCTTCGATGAAATTGTTGCTCTTGACAAGGATGCAAAAACCCGCCTGCGTCATGTGCCGGCAATCCAGCCCATCTCGAACCGCGACCTCAAACGTACAGCATCGGGCTATGGCTATCGCATAGACCCCGTTTACAATGTACGTACATTCCACAAAGGGATGGACTTCACCTGTGATAAAAAGACTCCTGTATACGCAACTGCCGATGGCGTGGTAGAGAGCGCAAAATGGCAGTCGGGTTATGGCTATACCGTTGTCATCGACCATGGCTATGGCTATAAAACCCTTTACGCCCACCTGCTCGACGGAAAGTTCCTGGTAAAGCCCAAACAACAGGTTGTACGTGGTGAGCAGATAGCATTGAGCGGTAATTCCGGCAAAAGTACAGGCCCCCACCTGCATTACGAAGTCCTTGTAAAAGGCCGTAATGTAAACCCCATCAATTACTATTTCATGGACCTCGATGCCGATGGTTACGACGAAATGCTCCGTATGGCCGAGAACCATGGTAAAATATATGACTGATTATGGCATTGAACAAAAATAAAGACCTCAAACTCTATTATACTATAAAAGAGGTTGCAAAAGAACTTTCCGTTACAGAAACAACTCTTCGTTACTGGGAAACAATATTCCCCGAAGTATCGCCATACAAAGGTGCCAACGGTGTCCGTCGCTACACAAAAGATGATATCAAGACTCTTCGTACCATCTATCATCTTGTAAAAGAGCGCGGCCTCACTCTTTCCGGCGCAAAGAAACAGCTTAAATCAGGAGGCCCTAAAAACAGTGCCGAGACTAACTCCGAAGTGATTGACCGCTTGAAGGCTGTGCGTGAGGAGTTGTTGGGGATTAAGGGGGAGTTGGATCTCCTATAATTCGTTGTAATTCACTAAAAAGGCATCTGCTGTGTTGGCTTGGGCCCAAACTTGGGCTCAGTAGAAATTCAGTGTGGGTAATATTGTATTTGTATGATACTTTTCATGCCGAAATATTTTTTTTCAAGGTTCGTTTTACCCTTAACCGTTAAGGGTAAAACGAACCTTGGAAAATTATACACGCTTAATTACCTGCTATCCTATGCGTGCAATGGTCTTTATGTTCTTTATTTTCTTAAGGTTGTCGCAGATGGTCTTGACCTCGTCCACATCGTGTACGTTAATCCAGAATGTGCCTTCAAATATACCGTTGTTGCTCTCGATATGCATCTTCTGTATATTGGCGTTCAGCTGCTGGTATATTATTGTTGTTATTTCATGCAGTACGCCCATGTCGTCGATGCCTTTTACCTGTATCGGTACTGCAAAATAAAGCTGTTTATGGGTTTCCCATTTGGCTGCCAGAATTCTGTTGCCATGGCTGCTTTTTAGGGTATCGGCTACCGGGCAGCTGCGCTTGTGTATTATAATGCGCTTGTCCTCGTCGTAATAGCCGAGCACATCGTCGCCCGGGATAGGGTGGCAGCAGTCGGCTATTATGTAACTGCTCTTCAGGCTGTCGTCGGTGAGGTGTAGAGGAGTCTTGCGGTCTACCTCGTTGTGCTGTTCTGCTTTTTTGTCCTCTTTCTTTTTGTCGCGGTTGAATGTGAAGAGTGACTGGAAGCTGAACTTCTTGTTCCCAAGCAGTGCGTCCTTGTCTTCGCTGCCAAGCTGTATGGTGCCTTTGCCGATTGCTGTGAGCAGCTCTTCGCGGTCCTTCAGCTGGTGATGCTTCCAGAGTTTTTCTATGCTTCCTGCATAGTTGCTTATCCCTTCCTGTTCCAGGAATTTGTTCAGTTTCTCCTCGCCGTCGTGCTGCAGCAGCCTCTGCTGGCGGCGCAGTGCTGCCTGTATCTTTGCACGTGCTTTGGCTGTTGTGACAAAGGAGAGCCAGCTCTCGTCGACACGTGGGGCATTGGAGGTGAGAATTTCTACCTGGTCGCCGCTCTGGAGCTGGTGGTTCAACGGTACCAGCTTGTGGTTTACCTTTGCGCCTATGCAGTGGTTGCCAAGGAATGTGTGTATGCTGTATGCAAGGTCGAGAGCCGTGCAGTTCTGCGGCATTGTCTTTATGTCGCCTTTGGGGGTGAAGACGAAAATCTCCGTTGCATAAAGGTTCAGCTTTATCGTGTCGAGGAAGTCGAGGGCGTTGGGTTGCGGGTCGTCGAGAATTTCCTTGATTGTGTGCAGCCAGTTGTCGAGTTGCTGGTCGTTGCTCTCTTCGCCTTGGCTTTTGTATTTCCAGTGTGCTGCAATACCGCGCTCGGCTACCTCGTTCATCTTCTCGCTTCTTATCTGTACCTCAATCCACTCGCCATGGAGGCTCATGAATGTGGCGTGAAGTGCCTTGTATCCATTGGTGCGGGGCTTGTTTACCCAGTCGCGCAATCGGTCGGGGTGTGCATTGTACAGCTTTGTGAGTGCTATGTATATGTTGAAGCATTCATTGTTCTCGTCGCGTCCTTCGCGTGGCTCAAAAATAATTCGAACAGCAAGAATGTCGTATATGTCTTCGAAAGCCACGTGTTTCTTCTGCATCTTGTTCCATATTGAATATGGCGATTTCACTCGTCCTATTATGCGGTACTTGTAGCCCATGGCATCGAGCTGCTGGCAAATGGGCAGGGTAAAATCGTTGTACAGAATGTCGCGTTCGCGGCTTGTCTTTTCAATCTTCTTCTCTATTCGGGCATACTCCTCGGGGTGCTCATACTTGAAGCTCAGGTTCTCAAGCTCTGTCTTTATGCGGCTCAATCCAAGGCGGTAGGCTATGGGGGCGTAAATATAAAGGGTTTCGCCGGCTATCTTATACTGCTTGTTTACCTGCATGAACTCCAATGTGCGCATGTTGTGCAGGCGGTCGGCTATCTTTATGAGTATCACGCGAATATCCTCGCTCATCGTCAGCAGGAGCTTCTTGAAGTTCTCGGCCTGCTCCGATGCCTGTGCACCGAATACGCCTCCGGCAATCTTTGTGAGTCCGTTTACAATCTCTGCAATCTTTTCGCCGAAGAGGTTCTTTATATCTTCAACAGTGTAGTCTGTGTCTTCGACAACATCGTGCAGAAGCGCTGCGCATATTGAGGTAGAGCCCAGACCTATCTCTTTGCATACGATACGTGCAACGGCAAGAGGGTGCATTATGTATGGCTCTCCGCTGTGTCTGCGCACACCTTTGTGTGCCTGGCGCGCAAAGTTGAACGCTTTTGTTATGAGCTCGACTTTCTTGCGGTGTTGCGATGAAAGATATATGTCCAGAATCTCCTGGAAGGCGGCGTTTATCGCAGCCTCTTCATCCAATCTCTTTCTCTCTTCGTTGCTTGTATCCATGGCGGGTTAATATATTTTCAGGTATTTGCCTTCCCTTATCTTTGTATTGCGCATGTTGTTCCACTTCATAATCTGCTTGACTGTTACCCTGTACTTTCGTGCAATGCTTCCAAGGGTTTCGCCTCGTCTTATCTTGTGGCGCTTGAGTGTTCCATGCCCGTCGTCGTTGGCCTTTGCCTGCTTGAGCATCTTTTCCACACTTTCGCTTGGGAAGAATTCCTCTTGACGGTGTTTGTATATGGTGTCTTCATTTGCTATGAAGCGTGTGACCATGTTGTTCGTGAGGCGTAGTACATAAGGCTCATTGGCCCCAGGTATTATATCCTTTATATATTGTGGGTTCAAGGCTCTTATCTCTTCAATGTCGGCCTCGCAAACATCGACAATCTGCTTGAAATGGAGGTTCTTGGAAACGACGATGGTGTCTGTTATTATCGGTGTCGACGGTTCAAGAGGGTATATCCCGTGCTCCTTGTGGTAGGTCATTATGTAGTTGGCTGCGATGAACATAGGGAGGTAGCCCCTTGTCTCGCGCGGCAACCAGCGGTAAATCTCCCAGAAATCGGTTTTTCCGCCGGAGCGCATTATTGCTTTCTTTACATTGCCAGGGCCGCAGTTATATGCTGCAATGGCGAGCTCCCAGCTGCCGAATATATTATAGAGGTCTCCCAGATATCTTATCGCGGCTTTTGTGGATTTTATGGGGTCGAAACGCTCGTCGATGTAGTTGTTCGAGCGTAGCCCATAAAGTTTCGCGGTAGGGAATATGAACTGCCACAGTCCTTTGGCGCTGGCTCTTGACACAGCCTTGGGGTTAAGTGCCGATTCTATGATGGGCAGGTATTTCAGCTCGTGCGGAATACCCTGCCTGTCAATCTCCTCTTCAATTATGGGCATGTAGAATTCTGCCATTCCAAGCATGTACGATACCAGTGAACGGTTCTTTGTTGTGTAGCGGTCAATGCATGTGCGTACCATGCTGTTGTACGGCATCTTCACTATGGTAGGCATTTTCATCAAGCGCTCGGCGTATGTCGTGTCGCTTGTTGTAATGCTTCTCCAGTTGTTGTTATCGCGTTCAGCTTTTTTAAGCAGGTGTCGTGCCTGCCAACTGTTGAGAAGGCTGTCGATGTCTTCGGTAATGCCTTCGGGCAGGTCGAATGTGATGGAATCGCTTTCTGCCTCGACGAATGTTGTGTCGACAGCCGCTATGCTGTCGCTCCCGAAGGCCGGCAAGGAGAGTGACAACGCTTCTGCCTTTCCCGGCAATATTGCGAGTAGTGTATATGTAAGAAGTGTTATGATTGTTCTATGCATGTATGTTCTTGGCTTTTATATTTGTGTCAGAAGGTGATGTTGCAGTTGAAGCCGTAATATCCCCCTTCGGGCGAGAGGCTGTTGCCTCTTATGAGTTCGGGCTCTATCGTCAGGTTAATGTCCTCTGTTATGTCGAAGCTTGCCAGTTGTGCATCCACATAGGCATCTATGACAGAGACGGCGTATACTCCAATGAAGGCAAATATACTCAAGTCGCGCCAGCGACGGTAGCGGTCTTTTCTCTTTTTGAAAACCTCTTTAAGGTAGGCCTCGTTTCTCTCGAAGTCGTATCCGGGCCTGAAGAAGTCTTTATAAGAGTCGCTGTTGGGGTCGCTGTCCATTATATCGAGGTATGCCTGGCGGTAATCCTTGTACATCTGGCTGTTCCAGTTATATGCATACAGGCATCCGACAAATCCGCCATATACAATGGGCAGTTTCCAGTATTTTCTGTTGTAAATCTGTCCTCCACCGGGAATTACCAGTGCCAGCCATGTGGCTGTAGTGGGGTTGGGTTTCCATATTTCAGGTGCACCGGCTTGCTGTTGTCTCTTTAGTGCAGCGCGACTGCTGTCGGGCGATAGTGCCGGGGCGCTCAAGGTCATCTCTTTGTAAACGCTGTCGAGTTTCATTGAGTCGGGAATTGCCTTGTATGAGACAATGGTGTCGTTCGCAGCTGCCATTTCGCCTGTTTGTGAGTGAATGTCCAATGCAAACAGGGTAAACAGAACTGCAAAAGCTATTAGCCGGTGTGTCATTCGGTTGTTTCGCACGGGTCTATTGGTTAAGTTTGTCAAATATTGCAATAATGCGTTCAAGCTCTTTCTCGTTCTTGAACTTTATGCTGATTTTGCCGTTTCCTTTGGCCGAGCAGGTCAGTTGCACCGGTGTCTGGAAAAAATGTGTAAGATGTTTCTTCAACTGGTGGAATGTCGCATCCTGCTTGCTGTCGTTGCTCTTTGGACGTGGTGTTTCTGTCTGCTCTACTTTCTCCTTTGTACGGCGTACAATATCCTCGACCTCGCGTACAGAATAGCTGTTTTTCTCAATTTCGTGGAAAATATTTATCTGGTCGGCGTGGGAGTCGAGTGAAAGCAGGGCTTTGGCATGTCCCATGTCAATCTTCTTCTCTTTCAATGCTACCTGAATTGCTGCAGGCAGTTTCAGAAGTCTTATAAAATTGGCGATTGTCGCGCGTCCTTTGCCCACGCGCTTGCTCAATTGCTCCTGCGAAAGGTTGTGCTGCTCTATGAGCTGTTGGTATGCAAGGGCTATCTCAAGCGGGTTCAGGTCTTCGCGCTGTATGTTCTCAATCAGGGCCATCTCCATGGTGTCCTCATCGTCAGCCTTCAGTATATATGCGGGAATTGTGCTTTTCCCTGCAAGCTGCGATGCGCGGAAGCGTCTTTCACCTGCAATAATCTGGTACTTGTTGTCATCCATTTTACGCAGGGTAATGGGCTGTATCACTCCAAGTTCCTTTATTGAGTCGGCCAGTTCCTGCAACGCCTCTTCGTTGAAATCGCGTCTTGGCTGGTTGGGATTGGCAAATATCTTGTCAATCTCAATCTCGCCTATGGATGATGAGCCGGATGTGCGTACCGCCTCGGTAGATATGAGGGCATCGAGCCCGCGTCCTAATGTGAATTTCTGTTTTGCCATTATTCGTTATTTCTGTTTAAAATCTCTTCGGCCAGTGCCAGATAGTTCTTTGCTCCTGTAGATTCCGCATCATACATAATGACAGGAACGCCCATGCTCGGGGCCTCGCCCAGCCTGATGTTGCGCTGTATTACAGTGTTGAACACCAGTTCGCGGAAGTGTCTCTTTACCTCGTTGTACACCTGGTTGCTCAATCGCAGGCGCGAGTTGAACATTGTGAGCAGAAAGCCTTCGATGTCGAGTTTGGGGTTGAGATTCGATTTTATTATTTTTATGGTGTTGAGCAGTTTGCTTATACCTTCAAGTGCAAAATACTCACACTGCACAGGTATTATTACCGAGTCGGCGGCTGTGAGTGAGTTTACTGTTATGAGCCCGAGCGATGGTGAGCAGTCAATGAGAATGTAGTCGTATTTGTCCTTGACTGTCTCAAGCGCTTCACGCATAATCTTCTCGCGGTTGGGCATGTCGAGCATCTCAATCTCCGCACCGACCAGGTCAATGTGTGAGGGTATAATATCGAGCCCTTTCACGCAGGTGTTGTGTATGCCCTCCTGTGGAGCGGCCTTGTTTATAAGACATTCATATATTGAACACTCTATTTCGCGTATATCAATGCCTAACCCCGAAGAGGCGTTTGCCTGCGGGTCGGCATCTATTACAAGCACTTTCTTCTCGAAAGTAGCCAATGATGCAGCAAGGTTTATGGCGGTAGTTGTTTTCCCGACTCCACCTTTCTGGTTGGCCAATGCAATGATTTTTCCCATTATATCTTAAAAGCTATTTAAATTTCTAAAAAAGTTTTATTATGTTGGAAGCCGCTATTTCGTTGTCTTTTATG
>JAUNQV010000170.1 GCA_030535995.1 Bacteroidales bacterium
GTCACGCGTAGCAACGCTAAAAGTGTTGCCGCGTGGGTTGCGACAAGCAAGTGTTGTCAAAGGATCTTAAAAAACCGCTCACCTTGTCATCGACTAGTTTTGCCATTCGCAACAGGAACAATAAAAAACCTCCGTTGCATCACAAAGCAACGGAGGTTTTTACTCTTAACAAAGCTCTACATTACTTGAAAGCATCAAGGTTATGCTGTTCGTAGAGGTTCTTACCCTCGGCAGTGTAGAGTATATCGATACGCTCCTTATAGAACTTCTCAACCTTACCGCGAACCACCTTCATGGTACTGTTCATCATACCGTTCTGCTCGGTAAACGCCTCGGGAAGAACTGCGAAGCAACTCGGCAACCAACGCTCGGGGAACATTCCGGCATGCTCACCACCCTTCTTGAACTTGTCGACATCGGCCTTAACCAGGTCACATGCAGCCTTACGGCCCTCCTCGGTAGAGAGGTCGAGACCCTTAGCCTCAAGCGCGCGCTTGATATTGTCCTTGTTGGGAACAAAAAGTGCAATGGTATATGGCGACTGGTTGTTGTAGAGAATTACCTGGTCTATGGTGGGGCAAAGGCTCACGAAAGCCTCTTCGATACCCTCGGGACTGTACTTCTCACCGTCGCTTGAGATAAGAAGGCTCTTGAAACGACCCTTAACATAGAGAAGGTTCTCCTCGGACATGTAACCGAGGTCACCGGTGTAGAGATAACCGTCGCGGACTGTTTCGGCTGTAGCTGTAGGATTCTTCCAGTAACCAGCCATAACATTCTCGCCTTTTACAACAATCTCACCAAGCTCGCCGGTTGGAAGCTCCTTGCCGTCGGCATCACATATTTTCAGCTCGATAGGCTTCACAAGTTTACCGCTTGAACCGAAACGGTAAAGTTCGGGGCCGTTTGAAGAGATTACCGGAGTAGCCTCGGAAAGGCCATAGCCCTGGAACATCGGCATACCGACACCAAGGTAGAAGTTCTGCAAATCCTTGTCGAGCAATGCGCCGCCACCGATGAAGAAGCGGAGCTCACCACCGAAGTTTGCACGTACTTTGTCGAATATCAGCTTGTCGAAAAGGGCTACAAGTGGCTTCAGAAGCACACGCATGCCCTTTGAGTCGAGGTTGCTCTCGCCATAATACTTCTGGCGGATTGACATACCCCAGTTGAAGAGTTTTTCTGTAGTCTTGCCCTTTGCACGGATTGCGCCCTCGATGTTCTTCTTGAAAGTCTTTGCCAAAGAGGGAACAGAAAGGATGAAGTGAGGACGTACCTCCTTAATGTTCAAAGGTATGTTCTTAAGTGTCTCAAGACCTGTGCGGCCAACCTGTACGGTTGCAGCTGTAGCTCCGCAAGACATCATGATGTAGAAGCCTACAACGTGGGCGAAGCAGTGGTCGAGCGGGAGAATGATGAGTGTGCGCCATGTCTCGTCGATATTCACAAGAGTCTTGGCCTGCTCCACATTGGCTGTGTAGTTGCGGTGTGTGAGCATAACTCCCTTGGGGTCGGCTGTTGTACCGCTGGTATATGTGATTGTTGCGATATCGTCGTTTACCAATGACTGGCCTACGGCAAGAAACTCCTCCATACTGTGCGACGCAAGGAACTCGTCACCCATTTTGAGGACATCATCGACATGTATCTCGTTCTCTTCGAGAGTACCGGCATTGCCGAAGACGATTATCTTCTCTACCTTTGCGAGTTTATCTTTGATTGCACGGATTTTCTTCAACTGATAGTTTGACACGAAGACAAACTTTACATCACCGTGGTCGAGACGGAAATAGAGGTCGTTGCTCTCTTCGAGCTTTATCGAGAGGGGCACATTCACAGCACCTGCATAGAACATTGCAAGCTCACCGATTACCCACATATTGCAACCCTCGCTCAAGAGGGCCATATTATCACCTTTTCTTACTCCGAGAGCCTGGAAACCTGCACCCAAACGGTATACCTGTTCCTTAACCTGTGTATAGGTTGTAGGCTTGAAACCCTCTTTCTTGTCAGTTTTCTCAAGGAGGAATGTGTTATTCGGATACAACTTTACCGATTCCTCGAAAAGATCTACCAATGTTTTTTTCATAAAAATAAATTTTTAATAGCCGGCAGCCGGCCTGTTTCAATGGCGCGAAGATATAAAAAACTGCCGGAATAAAAGGTAAAAGAGTGTAGATTGTTTTACTTCTACACCCAAAATTGCACAAAAAGAACAACGATTATAATCAACCGTAACAGATAAAGTCAAAAAAAAGCATTAAATAATTGCGTTTAAATTTTAAAAGCGTATCTTCGCAAACAGTGAAACAGTTTTATTGTTCAACAAAACTACCGTAAAATGAAAATATCGAGAATAGAGCATTTGGGCATTGCTGTAAAAAGCATTGAAGAGGCTCTGCCCTACTACGAGCAGGTACTTGGTTTCGAATGCTACAACATTGAGACTGTAGAGGACCAGAAAGTGCGTACCGCATTCCTGAAGGTCGGAGAGACAAAGATCGAGCTGCTTGAAGCGACCTCACCCGAGAGCACCATCGCAAAGTTCATCGAGAACAGAGGAGAGGGTATTCACCACATTGCATACAAGGTTGAGGATGGCGTTGCCAACGCTCTTGCCGAGTGTGAGAAGAAAGAGATACGCACCATTGACAAGGCTCCGCGCGCCGGCGCCGAGGGGTTGCAGATAGCTTTCCTGCACCCCAAATCGACAAAGGGTGTGCTTACCGAGCTTTGCGAGGAGTAAATGAAAGTGGAAAACGGAAAGTGGAA
>JAUNQV010000001.1:0-16011 GCA_030535995.1 Bacteroidales bacterium
CTCGCGAATACGGTGGCTTGCTCGACAACCGTTCATTCGGTGGTGCTCAGGTATCGCGTACATTCTATGCCCGCGGCCAAACCGGTCAGCAGCTCCTTCTCGGTGCATATTCTGCCCTTAACTATCAGGTTAGCCAGGGTACTGTAAAGGTATATACCCGTTACGAGATGCTCGACCTGGTTGTTATTGACGGTCGTGCACGCGGTATTATCGCCCGTAACCTTGTAACCGGTAAAATAGAGCGTTTTGCTGCTCATGCCGTCGTTATCGGTACCGGTGGTTACGGTAATGCATACTTCCTTTCTACAAATGCCATGGGAAGCAACGGTTCTGCTGCATTGCAGTGCTACCGCAAGGGTGCATGGTTTGCAAACCCATGTTATGCGCAGATTCACCCCACATGTATCCCCGTTCACGGTGACAAGCAGTCTAAACTGACACTTATGTCGGAGTCTTTGCGTAACGACGGCCGCATTTGGGTTCCAAAGAAACTTGAGGATGCCAAGGCTCTTCAGGAGGGCAAGAAACACCCCAATGACATCCCCGACGAAGACCGTGACTTCTATCTTGAGCGCCGTTATCCCGCATTCGGTAACCTCGTTCCACGTGACGTTGCTTCACGCGCTGCAAAAGAGCGTTGCGACAAGGGCTTCGGCGTGAACAACACAGGTTTGGCTGTGTTCCTCGACTTCAAGTATGCTATCCAGCGCTTGGGTGAGGATGTAGTACGCCAGCGTTACGGTAACCTCTTCGACATGTATGAGGAAATTGCCGATACTAACCCATACAAGGAGCCGATGATGATATTCCCTGCTATCCACTACACCATGGGCGGTATCTGGGTAGATTACGAACTCCAGACCTCAATCCCCGGTCTGTTCGCAATCGGCGAGGCCAACTTCAGCGACCACGGAGCGAACCGTTTGGGTGCTTCTGCTCTTATGCAGGGTCTTGCCGACGGTTATTTCGTTCTTCCTTATACTATACAGAACTACTTGGCCGACCAGATTCAGGTTCCGCGTTTCAGCACCGAGTTGCCTGAATTCGCCGAGGCAGAGAAGGCTGTAAACGACAAGATTGCCAAACTTATGGCTATCAAGGGTACTCGTAGCGTAGACTCAATACATAAGGAGCTTGGTCTTGTAATGTGGGACAATGTAGGTATGGCCCGTACCAAGGCTTCTCTTGAGAAGGCTCTCAAAGAGATTGACCGCGTAGAGAAAATCTTCTGGAGCGACCTCCGCATTCCTGGTGAGGCCGACACTCTCAACATTGAACTCGAGAAGGCTCTCCGCTTGCTCGACTTCATTGAAATTGGTCGTCTTATGGCATACGATGCCCTCAACCGTGAGGAGTCTTGTGGTGGTCACTTCCGTGAGGAGCACCAGACAGAGGAAGGCGAGGCTAAACGTGACGATGAGAACTTCTCATACGTTGCTTGCTGGAAATTTACCGGCCAAGGCCAGGAGCCCGAACTCCTAAAAGAGGACCTCAACTATCAGTACATTAAGGTACAGCAGCGTAACTACAAAAACTAATCATTCCTAAATTTGTAAGCAATGGACAAAAATATAAGTTTTACATTGAAGGTATGGCGTCAGAGAGGTCCTAAAGCCAAAGGTGCGTTCGAGACCTATCAGATGAAGGATATTCCCGGTGATACCTCGTTTCTTGAAATGCTCGACATTCTTAACGAACAGTTGGTTAATGAGAATAAAGAGCCTATAGCATTTGACCACGACTGCCGCGAGGGTATTTGCGGTATGTGTTCACTCTATGTAAATGGCCACCCGCATGGTCCTGCAACAGGTGCAACAACATGCCAGTTGTACATGCGCCGTTTCAAGGATGGCGATACAATTACAGTTGAGCCATGGCGTTCGGCAGGTTTCCCTGTAATACGTGACCTAATGGTTGACCGTACAGCATTCGACAAAATACAGCAGGCAGGCGGTTATGTATCCATCAACACAGGCGGTATGCCCGATGCCAATGCAATTCCCATCGGCAAGGATATTGCCGAAGAGGCTATGGATGCAGCTGCTTGTATCGGTTGCGGTGCTTGTGTAGCAGCTTGTAAGAACGGTTCTGCTATGTTGTTCGTTTCGGCAAAGGTTAGCCAGTTCGCATTGTTGCCACAGGGTAAGGTTGAGGCCAAGAAGCGCGTTAAGGCAATGGTTGCCAAGATGGACGAGCTCGGCTTCGGTAACTGTACCAATACCCGTGCTTGTGAGGCAGAATGCCCCAAGTGTGTATCAATCAGCAATATTGCCCGCTTGAACCGCGAGTTCATTAAGGCCAAACTGAAAGACTGATAATTGTCAATGATAATCGTTGAGGGCCGCATATTCGTGCGGCCCTCAATTTGTTCTTGTTTTGCTCTTTATGTTAAGATAATACGGTATGTGCAATAATACAGTTGTTGTTTACTCTCTATTTTTATGTTGTTTGAAATAGCTTCTTCTCATCCAATGGTCAAAGCAAATGAGAATAAAGAATATTATGGCAAAGTGCATGTAGGGTGATGCAAATATCTCAAGCTGCAGGAATATATCAGTTGTATCCTTGAATATTCTTGTCAGTTCATCACCGTAGAAACGGTACATGAAAATCCCAATAGAGGTTGACAGAACAGCCGATACGGCAACAATGGAATAGAATATCTGCCTTTCTGTTCTCTTCTCTCTAATGCGTATATACTCTTCAACCTTCCGCATTGTGCAGAAGGTGAAATTTGAAGGCAGTGCATTGTTCCTGCTATTCATAGCCTTCCTTAAACCTCTGTCTTTTGCTTCCTGTTTCATAAATCATTAAGTATGAGGTATAACTTTTTCCTTGTGCGGTGTAGCTTTATCTTTACATTGCTTGCAGTGAGTCCCAGTATCGAGGCTACCTCGGCAACAGGTTTCTCATTCATATAATAAAGGGTTATCAGGGCCCGCTCATCGGCGTTGAGCATCTCAATGGCATCGGACAGTCTCTGCAGTTGTTCTTCACTGTCGTTGTCCAGCGCCTCATCTATAATCTCGTCCGGGATGTTTGAATATACAGCATCGTCCAGGTGAAGTGTGTCGTGCTTTCTCTTGCGCGCAGCCGAGATTGCGGTGTTGGTCGCGATGCGGTATATCCATGTCGAGAAACTGCTCTCTTTCTTGAAGGAGGACAACTGCCGGAATACCTTTATGAATACATCTTGTGTCAGTTCCTCTGCATCTTCCTTGCATGGGACAATGTGGGCAATAAGGTTGAATATCTGCCCACCGTATCTGTTGAGGATATGCTCGAATTGTTCGCTTTTGCCGCAGAGGATTTCCTGTATTATATGTATGTCGTCTCTCTTCATCTATCTAATAGACGCAGAAAAGGCGTTCCGGTTACAAAATTCCCAAAAAATATAAGAAAAATGTAACCGTTCGGGAATTGTTGCGTCTAAAGGGTGTAAGGAATGAATTGTTAACCTTTAAATTTAAATAATTATGATGGATTTTATTATGGTTCCTGCCGTTATGGGTATTATCACTTTGGGTATTTATAAGTTGTTTGAACTTTTTGTGCGTAAAAAGGAACGCCTGATAATCATTGACAAGATTGGGGATAAACTTACCCCTGATATCTTGAACGGGAAAATTGATTTCCCAACAAATATCCCTAAGCTCTCTTCTTCGGCATTGAAGTTCGGTTGTCTGTTTATGGGGCTTGGAATAGGTATGCTGGTTGCCTTTGCCGTTCACTATAATTTCGCGGACTTTGTGGAGAGTTCGTATCAGATAAAAAGTGCTATATACGGTTCGTGTGTGCTGCTGTTCGGCGGTATTGGATTAATTGCAGCCTTTATTGTTGAATTGAAACTCGGTAAAAAGAGATAAAAGGCATTGTAGGAGCCTGATGTAGGCGAATATGCGGGTATATTTATAAATATATGACAAGAGGATGACTTTTGAGTCATCCTCTTGTCATATAATAATGTGTTCTAATATTAGATTGCAGCTGCAACTGCACCAAATACTACTAATAGTAATATAATTACAATGAATGACAAAATCAAACCGGTAATTGCAAGACCTTTAGGCTGTTTGAATACGCCAATGAGCGAGAATATAAAACCAAGCAACCAAAGTATCCAATTCACAACAGGTAGCCAGCAGAAGATAACGCCAAGAAGTGCGAGTACAAATCCCGCGGTGCCAAGACCATTAGATTTCTTTTCCATAATAATAAGTTTTAAAGGTTATATAATGTTGCAAGTATAATGCTTTTTTCTTATATTTTGTAAAAAATATTTAAAAAATTTATTTTTTGTGGAATAAAATTATACAAAATAGTGGCTTTGGGCATTTACTGTTGTTATAAACCGGAATCGCGCAGTATTATAAGCCCTTCAGGGCCCATATTGAAAAGCAGGTCCAGAATACTCAAGTCAGGAATAAAACCGTTACGCCGGGCAAATACCTGATAGTATTGCTTCGGTTGCTCTGTGAGGGCTTTCATGGCTTTTGGTTCAGCAATGTGTCGCATGTCACATGCATCTGCCGTGTCAATATCTCCTTCGGCAATTATTTCTATTTCTCTATCCAGTGCAAGCAACTCACATATAACATTGTGCAGGCGCAGGTTAAAATCCATAAGAAAACCGTCGCGCTCCTCGTAGAAATGTGCAAAGTCATCGGCATAATAATCGAAAAAGGGGCTTTTGCGGTAGGCGCTGACAATGGCATTCCAGTGCTGGTGACGCCAGTTGCCATGCTCGCTGATGCGCACATCGCGCATGGCTGTTCTTCCGCCGTCGTGTATCACCGGGATGTTGAGGCTCTGTGTGCCATTTTCTGTGGCAATAAGAGCGCGGCTTCTGAATGTCTGCTTTATAAACGGTGACTTTGCATCAATGACAAGCGCCGTTCCGCGGTACAGCTTTGTGTATAGCGGAACGGGCGCAAGGTATAGTGGGTGTGATATTATCTTCACGGTTCTTCTTTTTTAATCGTAGCTGCCTACGCTGCGGAATATGCGGTCCCAGCGTATTTTACCGTCGAACCATCCACGGTCCTTGTCGAGTGATAGCCATACGAAGAGCGGCTTGCCTACAATGTGGTCTTCGGGTACGAAGCCCCAAAAGCGGGAGTCGGCGCTGTTGTGACGGTTGTCGCCCATCATCCAGAAGTAATCCATCTTGAATGTGTAACTGTCGCTCTTTACACCGTTTATGTATATATCACCGTCTTTAATTTCCAAAGTATTGCCTTCGTATGCTGTAATGGGGCGCTCATAAATGGCTATATTGTCGAGTGTGAGTGCTATGCTTTCGCCGCGTTTGGGTATCCACACGGGGCCGTAATTGTCGGCTGTCCAGCCGGTATTTCCGTTTAAGGGGTATATCCCGAATGTATTGCTCTCCTTTATCGGTTCAATTCTCTTTACAAGCTTCTTGTTCTCTTTGAGCCTGTTGTATATCTCTTGTGTGAGAGGAACTATATTTGTCTGGTAAAGTCTTGAGAGGTCCTCAATGCTTATTCCAAGTTCGTGACGCAGTTCTTCGGGTATCTGTTGGTTCAGTTCTACATAGTAGTTGAACTGTACGTTTTTGGGCTGTTTTATAGCCTTGCCGTCAATATATATTACCTTGTCCTTAATCTCAAGAGTGTTGCCCGGGAGTCCTACACAGCGCTTCACATAGTTCTCTCTGCGGTCGACAGGGCGGTAAACCACTTCGCCGAAAGTCTGCGGGTTGTTCTCTATTATTCTCTTTCCGTCGTTATACAACTTCTTATATGCCATTAGGGCTTCGGCTTTCGGCATCTCTTTCGGGTTTAGTCCTGGGTTGGCTTGCTCTCCGAAGCTGTAGCACATGGAGTGGAAGTCTATGACATCGGGGTTTGTGGTTGCCACATCACCTGCAGGGTAGTTGAATACTACAATGTCGCCAAGTTCAACATCTTCAATGCCCGGCACACGTTCATAATCCCATTGTATGGCATCGATGTAACTCTTGCCGCCGGTTATCGGCATTGTGTGCTGTGTAAGCGGCATGCTCAACGGGGTATGTGGCTTGCGTGGACCATAGTTCACCTTGCTCACGAACAGGTAGTCGCCTACCAGCAGTGATTTCTCAAGCGAGGAGGTTGGAATAACGTAGTTCTGAAAGAAATATTGGTGTACAAAGTACACGGCAACGAGTGCGAATATTATCGCATCTACCCAGCTCATCACTCTCCGCAGTGTGGCGTTCTTTGACTTTTTCCAACCGCCCCAAGGAATGAAACGTGTTGTGTAGTTGTCTACAATGAACGGTATGACAATTATTCCCATCCAGCTTCTCACCCAAATGAGAAACAGTATATAAAGTATGAGAATAACGGATAGTTTTATAATCTCCTTTTTTGTGGGGTTTACGGTTCGCCCGAATATTTTGAACTCCATCTGCTTTGGTTTTTTACTATGTGAGGTATGCTTTAGAAATCAAACAGGTCTTTCATGCCCAAAAGTCCACAATGCTGTGCTGTATACTCTGCCGCAATCACTGCACCCAGGGCAAAGCCACTGCGGTTGTGTGCATCGTGCGTTATTGTAATGGTGTCTTCATTTGAGTCGTATGTGATGCTGTGTATGCCGGGAACCTCATCGCGGCGTATTGCGTCAATCTTAATCTCGGTGGGCCGTGGCTCGGCACCTTTTGTCACGCTGCCGTCGGGGTTGGTGAGGTCACCCATTATCCAGCGCTCCTTGCGGTCTATGTTGGCAATGATGCCTTCGGCCAGTGTGATGGCTGTGCCGCTGGGAGCGTCGAGCTTGTGGATGTGATGGGTCTCTTCGATCTTGACTCGGTTGTAGTTGTCGAAATTGTTCATGATTTTTGCAAGGTAGCGGTTTACAGCCGAGAATATTGCTACGCCAAGGCTGAAGTTGCTGCTCCAGAAGAGAGTCTTTCCCTCTTTTTCGCATCTGTCGCGCATCTCTGTCTCGTGCTGCTGAAACCAGCCTGTGCTGCCGCTGACAACCTTTACGCCTGCATCCATTGCCTTCATGCAGTTGTCAAAGGCTACAGCAGGTGCTGTGAACTCAATGGCAACATCGGCACTCTTGAAAGCATCGCTGTAGAAATCCTCGCGGTTGTCCACATCAATTATCGACACAATCTCGTGTCCTCTCTCAAGGGCAATCTTCTCTATGGTCTTGCCCATCTTTCCATATCCTATAAGTGCTATTTTCATGGTTTTGTCTATTTTGGCGCGAAGATAAGGAAAAATTTACTATAAAAGATTAATTTAATTATAAATAACAGTGCAGATGCCCGCGGGCACCTGCACTGTTATTTATAATTTGTTCCAATTATCTTTTTATGAACTTCCTGCCGAGCCGGCGGCGCACAGGCTCGTCGTAGAGCTTGAGGCTGAGGTATGCAAGCAGAATACTTGATACAACAACCAGCACAGCTACGCCTGAACAATCCTGTAATGTGTAAATTTCTTTCTCAATGAGCCAAGCGTAGAAAATGTACATTATGGGGTAGTGTACAATGTAGAGGGGGTAGGAAATATCGCCGAGCACGCGATTGAATTTCCCTGTGTTGCCGCTTGCACTGCCACAAGCCCCAATCCATACAATCAACGGGAACAGCGCTGCAATGCATACGTATTCGTAGAGGCTGTTCATGCTTATGCTGCCTGTAGATGCTATATAAGGCACTGCGAACAGTGCAACAAGTGCTATGCTGCAGATGTAGAATGCGCCTTTTATCTTGCGTGGCCTGAAAGTACGTGCAAGCAGCATACCCATACTCAAGGGGAAGAGCATGCGTACCAATCCTCCCCAGAAGTTAATTTCGTCAATTGTCCAGCCTACACCCACCATGTCATATCCCGAGACATTGCCGATGAAGAACCATGCATGGACACAGCCAAGTAGAATGGTAAAGATTGTAAGGATTTTTGTCGACATGCGGCGCATGACGAGTGCATAAAGTATGTTTCCTATGTACTCGAAAAAGAGCGACCAGCCCGGCCCGTTGAGCGGGAACATCTCGCCATTGCCACGAACCTCGTATGGAACACCCGGTACTGCCGGTATCATGAACATAGTAAGCAACAGTGCTGTCATTACCCAGCCTGTAGGCGTTGTACTGCCATCCCAACGCTCGAAACCTACAAAGGCAAACGCCATAAAACCGATGATTGCACCCATAATGAGCATGGGATGCAGGCGTATAAGGCGGCGCTTGAAAAACTGCCAGGTACTCATCTTGTTCCAGCGGTCGTCGTAGGCATAGCTTATTACAAAGCCCGAAAGGATAAAGAAAAAGTCCACTGCAATGTGCCCGTGGTTAAGTGTGCGTATTATTCCGTCTCCTGCGCCGTTTGTAACCTCGGCAAAAGAGAATCCCTCGAAGATGTGATAAAAAAGTACCAGTACTGCCGCCATACCTCGCAGGCCGTCGAGCAGTTCGTAGTGTGGCTTTGTGTCGGCAAAATTTGCCGATGAAAATGTGCTTTTTTGCATTTGTATATGTTTTCTTGTGTTCTTTGCTGCAAAGATAGAAATGCAGCATGTGTATTTTTTTGCTTTTGGGCAAAAAATTATTTTTCCCGTCTTATTCTGCTAAGCGTGTATATGCTTATTCCAAGGAACTCGGCAATATGCTTGAGCTTTACCCTGTTCAATAGGCCGGGGTAGTGCTCAAGGAATTTTTCGTAACGCTCCTTCGGGGGTAATTGCAGTCTCTCCACAAACAGGTGGCTCAACAGGATGTTGCACTCCTGATGAATGACCCTTCCCCAGTTGGCAATGTCAATATATTTCTCATAAAGGGCGTTCATCTTTTCAATGGGAATCTTGTATATGAGGCAGTCGGTAAGTGTCTCAATGCTCTCCACCGACGGCTCGCTGTGATAGAGCGAGTGCATCCCGAAGGTGGTGTCACCTTCCATGCTGAACCATGTGGTGGTGTCTGTGCCGTCCTTGTGGAAAATGGAACGGGTGACGCCCTCTTCAATGAAGTAGACATTCCTGTCGGTGATGCCCGAACGCACCAGCATGGTGTTCTTTGGACACTGCATGGGTGTCATGCTCCCGAGCATAGCCTCAAGGGCCTCATCACTCATTGGGTAATATTCGACTATTTTCGCCTTAATATTCTTCATATCTTGCGAAGATACTCTTTTTTGCCGACAGTAGCCCAACCAGTGGCGTTATTGTGCAAATAAAAGGCAAATAAGCCCTTGTGACAACTATTATTTACGCGCAGGCATGTTATTTAAAATAAAATGACTACTTTTGTAAATTGTGGCTCCAAGGGCAAAAAATAGAGTGAACAAGAATAATCAAAAAAATATAACTACAATGGAAAAGAAATTCAAAAGAACCCTTGTGACATCGGCCCTGCCTTATGCCAACGGCCCTGTACACATCGGTCACCTTGCAGGCGTTTATGTGCCTGCCGACATCTATGTGCGTTATCTGCGCCTGAAAGGCGAAGATGTTCTCTTCATCGGTGGTAGCGACGAACACGGTGTGCCTGTTACCCAGCGTGCCCGCAAGGAGGGCATTACTCCGCAGGATGTGGTGGACCGTTATCACAATATCATTAAAGAGTCATTTGAGGGTTTCGGCATTTCGTTCGATATCTACAGCCGTACAACATCCGGGACGCATCACAAGTTCGCTTCGGAGTTCTTCCGCAAGCTCTACGATGACGGCAAGCTCGTTGAGCAGACTTCAAAGCAGTTCTACGATGTAAAGAACGGGAAATTCCTCACCGACCGCGATGTTGTCGGCGAGTGTCCTTACTGCCACAAGCAGGCTTATGGTAACCAGTGCGAGGAGGGATGTGGCCGTGCGCTTGAGCCTACGGAACTTATCAATCCCCGTTCAAAGGAGACCGGTGAGACACCTATACTTAAAGAGACAAAGAACTGGTATCTGCCGCTCAACGAGTACCAGCAGTGGCTGAAGGAGTGGATTCTGGAGAACCACAAGGAGTGGCGTCCGAATGTATACGGTCAGTGCAAGAGCTGGCTCGATATGGACCTGCAGCCCCGTGCAATGACACGCGACCTTGATTGGGGTATTCCCGTACCGGTTGAGGGTGCCGAAGGCAAGGTGCTCTATGTGTGGTTCGATGCCCCTATCGGGTATATCTCAAACACAAAGGAGCTTTGTGACAAGGAGCCCGAAAAGCATGGCTCATGGGAACAGTGGTGGCAGAGTGAGGATACACGCCTCGTACACTTCATAGGTAAGGACAATATTGTGTTCCATTGTATCATTTTCCCTGTAATGATGAAGGCGCACGGCAAGTATGTGATGCCTGACAATGTGCCCAGCAACGAGTTCCTGAATCTTGAGGATGACAAAATCTCCACATCGCGTAACTGGGCTGTATGGCTCAACGAATATCTCGTCGATTTCCCGGGCAAGCAGGATGTGCTTCGCTATGTACTCACAGCCAATGCTCCCGAGACAAAGGACAACAACTTTACATGGAAAGATTTTCAGGCACGTAACAACAACGAGCTTGTTGCCGTTTACGGTAACTTTGTGAACCGCGCACTGGTGCTCACAAAGAAATATTTCGACGGCAAGGTTCCCGCTTGCGGCGAGCTCACCGATTATGACAAGGCTATTGTTGCCGAGTTTGTGGATGTTAAGGGCAAGGTTGAGCATCTGCTCGACCAGTACAAGTTCCGCGATGCACAGAAGGAGGCTATGGAACTTGCACGTATAGGTAACCGTTACCTTGCAGAGACCGAGCCTTGGAAGCTCGCGAAGACCGATATGGGTCGTGTGGCAACAATACTCAACCTCTCGTTGCAACTTGTGGCAAACCTCTCTATCGTGTTCGAGCCGTTCCTGCCTTTCAGCAGCAAGAAGCTGCGTTGCATGCTCAACCTCGCTGCATTTGAGTGGGCAAGCCTCGGAAGCACAGAACTTCTTGCCGTGGGTCATGAACTCGGTGAGGTCGGCCTGCTGTTCGAGAAAATCGAGGATGAGGCAATACAGGCACAGCTCGACCGCTTGGAGCGCATAAAGAAGGAGAACGAGGCTGCCAACTACAAGGCTAACCCTGTACGCCCCGAATGTACATTCGATGATTTTATGAAACTTGACATGCGTGTGGGTACTGTGCTTGAGTGTACAAAAGTGCCGAAGGCCGATAAGCTGTTGCAGTTCAAGATAGATGACGGTCTTGAGACACGCACAATCCTTTCGGGTATTGCAAAACACTTCAACCCCGATGAACTCGTGGGCAAGCAGGTATGCTTCATCGCCAATCTGCCTCCACGTACAATGCGCGGTATTGTGAGCGAGGGTATGATTTTGAGTGCCGAGGACAATGAGGGCAAGCTCTCTCTTCTCACCGTCACTCCACAGGCCAAGCCCGGTAGTGAAATAAAGTAATACCATTCAGGAAAACCGGGATAAATGGTGAAAAACAGCGCATCAAACAGCAACAGCTTAAAGCATGCCGTAGCAAAAGGTTTCTTTTGGGCCAAGGATATGATGGAGTAATGGTGAAGAACAGTGCATTAAACAGCAATAACTTAAAGCATGCCGTAGCAAAAGGTTTCTTTTGGGGCGGCATGAGCAATGCGCTATGCCAGGTTTTCAGCCTCATATTTGGTGTATATATGGCACGCATACTGGGGCCCGACGATTATGGGCCTATAGGTATGCTTGCAATCTTTTCGGCGATAGCCGGCTCGTTGCAGGACAGCGGTTTTGTTGCTGCAATAGCCAACCGCAAGAGTGTAACCCACGATGACTACAATGCGGTCTTCTGGTTCAATATACTTGTTTCCCTGCTTATGTACGGTGTGCTTTTTGCTTGCGCTCCGCTGATAGCCGGTTTCTTCAACCAACCGATACTGGTCTCCTTGTCGCGTTACAACTTCCTGGGGTTTGTGGTTGCCGGCTTTGGAATAGCGCCTTCGGCTTATCTCTTCAGGGAACTCAAGGTGAAGCAGAAATCCATCGCTATTATCCTCTCCATTGTAATCTCGGGAGCCGTGGGTGTTGTAATGGCATTGTGCGGTTACTCATATTGGGGTATAGCCACACAGAGTATAGTATATGTGCTTGTACGTACAGTGGTATGCTGGTATTTCACTCCGTGGCGTCCCAGCTTTAAGGTACGTTTCTATCCGTTGAAGTACTTGTTCACATTCAGTTATCGCCTGCTCATAACCAATCTTTTCCAGAGGTTCAATTGGAATATCTTCTCGTTTATTCTTGGCAAGTTCTACAGCCGTACCGATGTCGGTAACTACACCAAGGCTGCCGAATGGTTCAATATGGGCGGCGAGGTGGTCAACGGTATGGTGAATGCCGTAGCGCAGCCGGTGTTGGCAAAGGTTGTCGATGACAGTGAAAGGCAGTTGCGCGTATTCCGCAAGATGTTGCGCTTTACGGCATTTGTCTCATTCCCGTTGATGCTGGGGCTTTCGCTTGTAGCAAAGGAACTGATAGTAATTGTCATTACCGACAAATGGCTTGAGAGTGCCGGTATGTTGCAGATTCTGGCTGTGTGGGGTGCTTTCATGCCTGTACAGTCCCTGCTCACAAACCTGCTGGTCAGCCGTGGCTGTTCGCGCACTTTCATGTGGTGTACCATTGTGCAGGGCCTGCTCATGCTTGCTATCCTGCTGTGCGTATATCCCTACGGCATAGAATTCATGCTTGTGAGTTACTGCGTGTTTAATGCCATGTGGCTTTTTGTATGGCACTACTTTGCACGCAAGGAGATAGCCATTACGCTCCCGATGTTCCTGTTGGACGTTACGCCATACCTGTTGCTTGCAGGCCTGACGATGTTTGCCACTTATATGCTGACAACCTCTGTTGAAAATATTTATATACTGCTGTTCTTGCGCATTGCAATTGCAGCGCTGCTTTATGTAGGCACTGCGTTCATTGTGCGTAGCAATGAATTGCGTGAGATTATCAACTTTTTGTTAAAACGGAAAATTGAAGGATGATACTATGAAAAAAATCCTGTACGATAACCAAATGTTCACTCTTCAACGCTTCGGTGGCGTTACACGCTATTTTGCCGACCTTATGTACAACCTGCCTCAAGGTGAGTTTGCAGCAGAGATACCTATGCGTTTCTGTGAGAACCATTATGTGACGGAAACATACGGCCGCAAATACGACAAGATAAGTTTTCCGAAGAATTACCGTATACGTCGCCAGATATATATGCTGACAAACAAGCATATATCGTGGAAGGCGATAAGATTCAATGAATTCGATATTTTCCACCCCACATATTTCAACCCATATTTTCTAAAGAGTGTAAAGAAGCGTCAGAAGCCTTTTGTGCTCACTGTACATGATATGACCTTTGAGCGCTATCCGCAGGATGTGCTCATCTATGACCGCACAATCCCGCACAAGCGTCGTCTGATAGCCGAGGCCGACCATATTATCGCAGTCAGCGAGAATACAAAACGCGATATAGTTGAATTGCTTGGCACCGACCCTTCAAAAATAAGTGTGGTGCATCATGGTTACCGGATGGTGACACAGCCCGCGCAGCAGCTCTTTGACCGATATGTGCTTTATGTAGGTGAACGCAAGGGGTACAAGAATTTCCTGCCTTGGCTCTCGGCTATACGTTCAATCTTCAATCTCGACCCTAACCTCAAGGTTGTCTGCACCGGCTCGCCGTTTACATCGGCTGAGCTTAAACTTTTCGAAAAATGGAGTATTGCAGACAGGCTTGTACATATTGCAGCCAATGATGCCCAGATGGCTTCGCTCTACCGCCACGCGCTCTGCTTTGTATTCCCGTCGCATTATGAAGGCTTTGGAATTCCTATTCTGGAGGCCTTTGCCAACGGTTGCCCCGTCTGCTTGAGCAATGCCAGTTCATTCCCGGAGGTTGCCGGCGATGCAGCGATATTCTTTAATCCCAACGATGCACAGTCTATGCTCGACACTCTCAAAGAGACCCTTGTGAGTGCCACTCTGCGCGAAGAGCTGCGCAGTAAGGGGGTTGAGCGCAGCAAGGAGTTCTCCATTGAGCGTATGGTGTCCCAAACTTGTGATGTGTACCGTAAACTGTAGTATCTGCCCATGAAACTGAACCGTTCCGAAATAGCCCGTGTGTGGCCCATTGCCAAGCGGCGTGTGGGCAATGCCATAATCTCGTTTGTGCAGAGGCTCTTCTCCGGCGAAAAGCTTGTGAAAGATATCTTCGGGCGTAAGCGTGAGAAGAGGGTACTTCTGTGTCATCTGCCCGAGGCTTTTGCGTCGGAAAACCCATCCAAGCACCATTCAAATCTCACCGAAGGCTGGGTCATAGCAAGGTGCTTCGACCGTCTGGGTTACAGTGTAGATTGTACCTCAAGGGCAAAAACCGGGCTCAACTATGCGCCCTACGATGTGGTGTTCGGTATCAATGGCAATGCTTTTATGGGTTCGTTCAGTGCCGATACAAAGATAAATCCTCTTCGTATTTTCTATTCCGTAGGTGCCGAGAGCTGTTTCAACTACCGTGTCACTTCAATGCGTAACGCCGATTTCTACAGCAGGCACGGCCGTTGGTTGTTGGGCTCCAACCGTTATATGCCGGGTGACCCGCGTAACTATTATGAGGCACACTTCAGTGATGCCGTAATATGTTTGGGTGATGAGTTTGTTTATAATCAGTTCCTCGCCGAGGAGACCCGTAGCGAGCGTTACCGTTGGTTGCCGGCATTCTGCTTTAAGGTGACAGATGGTTTTGCCGAAAAGAATTTTGCCGAATGCCGCCGTCACATTCTATGGTTTGGCAGTACAGGCCTGCTGCACAAAGGGCTTGATATAGCGTTTGACTTTGCATTGGCGCATCCTGAATTCACACTCCATGTATGTGGCAGCAGTAGTAGGGAGAGGGATTTCTGGAACTATTACAACCCCAAGATTAGGGGTAAGGAGAATATAATCATGCATGGTTTCGTGAATATAGAATCACGGGAATTTGCCGATATCCTGGCACAATGCGGGCTTTTGCTCAACCCCTCAATCTCCGAGGGTGGGGCTGTGGCCGTTCTAAATGTGCTGGGTAACGGTGCCTTGTTGCCTGTTTATAGCCGTGCTACAGGAATTGATTTGGAGAATGTAGGGATTGTGGTGGAGAATGTCTGCTACAGTGATTTCGAGGAGGCTGTTATGCGTGCCGATGCCTTGCCGCTTGAGGAGTTCGAGCGGTTGGCTGTGGGTGCATATAACCGGATAAGCAATGGTTACACGGTAGAACAGTATGAGGAGAATATGTACACCATAATCAAGGATATAATAGAAAAAACAAAAAAAATATAATATGAAGAATTTCAATTGGAAAACTCTTTTGCCACATGTTGTTGCTGTGTTGGTTTTTCTTGTGCTGACACTGGTCTATTTTGCCCCTGTTCTTGAGGGTAAGGATGTCCGTCAGGCCGATGCTGTCGGCTCTATGGGCTGGGGAAAGGATGCGCGCGATTATCACGAAGAGAGCGGCGAGTATAGCTATTGGTCGAATTCGATGTTTTCGGGAATGCCTTGTAACTATACCTTCTCGCCCCAACCTGCGAATGTGTTCAAGCCTGTCGGCGAGGTTGTTACACTTAATGTGTTCGGTGCATCGTACAGGCATATCGGTTGTATTTTTGCGACTTTCATCGGTTGTTATCTTCTGTTCCTTGCATTAGGGTGTAACGGGTGGTTAAGCCTTGCCGGTTCAATTGTGTATACGCTGGGTTCGTATAATTTTATTATAATAGGTGCCGGGCACATGATCAAGAGCCTTGTAATTGCAACAATGGCTCCGGTAGTAGGCGGAATAATACTCTGTTACAGGCGTAAATTGATGCTTGGGGCATTGCTCACACTGCTGTTTGCCGGCCTTAATGTCTATTGGAGCCATCAACAGGTTAGCTACTATCTTTTGCTTATGGTGGTGATAATGGCTGTTGTCTATTTTATATATGCTTGGCGCGAGAAGTGGCTGAAGTACTATTTCAAGGCTACAGCAGTGCTTGCTGTTGTGGCAGTGCTTGC